>CAYVFW010000088.1:0-12411 GCA_964450325.1 uncultured Phycisphaeraceae bacterium | reverse complement strand
ATCGTCAATCAGCCGATGTCCGCAACGACGTGCCCCTCGGGCTCGGCAAACTTTTCCGTTGTACTCGCGGGCACGGCCCCTCCTACGTTCCGCTGGCAAGTCGAAGTGGCTCCCTCTGGCAGCAACATCTGGACAGACGTTTTCGATGGCGTGCTCCCTCCGGCTTCCGGAAGTGCGGCTGTGGCTAACGGTGCTTCCACCGGCATGCTCACGATCAGCAATTCGGACCTCTTCCTTCGCGTGCGCTGCCGCGTCTCCAACAGTTGCAGCAGCATCAACAGCTTTGAAAGCAGAGTCGCAACCCTGACGGTCGATGTCGGTCCGGCAATTGCTATTAATCCCACAAGTCGTACATCATGTACGACTGCCTCTACCACCTTCTCCGTAACTGCGGCGGGCAATGGCCCCTTCAGCTACCAATGGCGGAAAAATAGCTCTGCCCTCGCCGGGGCCACCGCGAGCGACTTAATTATCGCAAATATCGCTCCGACAAACGCAGGTTCGTACGACTGTGTTGTCAGCACTGCCTGCGGGTCGATCACTAGCAGCGCCGCCGTATTGACGGTAAATGTTTTCGCGACGGTGACCGGTCAGCCCAGCGGGCAGACGGTGTGCAGCGGCTCTGCCGCGGGTTTCTCCGTCATCGCAGTGGGAAGCCCAACTCCGACGTTCCAGTGGACGAAGGATGGCATCGAGATCCCCGATGCCACGGGCAGTACGTACACCATCGGTACAGCCATCCCGGCAAATACCGGGGCGTATCAATGCGTAGTTACAAACTCATGCGGTTCTGTATTAAGCGATGCAGCCACATTGACTGTAAATCCCTTGCCGTTGATCAGCGACAGCCCCTTGAGCCAAACTGTGTGCAGCGGCGGACCGGCGAGTTTCTCGGTGACGGCGACGGGTTCGCCGATGCCAATGTACCAGTGGCGTAAGAATGGGTCCACTATTTCGGGCGCTACGGCAAGCACCTACGCCATTGCCTCGACTTCTTCGAGTTCGGCGGGCACGTACGACTGCGTGGTGACAACCGCAGGTTGCAGCGTTACCAGCGGAACGGCGGAGTTGACCGTAAATTCCACTCCAACGATTACGACCAACCCGACAAGCCGTACAGCATGCACCACCACCTTGACTACATTTTCTGTTGTTGCTTCGGGCAATGGCCCGTTTAGTTACCAATGGCGGCAGAACAGCGTGAACATCTCGGGAGCGACCGGGAGCACTTACGCGATTGTAAGCGTGGTTGCAGGCACTGCGGGTTCGTATGATTGTGTAGTAAGCAACGCCTGCGGCCCTGCTACGAGTACTGCCGCGACGTTGGCGGTGAATGTTTCCGTCGCTGTGACGGTGCAACCCGTCAGCCAGACAGTGTGCAACGGCGTATCTGTTGGGTTCTCAGTGACCGCAACGGGTTCGCCTACACCGACGTACCAGTGGCGCAAGGATGGGAGCGACATTGCAGGTGCAACTTCAAGCACGCTGAACATCCCAGCCGCCTCAAGCAATGACGCGGGCATCTATACCTGCACTGCGATAAACTCGTGCGGCAGCGTAACGAGTAATCCTGCGGCATTGACCGTGAGACCAAGCAACTTCGCGTGGGTGGGTTTGGGCGTCCAAACTTTTGGCGAGAGATGGGTTCATGGTCAGGCGTATTCGGCGGTCAACAGTGGAACGCTGCTCTTTGGCGGTAGAAACCCGAGCAATGCCACGCTCGGCGATACATGGCTCAACACCGGCGGCGTTTGGACACAGGTCGCCACCACCGGACCCGCAGCGCGTTCTGATACAGCGATGGCGGCTCTTGCCAATGGCCGTGTTATGTTATTCGGTGGCGCGACATTGGCGACGAGCGCCAACACCGCCCGCGGCGACACTTGGGAATGGGACGGGGCTGCTTGGATGCAAGTATCTTCGACAGGTCCGGCTGCGAGGCTTGGTCATGTGATGGCCTTCGACTCGATCCGCCACAGAGTGGTAATGTTTGGTGGCGTGAACGCCAGCGGCGCTTTGTTGGGCGATACCTGGGAGTGGACAGGCACTGCATGGAACTTGGCATCTACGACCGGGCCATCGCCACGATTGGGCCACACCATGGCCTTTGATGCAGCCCAAGGTAGAGTGCTGCTCTTTGGTGGCTTCACGGCTAGTGGGCTCGTGGGCGATACGTGGGCATGGAATGGAATCACGTGGGCGCAGGTGTCTACGAGCGGTCCTTCGGCAAGGTATTATGCCGCGGCGGACTTTAACCCGGCGATGGGCGGCGTAGTGCTGACTGGCGGAAATGGCGCGACGTTGCTTGCAGATTCACACCTTTGGACCGGGACGAGTTGGCAACCGGCAGTAGTTACAGGTGCCCCGACGGCCCGCTGGACCCATGCGATGAGCTTTGATGCTTCTTCGCGGCAAATGGTCATTACTGGTGGCGCTGGTACCGGCAGCACGCGATTCGCGGATGCGTGGGTGCTCTCGGATGCACCTGTTGTGATAAGCCAGCCAGAGTCGCAAACATTCGTACTTGGAAGTACGGTGAGTTTCAGATTCGTTGTTGGAGGGCAGCCGGTGACCTACCAATGGCGGAGGAATGGGGTTGGCCTGATCAATGGAGGCCGCGTCAGCGGGGCGCTGAGTTCGATGCTCACGATCACTGGAGTGCAGAGCAGCGATCAGGGCAATTTTGACTGTGTGGCAATGGGCACGTGCGACACGCTTACGAGCGAGGTCGCGAACTTGTCCTGCAAGGCTTTTGTTTCAGAGCAACCCGCTGGTGGGTTGTACGTAGGTGGCCAGGCCATCACGCTGATTGCCACAACGAGCACTTGGGGTCCCACCTCCTACCGCTGGAGGAAGGACGGCATAAGTCTCTTCAACAATACCTTCTACTCAGGTGTCTTCACGCCCACGTTGACCATCAACGCCAATGACCCAACGCAGTCAGGTTCGTATGTGCTTACGATCACGAACGCCTGCGGTATCACGACGACGGTGCCTGCGATCATCGAGGTCAGTTGTCCGGCGGACTTCAACATGGACGGCGGTATCGACGGTGCCGATGTCAGCGCGTTCTTCGAGATGTGGGAAACCGCCGATTCATCGGCAGACATTAACTTTGATGGCGGGATCGATGGGTCGGATGTGGATGAGTTCTTCGTGCGGTGGGGGAGCGGCTGCTGATCTCGACGGCGCGAGCCTAGGGCTCACTTTGTGTGTTCGAGTGCAATCATAATTTGACCTTACGGGGAAAAACTCATGACAATTAAACCGGCTTTTCGCGACTTCATTGAAGGCGCCATTTGTGGGAAAGGATAACGGCGTACTTTGGCCCATCAAATGACCCCTGATTCGACCCGTTGGACAAGTTTGGGCTGGTGCCTGGAACGATTCGATAATGTAATAAAGTGGGGGGCACCCGACGGCCAGCAGCGGCAAGTCCGCCACATGCTTACCGGCGCGCCGCACTCTGCACGAACATAACAGTCCGTGGAGGTTTAGAGCATCGGCACGAGTTTGATCTCGACCCTGGCCAGTTGATCCTGTGTGGCCTGCATCAATGCTTGCTGCACGGCGAAGTAGTCCTCTTTCTTGCACCACGCGCATAGCTGCCATTCCACCGCACTCTTGCCAAACCGCACTTGGACCACCACCGAGGGCGGCTGATCGATGACTTCGGGCACGGAGTCGATGGCGGCGGTGAGTGCTTGGCGGGTCGCGGCGATATCGCCACCGTAATCAACACCCACCGTGATGTCGACCCTCCGGAGGTCGTGGTGTGAAGTGTTCTCGACGATCGCATTAAACGCGGCGGAGTTGGGGATGATAATTCGGCGATTGTCCGCCGTGTCAAGGCGCGTCGAGAAAAGTTCAATTTCGTCAACCACCCCGGCCTGCCCCGCGACCACGATCGCATCTCCCACCCGGAAAGGGCGAAAGAGCAGGAGCATGACACCCGCGGCCATGTTAGAGAGTGAGCCCTGCAAGGCCAATCCGATGGCCAGCCCGATCGCCCCCAGCATGGCGGCAAAAGCCGCGATGTTCACCCCGAACATTCCCAGGCAAGCAACCGCCGAGAGAGCGATCAGAGTCCAACGCAACAAAGTTGCTAGAAACTTGGCGATCGTAACTTCAACGCGCGCTTTCAGGAGTGATTTGAGCAGGAACCTGGAGAGCGTGCCCGAGACGATCCACGCGGCCAGAAAGAAGAGGAGCGCGCCGACGACGCTGGGCGTAAACCTTCCGACTGTCTTCACAACTTCATCGGCGAACTGCTGAAGCGTCCCGGTAAACCCACGAGGGGAGGAGGCAGGCGTGGCATCGGCCGCGGCGACGAGGGCATCATCACGAAGCATAAGTTTTCCTGCGGGCGAGACGGGAGCGAGTTAAATGATAATGCAGATGGGAAGGCGTGGGGCAGTTCAAAGAAAGTTGATCAGGAAAGTAGCTTAAGAGCAGTCATAAATCGCTCGGGATCAGGGGTGCCCGTTGGGCTCCCACGTGTCCAGCGGCTTCTCGTCGGGCATTTCGTTCGTCAGACGCTGCATGTACCCCTTCCACAGGTGTTTCTTAAACTTACGATCGTAGTGTTGCAGCAACAGTTGGCACATGTCGTACGAGCCGACCAGCTCGTGGAGCATCACGGCGAGCTTGAGCATCTGGGCCTCGGTCAGCGCATCAAAGTTCATAAAGTTACGAACATAAGTCGCATCGGTCCAGATGATCTGCCGCATGACGCCGTTTAGGTTACTCCCGACGACGAGCGGCTTGAAGGTTCGGCCCGAAAGGCTCTCGAAGCAGTGGAGCAGCAGCCCGTGCTTACGAAGCTCGGTGTCGACATCGCCAAAGAGCGGCTGGCCCTTGTACATCGGAATGAACTCGACCTCGGTCCAGACCATCAGGCAGTTTGCAAGCAGCCGGGGTGCGCCTTGGAAGCAGTCAAGCTCGGCCCCTTGAATATCGATCTTAAGCAAATCAATATTAGTGATCTCGGGAACGTCGTCAAGCCGGGTCGTCTTCACGGGGGTCGTTTCAACAACACGAGTAAGCTCTTCCAGGTTGTTAAATCGCTGCAGGAGCCGCGTGTCCGGCTCGTACAGCGAGGAGGTCATGGAGAAGTTGGTGAGGTGGAACGTACGGTCGCGCCCATCGCCGATGAAGTAAGGCAAGTAGGTACGATTCTTATGCTTACCCGCGTTGAGCTTATCGCACTCCTTCTGCACCGGCTCAAACCCCACGAGCCTGGTGGGCGCGGATCTTAAGATCGGAGCGTACTCGGGCTCAGAATCCAAGGCCATCGCCCCCACATCAACGATATCTATCGTCGGGCAAGCTTTTCCAAGCATCTGGGCGAGGCTGAAGGGTGCATTGTTCACAATCAATTACTCCTGAAGGGCGGACAGACGCGTCCAATCGAACCCGCTCAAGGCCCGATGGCGCGGACAACCGCTAAATGTTACGAAGCTTGTTGAGCCCATTCATCGCCGCGACCTTGTAACATTCGGCGAGAGTAGGGTAGTTAAAGACCGCATTAATAAAGTACTCAGCGGTAGCCTTGAAGGCGATCGCCGTCTGCCCGATATGCACGAGTTCTGTCGCTTGGCTACCGATGATGTGCACGCCGAGAATCGTGTGGCTTTCCTGGTGGATCAGCAGCTTGAGCATCCCGATCTCATCGCCAAGCAACTGGCCGCGGGCGGTTTCGCTATAGAGCGCAACCCCGGCTTCGTACGGAATGCCCTCCGCCGTCAGCTTCTCTTCGGTCCAGCCGACCATTGAGATCTCGGGGATCGCGTAGATCCCGTAGGGCAACAGGTTCTCCAGCGAGTCGGATCGAATATCAAACATGTGGCACGCCGCGAGGCGCCCCTGTTCCATACTCGTGCTGGCCAATGCTGGAAAGCCGATAACGTCGCCGCAGGCGTAGATATGCGGCACTTGTGTCTGATAGTTCTCGTTAACTTTGATCCGGCCCCGTTCATCGGCGGCGAGGCCCGCCGCGTCGAGGTCGAGTCCCTCCGTTGAGCCCTGTCGTCCGATGCAGTAGAGCAGGCAGTCGCCGCGAAGAACCTTACCGCTCTCCAGCTGGGCCTCCACCATAATATTATTATCTGATCTCGCGCCCGCCGGGGCCTCCAGGTGCTTGATGCTCACAACTTTTTCACCCAGCCGGAGCGTCACGCCCCGCTGCCGGAGGTGATATTGCAGAGCCTCGGTGATTTCCGCGTCGACAAAGTCCAGAAGCCGGTTACGCCCCTCAATCAAAGTAACTTTCACACCTAACGCCGCAAGCATCGAGGCGTACTCGGTCCCGATCACGCCGCCGCCAACCACGAGCATGGAGTGGGGGAGCGACTGGAGCCTTACTAGTTCATCCGACGTAATTATGTCAATCTCATCAAACTTGATATTGCTCGGTCGTCCTGGCTTGGTGCCCACTGCGATCAAGACGTGCTTCGCAGAGATAAGTTCGTTGACGTGCTGGCCGACGACCTCGATGGTGTTCGCGTCCCTGAATCGGCCCCGCCCGGTGATGAGCACGATTCCGTTGCTGGCAAAGTGCGTGCGAACCATCTGGATTTCGGCGTTGATGACGCGAGAACAGGTCGCCCAGATGTTGGCCAGGGTGGACTTTTTCGCCGCGGCGGCAAAGTCAGCCGTGGAAGCATTGTGTGACGGAGAGCCTCCCAAGTTCATGATTGCTTCGCGCAAAGCCTTACTCGGGATGGTGCCAGTGTTCACCGCCGCGCCGCCTACAACCTCGCGAGCTTCGACGACCGCGACGCTTTTTCCGAGCTTAGCAGCTTGGATCGCGGCCTTCTGGCCCGCCGCACCCGAGCCAATTACACATAGGTCAAACTGGCGCATAGGGCGGAGTTTACGCCTCAAATCGCCGGATGCAAAGTGATCGGGACAAATGGGGGCATCTCGCTGCTACCTGTTCGGCCCAGACTGCCCGGAATCACCGGTGCGCTGCCCCGACCTTCTTGTCGCTACCCTGCACGTGTGTCCGACACTCCGATAGTCCAAACCCGTGTCTGCGTTGTCGGATCCTTAAACATGGATCTGGTTATTCGCGTACCGAGGCTGCCCAGCCCGGGCGAGACCGTCTCGGGAGGTTCCTACCGAACGTATCCCGGCGGCAAGGGAGCCAACCAGGCGGTCGCGGCGGCGAGGATGGGCGCATTAGTTACGTTTGTAGGCGCCGTGGGCGATGATCCGCACGGGGTTAAGGTGCGATCGGCCCTCGAAGCCGAGGGGATTGACCTGCGGCATCTTTTGACCCGCGCCCAAGAGATGACCGGGCTGGGATTAATTACGGTTGCCGATGGCGGGGAGAACATGATCGTGGTATCGCCGGGGGCGAACGCGACCGTTTCATCGGCTGATCTCGCGACCGCTTCAGACGCTGTGACAAGCGCCCACGTTCTACTTCTACAACTGGAGATTCCAACGTCGGTGATCATGGAAGCCGCCCGGCTGGCCAAAGCGGCGGGTGTTTGCGTTATGCTCAACGCGGCCCCGGCCCGCAGCGTGCCGTTGGAACTTGTGCGGATGGCCGATGTACTAATCGTAAATCGCGTAGAGGCCGCCACGCTCTTGGGCATGGAAGCGACCGCCGACCCAGGCCGGATGACGCTGCGACTACCGGAGCTGGGCCCACCGACGATTATATTAACTTTAGGCTCGCAGGGCAGCATTGTCTCGCATCGCGCCCGGCCGCGCCGGGTTCCCACTCCGTCGGTAGTCGCGATCGACGCTGTGGCCGCGGGCGATGCCTTTGTGGGCGCGCTCGCCGCGCTCTGGCCGGTAGTCCATGAAGCGACCCGCGTAAAGGCGCACGATGAGTTCCGCCATCTTGAGCACGCGCTCCTCCTGGCTTCCGCCGCGGGCGCTCTCGCGGCGACCAAGTCGGGGGCGATTCCAAGTCTGCCAACGAGAGAGGAAGTCGAGCGGCTTGCGGTAGGGCTTAAGTTTGGAATGTAGCCGCTGCCACTCGGCAATGATCAGTTGGTGAGGCGGGGCAGTGGTTGAATGTGCATCGAACGTAAGAGTCCCGGCGGGCGGTGGCGGCCGGCGGCCTGTGCCAACAATCGCCGCAGAGTTCTATGTCGAACAACTCCAATATTCTTCAAGAGGCGCACTCGTGGCTGCACTCGGGCAATGAGCCTGCGGCGATAGCCGTTCTCGCCAAGATTCTACATAAGTCGCCGATGGATTTCGGCGCGAATAAGCTGCGGGCCATCATCCATGGCGAACATGATGAGTTTGGTCCCGCCGCGTTATGTTTGCAGCGGGCCATCGCCGCGAACTCCAAAGATATGGAAGCGCGGTTCATGCTGGGCAATGTGCTGATTGCGCTCAAGAAGTACGAAGGAGCGATTCAGGCCCTCAAACCTTATGTTGCCGCATACCCCACGGATATCTCAAGCCGCAGTGCGTTGGCCCAGTGTTTCATAAGCCTCGGGCGGCTCGCGGATG
This sequence comes from uncultured Phycisphaeraceae bacterium, assembly GCA_964450325.1. Lineage (GTDB taxonomy): Bacteria > Planctomycetota > Phycisphaerae > Phycisphaerales > UBA1924 > UBA2402. Next base: position 3,933 of record CAYVFW010000088.1, on the reverse strand, counting down.
CGAGGGCCGTGATGGAAGAGGGGATCGCGGTAGCGCCCGATGATGCTAACTCGTACGGCTTTTACGCGACCTTGCTGGCGACCATCGGCTACGTGAGCGAAGGGATGGACATCGTTAAACAAGGGTATGCGAGGCTGCCGACCGCCACCGGTCTACTCGCATTCATCGTCCAGAACAGCAACTTCATCAGTTTCGTCGATCCGGTAGAACACAAGCGGCAGCACCGGCAGTATATGGAGGAAATTACTCCGCCCCAGGCGCCCCCGAAGCCACAGTGGAACTTAACTTTCGACGCTGGCGGAAAGAAGCCCCCAGTGAGGGAGCGGCTGAGGGTGGGCTTTCTTTCGGGAGATTTCCGCGAGCATGCCTGCGCGATCTTTCTCCGCTGCCTTTTTACGGCGGCAGCTGATGGAACACAGGAACCGATCGACCGCTATTGCTACTACACCCACACGATCAACGACGCCACCACTGCCTTTTTTCGTTCGGCGTCTACCTTCAGGATCGTCGCGAGTATGGACGATTCTTCGCTCGCCGCGGCGGTGCGAGGGGATGATCTGGATGTCTTGATCGATTGCAGCGGGCACTTTGACGGCAACCGGCTGACCGCGCTGAACCCAAGATTAGCCCCGGTGCAGTGTACTTACTTAGGATACCCGAACACGACCGGGCTTGTTACGATGGACTACCGGATCGTCGACGCGATCACCGATCCGCCCGAAAATAACGATCATCTGACCGAACTCCCCGCGAGGCTGCCCGACTGCTTCGTCTGCTTCTCGCCCAATCGGCGAGCCCCGCAGGTTCGGGAGCGGCCCCCGACCGCGCCGATCGTTTTCGGTTCGTTCAATCGCCTGGAGAAAATCACCGAGCAAACCTTAAAGGCCTGGTGCGATGTGCTGACGGCCGTGCCGGGCAGTAAGATGATGATCAAGTCAAGGATGATGAGCGAAGAGTTACGTTCGCTTGCAGTCGGCCGGTTCGTCGCGCTGGGAATCGCACGCGAGCGAATCATCTTAAGTGACTTCGTTCCGCTGGCGAGCGATCACCTGGAACTCTATAATCAGATCGACATCGCGATGGATGCCTTTCCCTACAACGGAACCACGACGACCTGCGAAGCAATGTGGATGGGCGTACCGGTAATAACGCTCAGGGGCGATGCCCACCGGGGGAGAGTTGGTTCATCCTTGAACGCGGCAGTGGGGCTGCAAGAACTTACTACGTACAGTATCCAAGATTACATCGCAGCGGCGGTGGCGTTGGCCAACGATCGGGGCAGGCTCGCTGGTCTGCGAGCCACGCTGAGGCAACGGATGGCAAGCTCGCCCTTGTGCGATGGGCCTCGCTTTGCCAAGGCGTTTTTCGCGATGCTCACCCAGTTGCGGCGTTCAACATAATCAATGGCGGGCCTCACGGATGGTACCCGTAGCCATCCGCATGAGGATGTATAGCCAGCGGAGACGCGGCTCCGGGGCTCTCTCCCGGGCGGCGCAGCGGCACTCCGCGCAGTAGCGCAAGCAAAGGTGCGGTAGAATGGTTTCACCACCGCGCGAGTATTATTATGTTGTGGGGCGTAACTATGCTGACGCGTGCGAAAATGGGATTTCCCAGAGTGTAATAGGCTTTGCGCGGTAGTAAAAGCCCTGGCCCGCCAGTTAAGCTATACCTTCCAACATCGCCCGCCTTGGCGCTGGTATCTGGGGATGCTCGTATCCGCCGCGAGCGACCAGAGTTCGATACCCCCAGCGACAGATGTTGCCTGCGGGAATCCCAGCTGGCGTAGCGCCAACGCAGCGGTAAGCGATCGGACGCCGTGGTGACAGATCACCGTGACCGCCTGGCCCGGAGCGGGTTCAATTTCGTCGGCCCGCCTTTCTATTTCGTCAAGCGGAATATGAACCGCGCCAGCGATATGAACTAGGTCCCACTCTACCTGGGTGCGGCAATCGACGAGCAGGACTGCTGCCGGATCTGCTCTTATTCTGGCTATTACATCGCGGGGGGTGAGCTCATACTCTGGTTTGTAAGCGTACCCCTGAGGTAAGCCGCGTTCATCGAGCGAGGGCTGCTTGCCGTGCCCGGCGGGCGATCCAGAGTTTTTAGTTACGTCCATTAGGTACCTTTGGGTTCGTCAAATGCCTCTTGTGGTTCCTTCTTCGGGCCTTCGATCGGCACGATGGGTTTCCCCGCTTCGGGCTGGCCGGGCTGAAGATTCTGAGGCGCCTGCGGCGTACGATCAAGGTTACGTTCAGCGGCAGGGGGAACCGTGGTAGGCTTTGCCAGTTTGCCGGAGGCTGGCATCGCAGAGTCTGAAGGGTCGGATGAGGTAATCTTTGAAACTGGCGGCGAAGGCACAGGGTAGAGTTCTTCGGCGGGCTGGACGGCCGGAAGCCACGAGAGCCGCGGCGTGGCGGGGTCGGCCCGGGCGTAGGGCTGAAGCGTTGGGCGGATCTTCTCGCGCCAGAACGGATTGGCCAAGAAATCCCAAGCCACCATCCGAACTCCGTCCCACACAGCAAGCGGGGCACTCGCCGCGGCTTCCCCTACCTGCTGCCATCGCGTGCTGCCATCAAGCTCGAGCGCGGTCAGTGCGCTGGGCTGTTCTCGTCGCTGGCGTGTGGTCTCGTCGGTCCAGATGTAAGTTCTAGCGTAAGTCGGTCGCGAAGCCAGGCCGTCGACGGGCACGAGCACAGTGGTTACCTTCCAGCTCTCGCGCGAGAGCGAGGTGGTTGAAACGGCGTCGGACTTGGGCGGTGGTGGCTCACCGCGGTCCACATACTCGTGCAACTTAACACTATTGCCGGGAGTAAAGTTACCGAGGGAATCACGCTCATTGCCGGTGGTGCAGCCGCCTACGAGCAAGGCCATCAAAATTAACCCAGCCGCAGCATGGCTGATCATAAGTCCTGACGCCGCTGGCCTTGGAGAGAGGGCAAGGCCGTACCGCAAGCTCCCCCCGGCGCAAGGGAACCGGTGGCTCTTCAACGATTGTGCAAAACGGGGCTGGCAATCTTGTGGATGCATGCGTCTTGATAGTACGCGGCGGGGCCGCAGCAGGCGCAAGCAAGCGAGGAGCGGGCGGCGGGTAAGTTCGTGACAAGGGCGATGTGTTTGGGGCTTCAAAGGGGCTTCTGGATGCGGGGAGGAGCGTTGGTTGCGGTGGGGGCGACCGGGCTTGATTCGTCGGCTTATAATGGGTCCATAGAGGGCGATAGAGCCGCCAATTACGGATTAGTTATTACCTCGCGGTTCTTTCACAAAGGCTTAAGTGTGTTGCGAAGTCGCCATCGAAACATAAGTTTTATTTTTAAAGTTAAGAGTGAAAGCGAAGCTCTGCGGACGTGGGGCTTGCAACCGTTTAATCGGGCGACTTGGGTAGGTCGTGCGGGGGCGGCGGGGTGGTTCGTCGAGCGGCGTTTTCTTGAGAGTGGAGCGAACGCGCCGGTCGCGGGGACAACATGACCCAGATTGTCAAACCGGACTCGCTGAATAGCGCGGGGCAGCCCAGCGGCGGGGTTGCAATCGGAATCATAACTATTGTCTGCACGCTGATCGGCTGGACGAGTATTCCGTTGTTTCTCAAGTTCTTCTCCAAGGATATAGACTACTACAACGCCAACGGTTGGCGGTACGGGTTTTCGGCAATCCTGTGGATGGTGCCGCTGGCGGTGGCTTACTACAGAGGGACGATTCCCAAGGGTCTATGGAAGGCCGCTCTGCTCCCCTCGATCTTCAACGCGGTTGGGCAGCATTGCTTCGGCGTTGCGCCATACAAGATGGACCCGGGGCTGATGGTCTTCTCGCTGCGCGGGCAGTTGATCTTTGTTACGATCGGCGCGGCGATTATGTTTCCCTTGGAGCGCCGGGTCATCCGCATGCCGGGTTACATCATCGGGCTGACGATGGTGTTGGTGGGGACGGGGCTTACGT
>CAYVFW010000087.1:0-12566 GCA_964450325.1 uncultured Phycisphaeraceae bacterium | reverse complement strand
CCCCACTACCCCCACCACCTCCATTAGCCCTCGCCGATAGCCAAGCCCCGTACGCACCCGCGTACCGCGCGATCACTGCCGGGCTCAACGAAGAGCCAACCAACCCGCGACAACCAGAAACGCCCAACATCAGTACGCTCATGTGATTCCTCTAAGGCCCTCAGCGAATTCGGAACATCGGGAAGCCTTCCATCCCTCAGCCCGTCGAGGGTACGTTTGCGGAACCCCATGCAGATGTTCCTCCTGCCACCCCACCGCGACCACACTCGCGGCTTGCACCTTTGACCAACCCGACAGTCGCTGTCACCTCCGGCGGCTTACAACCTGCATACTGCCCCCTACCATGCCGCATGCGCGCAATTGTTACCGGCCAGATCGGCATGGACAAAAAACCGTACCTTCACGCCGCGGCGAAGTTCGCCGGTGAGCAGGGCGAACCCATGCCAATTTTCCACGTCGGCGACCTGATGTACAAGGAGGCGTTGGACGTCCGGCCGGGTAAGATTCTGGACCTTCCAATTTCTCGCCTCAACTCGCTCCGCCGGGCCGCCTTCAAAGACATCTACGCCGAATCACGCGACGATGTTAATTTAATGGTCAATACCCACGCCACCTTCCGCTGGCGTCACGGGCTCTTTAGCGCGTTTGATTACGATCAGATCGAGAACCTCCGCCCCGACCTCTTCATCTGCCTCGTTGATAACATCGAGGTCGTTCACCATCGCCTGCACTCCGAGCACGACATTGACGCGACCCTCAAAGACTGCATGGTCTGGCGTGAAGAGGAAATTCTTGCAACTGAGTTAATGAGCAAGGCGATCCCCACAAGTAAGTTTTACATCCTCTCTCGCGGCCGCCACGCCATGACCACCCGCAGCCTCTTTCGGCTGGTCTGCCGCCCGGGCATGCGCAAAGTTTATCCCAGTTTCCCGATGAGCCACGTCGTAGACATGCCCGATGTGCTCGCCGAGATTGACGCCTTCCGCGCAGCGCTCGCCGAACATTTTATTACCTTTGATCCGGGCGATGTTGATGAAAAGTTACTTTTAGACCGCGCCATCGCCGCCGCGAAAGAAGGCAAGGATTGGCTCGAAGTGGCGCCCCACACGTACGGCGGCGCGAAGGCCCCTTTCGGCGCACCACCGATCCGCGTAAGCATCCGCGAAGTGCTCGACATTGCGGGCGACATCGACGGACAGATCTACATGCGCGACTTCAAGCTAGTCGATCAGTCCGACATGATCGTCTCTTACATCCCCGAGCTGCCCGGCGGCATCCCCGGCCTCTCCAGCGGTGTTGAGCGCGAACTTCAGCACGCTTTCGAGCACACCAAAGAAGTCTTCGTCGTCTGGAAACCCAAGAAAGCCCCCAGCCCCTTCATCACGGAGACCGCCACCCGCATCTTTTCCAGCACGCAGGAAGCACTCGCTTACTTTGAAGCCAACGGTTACTTTGGTGAGAAGAATCTCTTCGGCCACTAACCCTCCTCACACGACCCCCCCTCACGCGCCCATGCCCCCGCAACCTGAGCGCAACACCCAACGCGGCAGGTAATATTATCTCGCTCCCCTCGCCCCAGCGAACCGCGGGCTCTCCGAAACTCGCCAACTTATGCCACCCGTCCCACTGCCCAATAAAGTTAACACGCTCCTCATCGGCAGCGGCGGACGCGAGCACGCCCTTGCACTGCGGTTAAGTCAATCCACGCGCATGGGAGACTTCTACGCCTCCGGCACGCAGAACCCCGGCATCGCATCACTCTGCAAGCCCATCGATGTTCCCGTGGACATCCGCGAAATCTACAGGCTTAAGCAGTTTATCGATAAGCGAGATATCCGCTTGGTGGTCATCGGGCCGGAGGAGCCCCTGAGCGAAGGCTACACGGACAAACTGGCCGACGACCATACGCTTATATTCGGCCCTACCCGCCAAGGTGCGCAGCTGGAGGCCGACAAGGCCTGGGCCAAGCACATGATGAAGGCCGCGAGTGTTCCTACGCCCGATTCCCGCGTCTTCACAGACCCGGCCTTGGCAATTGATTATATTCGCACGCGACAACAGCCCCCGGTTGTCAAAGCCGCAGGCCTGGCCAAGGGAAAAGGCGTAATCGTCCCCTCCAGCATCAACGAGGCCGTCGAAGCCGTTGAGCGGATGATGATCAAGAAGGAGTTTGGTAAGGCCGGGGATAAGATTATCATCGAGGACCGCCTCACCGGGCCAGAAGTAAGCGTCCTCGCCCTGGTGGATGGAAGTAATATCCTCATGCTCCCTCCATGCCAGGATCATAAGCGGCTTAAAGATAATGATGTCGGCCCCAATACCGGCGGCATGGGCGCCTTCTGCCCCGCCACCACCCTCACAGATGAAACGATGAGCATCATCGAGCGTCATGTGATGGTCCCCATCGTCGATGCGCTCAAACGAGACAACATCGACTTCCGCGGCGTACTCTACGCTGGCATCATGCTGACCCACGGGGGACCCAAGGTCCTTGAGTTTAACACCCGATTTGGGGACCCCGAATGTCAGCCGCTGATGGCCCGGCTTAAGAGCGACCTGCTCGAATTATGTCTAGCCACCTGTACCGGAACGCTCGACAAGGTCGAGGTGGAGTGGGACCCCCGCCCCGCCTGCTGCGTTGTGCTCGCCGCGGAGAACTATCCGCAAAAGCCCAAAACCGGGGCGGTGATCCACGGAATCGATGAAGCAAGCAAACTGGCGGATACTTACGTGTTTCACGCCGCGACCAAACGTAACACCGATGGCTCCATCACGACCGATGGCGGGCGCGTGCTCAGCGTAACATCGCTGGGCGAAACGATGGAGGCGGCCCGCGCCACCGCGTATCGCGCGGTCGATCTGGTTTCATTCCAGGGCCGCCAGTTCCGCTCCGATATCGCCGCCGAATCAAAGTAGTCGTCGCCCCAGCGAGGGACGCCCACCGCAACCTTCAAAGATACATTACGATGATGCGGACGGCAGGCAGCATCACCCGTGCCAAGCGCCACTCAACAACCACCCGTGCCCCAAAACATCGACTTTCGTTCTGATACCGTCACCCGCCCCACTCGGGCCATGCTCGAGGCGATGCTCGCCGCCCCCGTCGGCGACGACGTTCTGGGTGACGATCCGACCGTTCTGGAGCTGCAAAACCGAGTCGCTGCGCTCTTCGGAAAAGAAGCCGCGTGCTTCGTGCCCAGCGGCACCATGGCCAACCAGACCGCCATCCGCGCCCAAACCCAACCCGGCGATGAAATAATATGTCACGAGGGCAGCCACATCTTCCATTACGAAGGTGGTGGGCCCGCCGTGCTCTCCGGGTGCATGTGCCGCGTTATTAACTCCTCCAACGGGCTCTTCACACCCGGCGACGTTACTGCTTATATCCGATCCGACGACAGCCATTTCTCCCGCTCTCGCCTGCTCGTCATCGAGAACACCCATAACCGCGGCGGGGGAACCGTCTGGCCGCTCGAACTCCTGCGCGATGTAACTTCCCGCGCCGCCCACCACGGCCTGGCCCGCCACTTGGACGGTGCTCGCCTTTGGAACGCCTGCGCTGCCAGCGGTTATTCCCCACGAGATTTCACCCAACACTTCGACACGATCTCCGCCTGCTTCAGCAAGGGGTTGGGGTGCCCCATCGGCTCGATCGTGGCCGGCGACATAACCACTATCGCGCGGGTTCACCGCGCCCGCAAGCTCTTCGGCGGCGGCATGCGACAATCGGGGCTTCTCGCCGCCGCCGCGCTGCACGCGCTGGACCACCACGTCCACCGACTTACAATCGACCACACCAACGCACAGTCGCTTTGGACGATGTTAATGTCCATCCCCGGCGTTCTCGCCGACCCCGCCCAGCCGAGCGGGCCACCCACCAACTTAGTCTTCTTCCAGCTTGACCCCACCCTCGCCATCGACGGCGCGGGCCTGCAAAAACAGCTAGCCTCTCGCTCCGTCCTCGTGCTGGCCGCCGGACCCCGGCGGATGCGGATGGTTACACACCTAGATGTAAGTCTAGCCGATTGTCACACCGCCGCAGACGCCGTCCGCTCGGCCTGCGCGGCGGCCTAACCGCGCAGCTCGCTAAGAGCTACCCGCCCTTCACCGTCTCTTCACCGTCTCTTCAAGCACACAGCCCCCCAGAGTTATACTTACGTCTGCAAAACGCCAGTCTTAAAAGGCCGAGAGTAATCCCAACCTTGGTTCGCCGCCGCGATCGCAGCAACTAGCTCTTCCCGCGTACGGTGCGGCTGGATCAACCTATCAACCCACCCCCTCGCCGCAGCATGCCGTATATCCTGCTGCTCGTTATAACTCGCCCTCACCCCGTCCAAGATTGCCTTCTGCGTCTCCGGGTCGATGCTGTCGCCGCGACGTTCGCGAGCCTTCTGTTCGATCATCGCGAGCACCCCGCTCGCCTGGTTCGCGCCCATCACTGCGCACTTACTATTGGGCCATGCGAACGCGAGAAACTGGTCAAAGGCCCGGCCGCACATCGCGTAGTTACCCGCGCCATAACTTCCGCCAATAACTACAACAATCTTGGGCACAACAGAGTTGCTCATCGCGTTGACCATCTTGGCCCCCGCTTTGATAATTCCGCCCTGCTCGCTGTCGCGCCCCACCATGAATCCCGTGGTATCGTGCAGGAATATAAGCGGGATCTTGCGCTGATTACAGTCCATGATGAACCGGGCCGCCTTCTCGGCAGAGTCATCGTAAATAACCCCGGGCATGCAAACGGTCTTGCTCGGCCCCGCCTTGCCCCCCGGCATGCTCCGGTGGGTGATCTTCTTCTGATTCGCGACAATCCCCACCGGCTGCCCCCCGATGTGCCCATACCCGCACACGATAGACTGACCGTATTCAGACTTATATTCGTCAAAGCCCGGCGCGAGTGCTTCGCCGCCCGATTCATCCTTCCGGCTGCCCGCGTCCACCAGACACGCAATCACGTCACGGATATCGTACTGCGCGCCCGGCTTATCGGTGAAGATCGAATATAACTCTTCGCCCGCCCGATACGCAGGCACCGGGGTCTTACCCCGCGGCGTCGTGATCGGGGCATAGGCCTCCACCAAGCTGCGCAGTCGCTCGATACACGCCGGGTCGTCCTTTTCCTTAAAGTCAATCGTCCCGCTCACCGCCGCGTGCATCGCCGCCCCACCCAGCTCCTCATCGGTTACTTCTTGGCCGATCGCCGCCTTCACCAGCGCGGGGCCGGCCAGGTATAAGCCCGACCCTTCGGTCATAAGCAATGTGTCGCAGAGCACGGGAAGATAACCTCCCCCCGCCACGCAATATCCCATGATCGCGGCGATCTGCGGAATCCCCTCCGCGCTGATCACGGCGTTGTTGCGGAAGATGCGCCCAAAGTCATCGGTATCCGGGAAGACGTCCTCTTGCATCGGAAGGAAGACGCCCGCGCTATCCACCAGATATAACAACGGCATCCGCGCCGACATCGCGATGATCTGCGCTCGAATTATTTTCTTGCAGGTCATCGGGAAGAACGCACCGGCCTTCACGGTCGCGTCGTTCGCGACGATCATGAACCGCCGTCCGTGTACGGTTCCGATCCCCGTGACCACGCCCGCCGCGGGCGCACCACCCTGATCCGCGTACATCCCGTGCGCCGCCCACAGACCCAGTTCCTGAAAGCTCGTTTGCTTATCAATTAGCATCGCGACCCGCTCGCGCGCTGTCAATCGCCCCTTTTCGTGCTGTCGATCTATCGCCGCTTTGCCCCCACCCAGTTTAATTTTCTCCTCAGTCTTCGCGTAGTCCGCGGTCGCCGCCACGAGATCGTTCATGCTTGGCAAAGAGGTAGTCATGGGGTAACGATGGTAGGGATTGAGGCTTGCGTGAGGTTGGGCGCCAGCGACCACGCCACGCGGAAATGGGAAGACGCAGGAATAGACCCATGGCGGCTGCTGTTAAAAGTAATGTAACTATAGAATGATCTCTCGCGAGAGCAAGACAGCCGCCACCGGCAATCGCACGGCCTGCCAAGGACCGCAGGTGCGGCACGTTGCCGCGCGCATGCTTGAACAAACTATCAGAGAGTGCGGCCCTACGATCGGGCGTGGAGATCTACAAAGAGTTTAAGTTTGAGGCCGCCCATCGGCTCACGGGCGTTCCGCCAGATCATAAGTGTGCGCGGCTGCACGGGCACTCCTACCGAGTGCGCGTATACTTGCGTTCAGATTCGCTTGACCCCGCCGTGGGCTGGCTCATGGATTTTGCCGGGGTGAAGGCCGTGTGCAAGCCGCTGATCGATCAGCTTGATCATAACTATCTCAATGATATCCAAGGCCTTGAGCAGTCCACCGCAGAACTGATCGCGGTTTGGCTCTGGAGACAGCTCAAACCCAAGCTGCCGCTGTTACACGCGGTTGAAGTAAAAGAAACCGCAACCTCGGGCGCTATTTATCGGGGCGAACCTCTCGCTACCTTACCGTAACCATACCTCGTCGCGACCCCTGGTCTACGCGAGCGTAACTTTAAGCACCACTTCGCTGACACCCTGGGAGGTTGCGACGATGGCGAGGGTCGTGCCCGGCCGCACGGCCGTTTTACTTAACTTAATTGAATGGATCCCCTTTTCGCCACCTTTGCCGATCTCGGCCAGGCGCTCCATCTGGTTCCCCGACGCATCGAGCACGACCACGCGATAAACGCCGCCGTCCACAAGCTCTGGCAAGTCTTTAGAAGAAAGGACCGCATCGTCCCAATCGCTGTTGTGCAGAAGCGAAGCAAGGCCCGCAAACTTAGCATCAATCGGAACAAACACGTCGCGTGTGGTACCTGTGTTGAATAAGGTATCGTTGATGCGGTCAGAGCCGAGCGCGACCGTGACCTGCTTGGGGAGGCCCGATTCCGCAATCTTGCCCTTCATATCCGAGTTTAGCGACAGCACATTGGCAAATGAAACCGCGAGCACCGCACAGACTCCCGCGAGGCCGATCGACCCTGCCCGCCAGAGCCATGAAACTCCTACAGCCTTCTTGAGGTCATAAACGTCCCGCTCAGCGTCCGAAGCAACGTCGAGATGGCCGCTGATAAAGCCCTCGCTGCGAGTAACGACGCTTCCCCCTGCCTCGGATGATTGTGCGATCTGAGTGTCGAGCATCATCCCACGCACTAGAGTTATAACGCGCCCACGCAGCCCCACCGACGCGATAGCAGAGTAATTCTCCGAATCGATGCCATTACGAGTCGCCATGCGCTCTTGCTCATCGCGAATCTGTGAGCGTACGGCAGGTGCCGCTGCGTCAAAGCCTCGTTGAAACTTCACGCGATCCTCTGGATCGAGCATGCCCAGTGCATCTAAGTGAGATTGTTCTAAAAGTTCGCGTAAATTCATAAAGCCAACTCCTCACCGCCACGTTCCCGCAACCGCACGAGAGCCCGACTCAATGCAGATTTAATCGTTCCTAGGGGCGTGTTAAGCTCCTCACCGATCTGTCTAAGGGTCTGGCCGCCGAGGTAGGCCCTGGTAACTACTGTCTTCTGAAGCTCCGGCAACTGATCAATCCGCAACATTAACTGCTTCATCTTCTCTTGAGTGTCAAGCCGCGAATCTCCGACGTGTTCCGGAGCCTCTAAATTGCCAGCCGCCGGTTGATCGATAGACGCGGCCCTTAACCTCGCCTTGTTTCGACGTAACTTATCAACCAAATGCCGCCGCGAGATGAGCATAACCCATGTCACTAGCGCACTTCTGGTTTCATCATATCTGCTCGCCGTGCGCCATAGCCGCACGAAAACTTCTTGAACCGCATCTTCCGCCTCTGAACGAGTGGGCATCGCTTGGTAGGCCATCCGAAAAACCAAGCTGCCGAAACGATCGTAAAGTTCTGCAATCGAATCAGGATCGTGATTCGCAACCCGCTTCATCAACGCCGCATCAATCCCTGCCCCGGCCGTGGGCTCCACCGCGGACTCATCCGCGCCTCTACTCAATGGCGCATCTCCCGCACCATTAGGCATCGACCGCTCAGGTCGCGGCGTGGCCGTTCCGTCACCGGGCTGTTCCGAATCAATCGCCCCCATCGATCTGTCGATTCTGCCGAGGCGTTTACCGGGTGGACCGCGATCCAACAAGAGATCGAAAATCCACCTTGAGACAGCCAAACCAAAGCGAGCTCGCTCTGCGTCCGCTCCTCACACCACGAAACTGCTTCGACTGCTAAAAGGGAGACACCCTAAACTGGCTCACACGCACGTGCAAGTCGCCGGTCTATACGCCGCGGCTCGATGAAAGGTTGCTCAAAACCGCGGAGCTAAGAATCGGAAACACCTTGATCAGAATGAGTTTGGCGTTCATATTAGAAGGGGTGAGCTGCCCGCGACACGACAGGTTATACAGACTACGATTTCTTGAGGAACAGAAAAAAATACGAACGGGTTGCGAACATTTTGAAGATTAGGTAAAGTTCACCACAATGCTTGTTCAAGATTCTGCTTGTAACCGCCCTGTGATTGTGGTATCCTATGTGCGTGTCCGGTTCCAGTGTTCCTCTTTATAGGGGTCGTTGGGTGTGTAGCAGTCATCGAAATACTCGTAGAACGCTCCCCAAGTGCGAAATTGCCTCTTCGGGGCATCCGGGTTATCACTCTACCAAGACAGCCTCGCCGGCTTATTTTCTATTCGGACCCACTCGCCACTCAGTTGCCTCGAAGTTTGCCGCTCATGTGAGCGGGTGTGCCGCGTCTGATAACCACCGGTCGATCTCGCTGGTGCGTTCAGGTTTTTCGCTTGTTGACGTACTCGTTTCGATTAGCATCATTGCCGTGCTAATTAGTTTGCTTGTTCCAAGCTTGGCGAAAGTAAACGAAACCGCGAGAAGAGTTGTTTGCCAATCAAATGTTCGACAGATCGGGCTAGGGTTGGTGATGTACACGAATGACCACAACGGGTTTCTACCTCCGAGTCGGTTCGTCAGCGATACAGCATCGCGCGGGCTCGCCAGTCCCGAGAAGATGGTAACGCTCCGGGTCGATGAGACTGAACAAGGCGGCTCAGTCACCGCCAGCACTTGGGACGGGCTTGGCATCTTGTTCGCTACTGAGTATCTCTCGGCATCTAAGGTCTTCTACTGCCCTTCGCACCGCGGGCAGAACCCTCACTCCAACTACGCCTTGGCTTGGGGCGGCCAGGCGGGTGAAATTGTTTGTAACTATCATTATCGAGGCGAAGGCCCCACGAACCGTGGTCAGGCCCAAAATGGTGTCGTTCCTACCACTAGAAAACTTTGGCTGATCGACCCCGCACAGTCTTCGCTCATCGCCGACTCCATGCAGGTAAAGTCTGATTGCAACCACATCGTGGGAGTTAACTTCTTCCGCGCCGACCTCACCGTCCATTGGTATAGCGATCCTTCGAGCAGTTTGCAGGAGCAACTCCCAGATCGCAAAGATCAGGCCATACCCGCCGTAGTGTTCAACGCTTGGAGAGCACTCGATAGCTCCGCAGTCAGTGGTTCACGTGGTCCCCCATAAGCGCAACCCTGCGGAGATAAGTTTAAAACTTAAGTATCCAGAATCACCGGCACCGCCAGTGGTTCCTACTTACTGGTGATCGTGAACTGGTCGCGCCTTGACTTGCGTCCGCCGCGACCGGAATACCGCCTGTGAAGAGGTGCCCAGGCTAATTAAATCTGCTGCGGTTTATCTTGCCCCCGCGTCGTCATCCCCCACGAAACCTATTTTGCATTGCGAGTCGCTGACTTACTAGGATTTGCTCGTGGCTACCATCGAGGCCGTTTTAGCTGCTGCCACAATCGCCCCGCCCGCCACGCCTACGCAAGTGATACGTCTAGAGAACGAACATCTTACCGTAATAGTTCTTCCCGAGCTTGGGGCAGGCCTGGCGAGTGTGGAATATAAGCATCCATCGCGCGGCGCGATCGCATTGATGAGGCAGGCGCCGGTGAATCCCACTTGGTTCAATGATCTCTCGTGCTATCTACTCGCCCCTTGGTCCAATCGAGTGGCGAACGCTTCATTTATGTTCGGCGGGAAGCAGCACCAACTGCTCGCGGACTGGAAAGACGCAACCGCGATTCATGGCCTGGTCAAAGATAAGCCTTGGGCGGTGCTTGACCGTTCCCCGGTAAGCGCACGTCTTCGGTACGTTTCCATGGCCGGCCCCCACTGGCCTTGGAGTTATCTTGCCCACGCTCGCTACGAGTTACAGCGAGATTCCCTCTTAGCTTCAGTTACGATTACTAATACCGATGCCGACCCCTTCCCCGCCGGGGCTGGCTTTCATCCGTTTTGGGTTCGACAGCTGCGCGATCCTCATCGCCAGCCCCTGGGCGAACGCGCACTGCTCAAGGCGAATGTAACCCGTCGATATGTGTGTAAAAAAATGATCCCAACCGGGGAGACCGTCGCCGACGAAGCGTGCGCACAACTCGCTCGCGGCGTGCCAATCGATTCGCTCGAACTGGATGATGTCTTCATCGGAGGCGGGGCGAGAATCGCCTGGCCCGGTAGCGGCCTCGAGTTAATATTTACCGCCAGCCCCAACGCGGGGCACACTGTGGTCTACTCGCCGCCCAAGGCCCACACCCTCGCCGAGTTCTTCTGCGTAGAACCAGTGACGATGGTGAACGATGGATTTAACTTGCTGTCCAGGGGTGAGTCGCAGACCGGGGTTGTAACCGTGGCCCCCGGTGAAACGATGAAGCTGGAGTGGCGGATTGAAACTCGCTACCAAGGCTGAGGTTATCACGGGCATTATAATTTACCGGTCGTTCGCCGATGCTTTGATCCCGTGCGTGAGCACCAGACCCATCCGCTTACTTTTACTCGCAGCGGTGAGGCTCGTATTACACGCACACTCGCCATGCCCTAAACAAACGAGATCGTTCTGTAACATCTTGATCCGCGCGGCGAGAGGGTAACGCCGATCCACCCTGATAAAAAAACCGTGCGAACCATTTGATGGTCCGCACGGTCTTAGATTACTTTACATTGACTACCCGGACCGTAACTTTCGGGCCAGAAGCGTTACTTCCCGAGTTTCATTACACCAGGATTTCGACTACGACGCCCGAGCCGATGGTCTTGCCACCCTCACGAACGGCGAAGCGAACGCCCTTTTCCATCGCGACGGGCTTATCGCCAAGGTCGACTTCCATCGTAATGTTATCGCCGGGCATGCACATTTCGGCCCCGCCCATAAGTTTGGTTCCACCTGTCACGTCGGTCGTGCGGAAGTAGAACTGGGGACGGTAACCGGAGAAGAACGGGGTGTGGCGGCCGCCTTCTTCCTTGGTGAGAACGTAAACTTCACCCTTGAACTTGGTGTGCGGGGTGATGCTCTTGGGCTTGCAAAGCACCTGACCACGCTCAATGGCTTCTTTTTCAACGCCACGAAGGAGGGCACCGACGTTATCGCCAGCCTGGCCGCTGTCCAGGGTTTTATTAAACATTTCAACGCCTGTGACGACGCAGTTCTTGATTTCGGGCTTAAGGCCGACGATTTCGACGGTCTCGCCGACTTTGACCATGCCGCGCTCGATACGGCCGGTGGCCACGGTACCACGACCCTTGATCGAGAAGACGTCTTCGATCGACATCAGGAAGGGCTTATCCATTTCACGCATCGGCTCGGGGATGTAGGAGTCGATCGCCGCGAAGAGATCATCGATGGGCTTACAAGCCTTGTCATCCGAGGGGTTTTCGAGAGCGAGCTTGCTCTGGCCGCGGATCACCGGGGTTGCATCGCCCGGGAAGCCGTACTTCTTGAGCAGTTCGCGGATTTCGAGTTCCACGAGGTCAAGGAGTTCGGGATCGTCAACAAGGTCAACCTTGTTCATGAAGACCACGATGTAGGGCACGCCGACCTGGCGGGCCAGGAGGACGTGTTCGCGGGTCTGAGGCATCGGGCCGTCGGCAGATGAGACGACGAGAATGGCGCCGTCCATCTGGGCGGCACCAGTGATCATGTTCTTTACGAAGTCGGCGTGGCCTGGACAGTCAACGTGAGCGTAGTGACGGTTCGCTGTTTCGTACTCGGTGTGAGACGAAGCGATCGTTACAGTCTTGTTGGCGTCGCGGACCGTTCCGCCCTTGGTGATTTCGGCGTAAGTCTTGGGCTTCTGACCATTCTTGATGGCCGAGCGGGCAGACATAGCCGCAGTGAGGGTTGATTTGCCATGGTCGATGTGACCGATGGTGCCGACGTTGACGTGGGGCTTGGTACGAGCGAATAGTCCGATTGCCATGGGATTAAAACTCCAAATACGTGCCCTACCCGCCTCGCGGCGTGGACACAGTCCTTACGGGAAACCCACATAGAAGTCTTGGGGCGGGGATCCCATCACGCCTCCACCAAGACAGCCTTTGCCCAACATATCATCGCTGATATATTGAACGAGACTCACGAACCTGATTTGTTCCCACGGTTGCCAAAGCCGCGGGCAGAATGATTATGCGACCCACTGAAGCAACTTCAATCTTGCGATCGACGTGGCCCCAAAGCCGACAACCACCCAAAGCCACCAAAGGGACTTGAACCCTTGACCTCTCCCTTACCAAGGGAGTGCTCT
>CAYVFW010000086.1:0-12661 GCA_964450325.1 uncultured Phycisphaeraceae bacterium | reverse complement strand
GAAGGCGTTGACCGAGAGCATATGAACTTCGTCGATAATGTAAATTTTGAACTTGCCGCGCATGGGCATGTAGGATGAGTTGGCGATCAACTCTCGGGCGTCATCCACGCCGGTGTTGGTGGCCGCGTCGATCTCAATTACATCGGTATCCTGGCCGCGCATGATCGCGTCGTCTACGCCGGGGGTGCCCCCGTTCAGCTCTTTGGCGAAGAGGCGCGCGGAGGTGGTCTTTCCTACGCCTCGGGTGCCGACGAAGAGGTAAGCATGGGCGACGCGGTTAGTTTTAATTGCGTTGCGCAGCGTTCTGGCGATGGCTTCCTGCCCGACAACCTCATCAAAGGTTTGGGAGCGATAGCGGCGTGCGAGAACGGTGTAACTCATGGACCCAGAGCGTAGGAAAGTATCCGGCTCTTTGAAAGCCTTTGTGCGAGCTATTCACGGGATGATGGGTTCACGCCCGGAGAGCGCGGTGCCCGCAATCTGCGCGACATGCGACGCGGGGTGCTAAAGACTGACTTTACTGCTCAAGGCGGAACGCTCGCAGATCTTAGCAAGAATCGCATGTCCGGGGCGAGGCTACTTAAAGGCTCTTTAATAGCCAGCGGCGGGGGTATCGCTGCGGCTCACGCGGCGATCGTCGGTCATTTCGGGCATCGGATCGCCTTCGGGAAGGGACGCCGCGCTAAGGGCGCGTTCGCGTTCCACCAGTTGACGCTCACGCTCGGCGAAGCGCCGTTCGCGCTCAACGTCGGAGTTGGCGGTACTAGCCTTTGCCGGAGCAGCGTCCGAAGTTGAAAGGTCTTCAATCTCGTCTTGGACGCCCTTAATGCCCTTCTTGAACTCGATGATACTGCGGCCGAGGTTCTTCCCAACGCTTGGAAGGCGAGAGCCGAAAATAAGCAAGCCGAGAATCAAAAAAATCAGGAGGGTACCGGGACCGAATCCGAAGAGACCCATACCAAGCGTGATTGTCGTGTTCATAAGCGTTCTTCCGGCTTACCCGAGGCGTGCGACACAAAAAGCCCGTGATCGAGAAGCGTTATCGCAAAGACTCTGCCGCCAAAGCCAAGAATCGCGCGAGTTCAGTTAAAGTATGCGTGACGAACGGAGAGCCAAACTCTCGCCTCAACCCAATTACTCAAAACTTCCTCACATCTATCGGCAGTTGCTCCATCTATGCTACACCGTTTCGGGACTACCGCGTCTCAAGTGTAGTAAGTGTAGGCGACGCCGGTAGTTGTTCGCGGCTTTGCATGCTGTTCAACGCTTGCCCCGTCATTCTCTTGCAACCGCGCGATGGACTAGGACGCGCGGGCTGACTGTTGATACGGGCGCGCGGCTCGGTGGGTTCGGGATTCGCAAAAAACCAAACTTCTTGCGAACGTTATAGGGGCATTACGCTGCGGGAGCCAAGAAGAAGATCTCGATCACCTTCTCGGCGATTCCAGTGAGTGCTGCACCCGCGATAAGGCCGGCGCAAATGGTTTCGTGACTGTCGACCAGGAGCATGTGGGATGTTCGGCCCTCTTTGCCCCGGAGCAAGACCTTCATGAGCCAGAAGAACATGGCTCCGCACCACATCATAAAGGTGGAGTCGGGGGGCAGCACAACGCCTAGGCCGATGGCGAGGGCCGAGATGGGAAACTTGCCGCGGGAATAGATGCGGCTGAGCTCAAAGGCAATTGCGACTACGGTGGCAATGCCCATGGAGATGATCGCAGAGCGGGGGAGGGCACTGAAGCCTTCAGCGATGAGGACGGCGACACCCTTCCACTGCATCGCGCCGGGGAACCCGAACTCTGAGTCAACCATTACGCTTTCGATGCTGGTTGCGGGCGAGGCTCCGTTCATCACCTGCCAGATCGAAACATCCGCCGCGCCCACGACGTCGGGCTTGCGGGGATTGAGGAACATAATAAAGAAAAGCGGGGTTGAAGCGATCGCGCCGGAGAAGATGCCGATGATGTGGCCGATAGCCTGCTGGCGGGGTTTGGCCCCCAGCATGTAGCCAGGCTTAATATCCATGAGCAGATTACTTGCGTTCACCGCGACCTCTGCCGTCATCCCGGCGGTCATCAGGTTCGTAGCGGGATTGGTACGATCCAGCACGCCAATCGAAAACTGAGTTATCTTGCTGAGCGCGCCTCCGGGGGTGGTGCTGGTGAGGGCGGTTGAGTTGACGGCGATCAACGTAAGCACGATGATAAGCGGGATGGCCAGCAGGCCGTGCTGCCACTTAATGCCGAAGAAATCGTGGCCCATCCAGACCGCTATGGCCGTGAAGATGGGAACGCCGACGTAGGTGATCCAGAGCGGCAGCTCAATATGGGCGAGGACGTCCTTAGTCGCGGTCTTCTTGCGGAAGATACCAGCGAAGGCGGCCAGAATTACTTGTGGCTTGGCTAGGAGGGCGACCAGCGACGCGGCGACCATGATGGAAATGCCCCACCACAAAGCCCACTTATTCACGATATCTTTGCGTTCCCAGACTGCGGTTCCAAAGTCCAAGATCCATCCGTTGGCGGCCATCACGGCAACGCCGGATTTTGGGGCGATCTCACCCGCGTGAATCATCCAGGGGACGAGGATCACAAAGTTAACCATCATTCCAAGGAGCAGGCTGTTGGCGACCTTTGGCCCCATGAGCCCCCCAGCGCCGATCATCGCGAGGTCGAGCTTGGGGGCCAAACCCAGCTGTTGGTAAGGAATACCAAAGACCTTGGTAGGAATGAATGTAAATTGTTTGGCGAGGGCGAGGTACCACCCATCGAGCTTATCGGAGAGGTGATAGTAATATTGATTGCCGAGCCACCGGACCTGGACGAGTCTCTGATAGCCTTCGCCCAGAAGAAACTGGACTATAGCTGCGGAGCCGCTGGCTGCGAGCAGGGCCAACGCCTGAACCGTTCCGGAGGCGGCTTTCGTTGCCTGCTGTGTACCTTGATACAGGGTGTTTAGGACAACCGCACAGGCCCTGCCTTCGGGGAAGGGCTGCTGCTCATCATTAATAAAACGGCGCTTCATCGGGAAGGCGACGAGGACGCCGAGTATCGAGAGCACGACATTCCACAAGATGATCTGGTGCCAAGGCACCACCCGCTCGGTCATCATCATGTACGCGGCGAAGCTGGCAACCAGGGGGCTGGTCATATAGCCCGCGCTGGTCGCGATGGACTGCATCGCATTATTCTCGAGGATTGTGAAATCCTTAGCGAGCTTCATCGAGGCCATCACGCGGAAAGCGGCATAGGCGAGAATTACACTGGTCACCCCGACCCCGAGGGTCCAGCCGGTTCTGGCTCCTACATATAGATTGGTCGCGCTGAGGAGACCACCTAATAAGAACCCCGTGATCGCGGCCCGGATCGTAAGCTGGGGCATATCGCCCTTGAAGACGGTGGTGAACCACCACTCATCCTTTTGCTCACGGGACCAAGTGCGGATCTGTTCGTCGGTGAGTTGAGGGAGCGGCATGGAACTAGTTTGTACTGGCTGGCTGCGAGAGGACTAAGCGTGAATCGGCGAGTGCCGCGCGAAGAAGGTAGCCACCAAGCGATGTGAAAGTCAGCGCAGGCGTTGGATTCGCGCCTGCGGCGGCCGACCGACACTTCATCCTTTTCTCAATCCGAAAAAGTACACCGATGCTGACGCGGCGACCCAGAACCGATTCTCCCGATGACTGTGGTGGGGCTGGGGCCGAGGCCCCGACGACTCCGCAACTGGTCCGATACATTATGTCCGCTATTGTGGAACTTTGGGATCGCGGATATCGCAGGTTCACTGCGAATGGCCGCGGGCCCTTAAAGAGTTGCAAACATAATGGCGGCACTTAGTCGCGAGCTCGGAACGGGCTAGCGCGGTTCGCCACCTGTGCCCGACAATTCTAAGAAGACCGAGAGAAGCCGCCTCGCGCGTCACACGTCGGTTTCGCTCGCGCGGGCACGGGGCCGCGCACGCTATCACGGGAGATGGAGCGGCGCCAGCCCAACTAACTTCGCGAGGGATTATCGCTTAACCGGGCATTAGCGGCGGCGACGAGCCATAAGCACACCGCCCGCGCCAAGCAGAGCGATTGCGCCCGGACTGGGAATTACGTTAGTGCTACCAGTGAAGGCGGTGTTGGCGAAGAATGTCTGAAAGACGTTGCCCGGACCCAAGATTTCGGTTGCGCCGCTGGGGGTGCGTACATTCGAGAGGGCGAACGTGCCGTCGTGAGAAGGGGCTAACGTTCGCCCCGGACCGAGAACTGAGGTGAGCGCGGGTCCGGCGGAATAGGTGAGGCCGCTATTACTGTTTAGCAGAATAACGTGTGAACTACCAAACTTGAGAAACTGGCCCCCCGTCAGCGTGCCGGTGAGGATATCTCTGCGCGTATTCCCGGTGAAATCATAAATCGAGAACGTACCGGTGACGTTGGCGCGGAAGAAGCCACCGCCCTGATCGACCGCGGGTGGGATCGCCATCGACATCACCAGGCGTGCGTTGGGAAAGTTAATCACGCCCAGCCCTTCGGAGGTTGCGTTGATCGAGAAGCTGAGGGCGGTAGTCTGATCAAAGACCAGCAGACCCGTGTCGGGTCCGGCCGCGCCCGCGATACATGTGATCGCTCCGCCGGTAGGCGGCGGTGAGAGGGAGAACTGAATTACACCGGCATTGGCGAGCGTTGATGTAAGTAAAATGCCCGCCGTGGCGGAGCAGTTGAGAAATAGAGACACACCGACCTCCTTCCCGACGGACGCACGCACACCTACGCACGGCCGCAGTGGAAAATGAGCGACAGCGGACCACTTTCAAGCGGGCCGCGAAAAAATAAGCTGAGTTTGGGTGATCCCCCCTCTCGGCGCGGCTTTGGCGCGCCATGGGATGCCACCCTTAGCATGCACTACGGATAGAAGAACGCAAGCCGTCGACGGAAGATTCCGCAAAATCGTCAAAATCGCCACGACCGCTACCGGTTACGCCATTTATCAACGTCCGGTGTGCGGGTTGCCAAAGATTGCGGATGCACGAGCCCTCATCATTGAATCAACGCCCGCCCAAGATGCGAGCCGCCGCCGCGGCTCCGGGTCACAGTGTTCAGGATTTTCTGAGTGGGCTCGTCTGGCCGCGTTTCTTCGCGATTCCGAGGATCGCGGCGAGTGCCAGCAACCTGTTAGTGGGCGCGCTCGCGGTGTCAGGCTTGATGATGGCCAATGCTCTGCCGCGGTGGGTGGGTCTCACTCCTAAAGAGGATCCCGGCGCGCTTGCTGCTTGGTTCGGCCTGGGAAGCGCGAACGTAACTAACGGGTTTGGCGCAATCACGCGGGGCGATGGGGCGGGCTTGTTGCGCGCTGGTGGTGAACTGCTGGTGACGACCCCGCTGGGAATGATGCGGGCGGCCCCCTGGGCGACATTGATTACGTTGGTACTGGCGGCATTGACGGTGGCATTGTGCGGGCACGCGATTGCGCGGGGCACTGCGTTAGCGGTGGGGGGCGTGGCGACGGGGTCATTCGTGCGGCGGCTGCGGGGTGCCTCGAGGATGCTGCCTTCATTAATCGGGGTTATGACCGTCCCGCTGGTGCTTACGCCGCTGTGCGTGCTTGTGGTGGAGGCAGTTGGTTATGTGTTATTAAGAGTTGAGTATTTGCAGGTGGTGGGATCGCTTCTGCTTTTCATCCCGCTGGTGCTTAGCCTCGCGGCGGTAGCATTCTTGATGCTGGGACTGTTGGGATTACCCATATTTATTGCAGCGCTGGCCTGCGAATCAAGCGATGCGACTGATGCTTTGCAGAGAAGCTTTGCCTACGCGTCAAAGGGGAGTGTTCGGCTGATTGGTTACTACGCGCTTGCGGCGGCCATTGGGGTTGTGGCGGTCGGATTCGCGGTACTGCTGGCGAGCGCGGTAACATTTTGTTTCCTTCAGGCGACCCCCGCGTGGCTGCCCGCAGAGGTCGTGCGATCCTTTGAGGGTCAAGGGGATTCGCAGACGCTGCCCCAAAGAGTGACGGGGGCGATCGCTGGGTGGTGGTCGCTGGTGCCCGGCGCCATCGCCATGGGATATCTTTTTAGTTATATTATGACCGCGGCGACTTTTTGTTATCTGGGTGTACGACGCGTGGTGGACGGGCAGGATATGGGAGAGGTCTGGGTCGCCGATGGGGCCACAGCGCAGTCTCCACAGACGCGGGCTGATACAAAGCGACGGAGGGAAGAGCGGGAGGCGCAGGAGGATGAGAGTGCCGAAGAGCGCGAGGGCTAGGTGGACCCGATCGAGATCAAAGAAATGAGCGATATTGAAATGAAAATCCGTGGTGGAATGTGATGCGTCCGGCGGCTATCCGCTTTGTGATGATGGTTCCTCCCGGTGCGGGGGAAAGAGAGCGGTATGTCTCGCTCGCGGGTGCGCTCGCCGAGCACGGCGTGAGCCAGTTGCGTGTGACGCACAGCGCGGGTGTAGTGGAGGTGGCTGCGCGATCCACGGACCTGCCCGGCCTGCTCGCTCTGGTGGCACCGTGTAGACTCACGTTCAACCTCAATGGTTGCGAGTTATATTACGATGTCGAAGCGGGTGAAGGCGGACGTCCGTAGTTAGCGGGTGAGAGGAGGTCGGTGGGCGAGAGCACATCGGGCAGACTGGCGAGGGTTCGGGCGTTGGTGACGTCAAACTCCCCGCTGCGGGTGCGCCGGAGCGATTCGAGCATTCCACCGGTTCTTAGGGCGACACCGATATCGCGAGCCAGACTGCGGATGTAAGTCCCCTTCCCGCAGACCACGGTGACATCGAGCAATGGCCAGGTAAAACCGCAAATCTTAATTGAATGTATCGTGGTGGGGCGGGCCTGAAGCTCGAACACTTCACCCTGCCGGGCGAGGTCATAAGCTCTCCTGCCCCCGACTTTCATCGCGGAGTAGATGGGTGGGCGCTGTTGGATCACACCGACAAAGTTTACGAGCGTGGCCTGAATCTCTGGCTCGGTGGGGGGCCGATTTACTTCTATCGTAGTACGCTCTCCCTCTGCGTCGTCTGTGGTTGAGAACGCGGACAGATTAATTACGGTCTGATACTCCTTCTGGTTTGCCATCAGAGCGTTGCAGAGAGTGGTCGCTTTGCCAACCATAATGACGAGCAGCCCGGTAGCCAGCGGATCCAGCGTGCCCGCATGGCCCACTTTAAGGCGTTTGGGGGCGCCCGCGCGACGGAACTTGGCGCGGATCGCGGCACAGACATCCATTGATGTTCGGCGCAGCGGCTTATCGATCAACATAAGTCCACAAAGGCCGTTAAGCATCGGGGGCACCCCTGCGAAGGAGGGAACTTCGCCTGTGGAAGCATCAAGGGGAGGCGGGGTGGATGATGGCGGTAGCTGCAACGGTGAATCATAACGTGTAACGGCTGGCCGATCAACAACGCAAGAGGCGTGGGACGGCCCGCCTGGCACATCGCGGTATCCGCGTGCGTTTCGCCGTAGATATGCTTGTGCAATGTCCCGAGCACTTTGGGTACACATTCTGCCTTCGGCTGTTTCCCCCGAGTCATTTCGCGGCGGGCTTGTGGTCGTAATTGATGTGCTGCGGGCTTCTACTACGATTGCCACCGCGCTATCAAACGGGGCAAGTTATGTTCAGATATGTTCCTGCGCTCAAGCGGCGGTGATCGCGCGGCGTGAGCTGCGCGGCGGCACCCAGGAGCAAAGCTCAGCTCTGCTGGGCGGAGAGCGGGGCGGGGTTATCATCGAAGGGTTTGACCTGGGAAACTCGCCGCTGGACTACACGCCCGAGCGGGTGGCGGGCAGGCCTATTTTCTTTACGACTACCAACGGGACCGCCGCGGCAGAGCACGCGAAACTGGCCAGCACTGTCGTGTTCGGAGCGATTGTGAATGCCGAGGCGATCGCGGCGTACGCGTTGGAGTATGCGGGTGATGTACACTTGTTGTGCGCGGGCACGCGCGGAAACATAAGTAGGGATGACCTGATCGGTGCGGGGCTGATCGCGGCGGCCATATTCGCGGGCCAAGCGAAGTCGCTTACCGGCGCTCGGCCGGGGGTGGAGCGATTAGTCGCCGCGGCTGGGGATGGGATCGGAATCGCGCTCGAAATGGGCGAGTCGGCGAGGCGGGCGGGAATCGAGGCGGCCTTGCGTGAGACTATTGGAGGGAGAGATTTGATTGCGCTCGGTTACGATGCGGATATCGCCGCGGCCGCCCGGCTCGACGGCGGTCTACGTGAGGTGCCTGTTCTTGAGCTTACAACTTTTCGCACTAATTTGGCACGGTTCTGATGGGCCGAGGTTGAGGTAGCGTTGGCGGACGTAAGGGGCGGGGTGATCGAAGGAGCTTACGTATGGTAAGTATGGATTCAGCTTCCCGCGGCCCGGCCTTGATACCCGGTGTTACATTGGTGTCGGTGGTGCCGACGATCTCGCAGCCGAGCCTGGAAACCGAAGACTTAATTCTTCGGCCCTTTGATCGGAGCGACGTCGATGAGTTAATTTATGTTAATGGGGATATCCGCGTCTCGGGGATGACTCGGACAATACCCCACCCCTATACGGCGGCGGATGCTCAGCGATTTATCGAAGTGTGCGCGACCGCGTGGGACGCAGGTACCGGACCTAGATACGCGATCACGGTGCGATCAAGCGGGCGGCTGATAGGTAGTTGCGGGTGCACAGTTGATGCGATAGATTTACGCGCGGAACTGGGGTACGCCATCCACCCTGATTTTTGGGGTCACGGCTACGCGAGTCAGGCGGCGAGGGCGGTAACGGCTTGCGTTTTTACTCACTTGCCGCTTCGCAAATTGTGTGCACATTACCTTGCCCACAACGTCGCATCCGGGCGAGTGCTTGAGAAATTAGGGTTCGTGAAGGAGGGCCTTCTGCGCGGGCAGGCGTACAAGCACGGCATCGAGTACGACCTCGTGGCGTTGGGGCTTTTGCGGAGCGAGTGGCGGGGTTAGTAGCGGGCGTGCGTGGGGAAGCCTGCGGCTTGCTTAAAGCACGCCGACTATCAACGTAACATTATGTCCGCCGAAGCCAAACGTGTTGTTCATGGCGTAGCGGATGCGTTGTTCGCGCGGTACGTGGGGCACGAGGTCTATGTCGAAGCCCGGCTCGGGGTTGTCGAGATTAATAGTGGGAGCGATGATGCCATCGCGGACGGCGTGGATGCAGGCGATGAGTTCCACCGCGCCGCTGGCACCCAAGCAATGACCGTGCATGCTTTTGGTACTGCTCATCAGCAGCTTGCCGCCTTGCGAACGGACGGCGTGGTGACCGAAGAGCCGCGTGACCGCCGCGAGTTCGGCGCGATCCCCCAGCGGGGTGCTCGTGCCGTGAGAGTTAATGTAACCAATATCCGCTGTTGTAAGCTTTGCTTCGTCGAGCGCGGCTTTCATCGAGCGCATGGCCCCATCGCCGTTGGGGTCGGGGGCGGTGATGTGCGAGGCATCGCAGGAGTTGCCCGTGCCCATCAGTTCAGCATAAATAAACGCCCCGCGAGCCTTGGCATGTTCGTACGTTTCCAGCACGAACATCGCGGCGCCTTCGGAGAGCACGAACCCATCGCGATCAATATCAAAGGGGCGGCTGGCTTTGGTGGGCTCATTGTTTCTTGTTGAGAGCGCCTTCATCACCATGAACGCCCCGATGCACAGGGGGGTACATGCGGCCTCTGCTCCGCCCACGATCATGACGTCGGCCACGCCGCGTTGCATGATGTGCATCGCGTCGGCAATCGCATGGCCGCTGCTGGCGCAGGCGGTGGCATGGGCTGCGGCCGGGCCGCGAAGGCCGTACTTAATTGATATGTTGCCGGTGCCAGCGTTGATCATGAGCCGCGGCACGGTAAAGGGGCTGACGCGCGAAGGCGAACGGTCGCGCATGGTGTGAACGCCGCCTTCGATCGTGCTGATGCCACCGATACCCGAACCGACGACCACTCCGCAGCGTTCGCTATTCTCTTTCGTAAAGTCGATGCCGGAATGAGTGACGGCCTCGGTCGCGGCGGCGACGGCGAGCTGGCAAAAGCGATCCATCCGCTTGACGTCACGGAAATCCATGACGGAGGTGGGGTCCCACCCTTTAATTTGGCCAGCGATTGTAACTCCCCAATCGGAGTAGGCGGTGAACTCTTCACCCTCAATCTGGCTGATGCCGCTGCGACCCTCGCGCATGGCGTTCCACGTCGCGTCGGCAGTGGTGCCCAGATTTGTGAGCGCTCCAAATCCGGTGATTACGATCCGGGGAACGCCGCTAGAGTGGCTTGTGCCGTTCAAGATCAGATTCTCCTGCTCAACAAGCGCAATAGCTGGCGGCGGTCGCTCGCGGCGTCCAAGAGCGCAAGTTACGCTCCGGGCTGGGCCTTCTTAATGAAGGAAATCGCATCGCCGACGGTCTTGATCTTCTCGGCCTGATCGTCGGGGATATCGGTCTCGAAGGCAACTTCGAGCTCCATCATGAGTTCAACCTGGTCAAGGCTGTCTGCATTCAGGTCTTCGTTGAAGCTCATTTCGGGCTTGATCTTGTCCTTGTCATGGCCCATCTGTTGGGCGATGATTTCGATCACCTTAGCTTCAATCTCTTTGTCGGTCACGCGCGATCTCCGTATCTGAACATGATCTTAAAGCAATGAGGCCTTGCTTACTGAACAAAGCCCCCACGTTTCTAAGTCTTAATCCCGTAGTGTCCGCTGAGGACTCCATCGGTGGGGGGTGAGTATACGCCGCCCAAACGCTTAGAAAAGCCGGGTAACCACTTACACGGGTCGGAGGCACTTGCGGAGGGGCGGCTGGCGCTTCAAGCGTCGACATTTACGGATGCCAATGACTTGGGGGGGTCCAGCGTCCTACCATTCTAACCGCGTGGTTGCAGTCGTTGCCTTCGCGCGAACGATACACGAACAAAAAGAGTTTTTCGAGCATGAAAGCAACCGACCTGCGTCCTGGCCTAGGCTGTAAAATTGACGGCAAGCTTTGGATCATTACCAACTTCGAGCATCGGACCCCCGGCAACTTGCGGGCGTTCATCCAGATCCGTATCAAGGAAGTGGTGGGCGGCAAGACGGTCGAGAAGCGACTGGGATCGGCCGACGATATCGAAGTTGTCGATCTTGACCGCCGCGAGATGGAGTATCTCTACTCCGACAACTCCGGTGCCACGTTTATGGATAAAGAAAGCTATGACCAAGTCATCCTGCCGAAGGATGTCCTCGGGGATGCACTCTTGTTCCTACGCCCCAACGCCGAGGCGACGGTGCTCTTTCACGATACGACGGCAGTCAGTTTAGATATGCCATCGAGCGTGGAACTTACAGTGAAGGATTGTCCGCCCGAAGTGAAGGGCGCAACAGTTACTAACCAGACCAAGGAAGCGACAATGGAGACGGGCTTGGTGATCCGGGTCCCGGCGTTTATCAAGCAGGGTGAAACGCTGAAGATTTCGACCGCCGAGCGGGCTTACCAGTCCCGCGCCTGAGATGACGTGAGCGGGTTACCAGACACCGCTCGGCGAGGCCGCAGGGAACCACCGGTGTGTGATGTTATGTCGCTGCAATGTGACGTTGCATCGGCTAAATACCGGATGAGGGGGCGTTTAGAAACGTAATATTAATTTTATCAGGTAAAACGCCATCAAGAGTGATGGCGTTTTTTCTTTGATATGTGCGAGAAAGCTTGGACTTTAGCTCCGTGGCAGCGTCAAGCGGCGGCGCGGAGAGATCAACGCATTCCAACCGGAGTGCCCATTACCTCGAGCATCACAAATGCTCTCTTCCAGTCTGCGTGCGAGGCACGGCGGAGGGAATCAGCGCTGACCAGGCCCGAGGCATCTAAGCCGATGGGGGTATTTTGCCCTTGACTGCGACGCGTTACCCGCTCGCCCTGTCCCGCGGGAGTGCTCGTTGTTACGGGGTCCAGGCCTTCGCCTCGATCAAGGGCGTAAGCGCCTTCGTTGCGTCGAGCGGCATCCTTCACAGCCGCAGCGGCGCGACTTGCAGCGGCGCGGGCTGACGACGATCCGGAAGCAGCGGTCGCGGGGACCGGGGTCGAAGGTGCCGCGGCTCGTGAACGCGTTGCCGCACTGCGACCGACCGGGCGTTCCGCAGATTGCTGGACTGACTGTTCTATCGAAACGGGGGTTCGGTTACGCTGAGGCGCAACGGGCCGCGCGGGCTTGGGTGCTGGACGAGCATCTTGCCGCGGCATGGGGTTTTGCATCGAACCATCGCTGGGGGCAGAAGATTGAGGTCGGCTGAGTTCAGAACGACGGCGGGCCGCGAGCTCTTCGAGAGCCGCACGGGCGGAGACTGCGGGGCCTTGGGTGGTGCGCACCGTGTTGGCGCCTTGGTCCATTCGCCCGCCGGTTCGCAGCGCTTCGATCTTGGTACGCTCGAGCGCGATAAGTTGTCTGCGTTTGGCGGCCTGCTCGTTGAGGGTCTTGAAAATACGGCCTAAGAGCGGACCAAGCACGACCAGAATCGCGATAAGAATCTGAGGATTATTTATTATTGTGCGCCACATAAGCAAATCTCATCGGGTGCGTCGAGACCCCAAATTGGGCCGGATTGGATCGTCCTAGCTTGCCAGCGGGCCCGCATTCCCGGTAACAGGCTTATTGCCGAAGGCGGCGTACAAGGATATCAACATTTTCTACGTTCGGCTTTTCAACGTTTGGCTGATCA
>CAYVFW010000085.1:0-12943 GCA_964450325.1 uncultured Phycisphaeraceae bacterium | reverse complement strand
GCAAACGGCTGGGTCTACCGCGATTGGTACGAGAGCGTAATTAACCTCGGCACAGGGGTGCTCGCGCTTCTCTACGGCGAGGGTGATTACCGGCAGACGGTGAAGATCGGCACGCTGAGCGGGTGGGACAGTGACAACGGAACAGCGACCATGGGAGGGCTGCTGGGCCTTACGAATGGTTATGATTGGGTACGGGCGCAGTTTAATAACGGGCCACGCGAGAACTTCTGGATTACGCGCACGCGAGATGACCTCCCCGACTACACGCCCGTTGGCGACGGTTTCGAGGATACATTCGCCATGATGGCCGATCGGTGGATGCCGCTGGTGAAACGTAACATTCGCGAGAGCGGCGGGCTTGTGGACGATGCACGCAATCGATTTCTGCTTGCACCCTCGGTATACGTCAACCCGCTCGCGGCGTCCCCCACTTGGCGGGACGACTCAAGAAGCGCAAATAATCGAGTCCGCAGGGCGGGCGGCACCGTGGCCGGGGCGTTCGCCGGCGGGAGCGGCACTGGCATTCCCCCGGTGGGACGAGGCGCAGTTACAGTTGCCAACATAAGTAACGGATTGGAGACTCGCTTTGACGGGCTTGAGGAGGATGATGGCACGCGCTGGTATTTTTCCAGCCAGGGGCGAGGTGCCGCGGGGGACGGGACAGTTACGCTGGAAGTGACCTACGACCGCCCCGTAGAGATTCACACCGTTCGGTTCATTGAAGGGGACCACTTCGTAGATGCCACCAGCAACGGGGGTTGGTTCACTTCGTTGCGGTTTGAGGCCCGGATCAGCGGCATCTGGACGCCGCTTTCGGGCGCAGTCGCAAGCCCGCAGCTAAGTACGCGTCCGTTCGAGGTATTGGACTTTGTTGTTACAACGCCGACAGTAGCGACGGGCGTGCGCATCATCGGCGCGGCGGGCGGCACGGGGCAGTTTGTTACATGTGGCGAGTTGGATGCGTTGAGTGCGCCGGTCGCAACCCCCCGCGGCACGTTCGACATAGACGGTAACGGCGAACTCACGGTCGATGATCTGTACGCGTGGGAAGCGCAGCCTCGGGACTTAACTGGCGACAACGTAAGCAACGGCGTAGACCGGGCATACTTAACACGAGCGGTTCGTTGGGTGGATTCCGGGGGGCTGCTGGCCGGAAGATGAGGCGCAATGCATGGCCTGGCCAGCGAGGAGATGTTGACTCTGAACTTTTCGCCAGCGACACAGAACCTACAATAATCACATGTTGCGCAGAACGTAAATACACACCAGCTTATTCAAAGACTTCCGTGAGCGGTTTGCCGAAGACTCTGGCGATTTTGAAGGCGACCTCAGGCGAGCGCGGGTGCTTTCCTCTTCGATCGCGTTAAGCGTTTGACGGATCAAGCCAACTCGGTCCGCTAGCTGTTGTTGGTTCATCTCATCCGCCATGAAGTGGAGTGTTCGGATGTGGTTGCGGACGTCCGCATCGCCGCATCCACCCCTCAGATAATAAATAATCTGAAGCAATAGCTTAAGAGTTTCGCTTATGAAGAGCGAAGCCCTTCAAAAGTAGCAATTAACTCAAATGGCTACGGGACTACCCGCTCACCCCGTTGATTGCATCGCCGCGGCGATCCCGTTGATGCTGGAAAGAATCGCGGCTCGCAGCGCGGGACGTTCGCTCTCGGACGCGAGCCGGAAGCGTGTCATCAGCTCGATTTGAATTAGGTTCAGAATGTCCGTCCAAGGGTTGCGAATCGCGATCGACGCGGCGATAACGGGCGAGTTTTGCAGCAGGTGAGTTCGGGCCGATAGGTGGAGCAGGCCCTCGCGAGTTGCGTTAAACTCGGTCTCCAGCTCAGCGAATATATCGTTTCCGCCCGGCCCGAGCGCGGCGTATCGCTTGGCGATGGGCATGCGGGAGCGGGCCATCTCCTGAGCCGCGTTGTCTACAACTGTAGAAAGAAACGCGCTGCGGGGTAACTGGTCGCGTAGCCAGTTACGTTCCCGCTCGGTGCATGCCGCGAGCGCCGCACCCAGGCCAAACCAACCCGGTGCGAGGGCGCGCATCTGAATCCAGGAGAAGACCCAGGGAATGGCTCGAAGTTGATCAAAGGCGAACCCGCCATCGGCACTACCCCGCGCCACGGGGCGGCTGGCGATCGGAAGACTCCCGATGTGGCCGATGGGGCTTGCCGCGACGAACCAGGCCCAGAAACCGGGACCATGAATTAGCTCGCGATAACGTAACATGGAAGTCTGAGCCATGCGTTCCAGAAGCGAGCGGAGCTCAGGATCGGGATTGCTGGATGTGGCAGTATCGCCCGTAGGGGGAAGGGCGGCTTGAATCGCTGCGTTGAGAATCTGCTCAAGGTGGCGGTGTGCGATCTCAGGCATCGCGTAACGAAATGAAATTACCTCGCCCTGCTCGGTGAAGCGAAGCCTGCCAGACCTCGCGGCGATCGGCGCAGCGAGAATGGCCCGCCCCGCGCGGCCGCCGCCGCGTCCGACGGTGCCGCCGCGTCCGTGGAAGAACTTGATCTCCACACCCAGCTCGACCGCCTGCGCGGCGAGGCGCTCTTGCGCATTGTGCAGGGCCACGTTGGCCATAAGGAATCCTCCGTCTTTGTTGGAGTCGGAGTAACCGAGCATTACTTCCTGCACCAGCGGTAACGGAATGGTTACATCGCGGACGGCTCCCAACGACTCCTGAAGTGCGAGCCTTTCAAGATGGGTGCGGTAGATGGGGTCGGAGAGCATCTCGCGCAGGAATTCAGGGCCGCGTTCAAGATCCTCGATCGTTTCAAGAAGCGGTACGACGTGAAGCGTGGGCGAAGGCGTATCGCCCGGAGGGTGGAGCAAGCCTCGCTCTTTCATTAACAGCAGCGCCTCGAGCATATCGCTCACACCGTGCGTCATTGAGATAACATAGGATCGAACGCTCTCTGGCTCCCGCGAGATTGCCTCCCGCACAACGTCGAGTGTTCGTAATATTTCGGTGGTCATCGGCGAGACCGCGCGATCCGCGGCTATCAACGGCCGGCGGGTCAATAGCTCACGACGAAGAATCTCGACGCGCTCGGCCTCGCTTAACTCCGCGTAGTGGTCTGTGACGCCCGCCATCGACAAGAGCTCGGCGACGGCCTTCTCGTGCATCGCGCTATGCTGTCGGATATCCAGCGTGGCTAAGTGTGTTCCAAAGACGCGTGCGCGGACGATGGCGTCCTCAAGCGGAGCGTACTTCGCTAGCCACGGATTGCCCGTGGATGCTAGCGCCCGCCGGAGCATTTCAAGATCGGCGATCAACGCAACCGAGTTGTAAGTGGAGTCGCGGCGAAGACGCGAGCGCATCTGGATAACCCGTAGACGCAGCGGCTCCGAGGCGCGCTGCGCGACGACCCGGTCGTCCGCAAGCCAAGCGGCCGCATCTCGCTGCACGGCGGCCAGCAGTTCTTCTGGCACCCGCGCGCGGCGAGTGGAAACGCTTAACTCTTGCTCGAGCGATGCTAACTCTTCATCCCAGAGGTCCAGTGCGGCATCTCGCAACAGCATAAGCGTGTGGCGCGTAGCCGCGTGAGTCACTTCGGGGTTACCATCGCGGTCGCCGCCGATCCATGATCTATAGGTGACCAGGGAGGGGTTGATGCTCTCGTGAGCGCCCGCGTCGCCAAACACCGAGGACATCGCGGTGCGAACATCCCGCACAAGTCGCGGCACCGTCTGCCAGATGGAATGGGTGAGAAAGTAGAGCCCATTGCGAGCTTCGTCTTCAACCGTAAGTCGTTTCGCACGAACATCGTCGCTCATCAACAAAATCGAGATACCCGAACGTATACGATCCTCAAGGTCCGCCCGTTCTGCCCCGCCGACTGCCGAGTTCTGAAGCTTGCGGGCCAAGTTCGCTACCCGTAACTGCTGGGTGATTACCGTTCGGCGGCGAGCTTCTGTTGGGTGGGCTGTCAACGTTGGCCCCACATTGACAGCTCTCAGCGAGTGCGCAACTGCCGAAGCGGAATGCCCGGCGGCCTGTGCATGCAGCACCGCCGCGGCGATTGACTCACTACGGGGCGACTGAACCGTCGACGCCAGTTCGCGATCTGCGTTTACGCCAGCGATATGAAGTTGCTCGGCGATGTTCATCAAGTGAAATCGCACGGTGACCAGCTCCACGATCCGGAGGAGCTCTGGGGTGTCGATACCCGAAATCATGCGGGCCGCGGCGTCGCGAGGCTCGCTATCGGTTACATCTCCGGCCTTCGTGCAAAGCGACAATAAGTCGCGGATCGGTCCGGAGGTGTCCCCTCCCGCGACTTCGTCCAGAACACGCTGAAAATAAGAACTGATTCGCTCGCCCATAAGCAAGCGTATGGCTTGGATGTCACCCGCGCGGGCGGCGGGGTGAGAGTGATGCTGGCCGAATAAAGCCTGAGTGACGCACACGATGGGGCATCGCAAGATTGATGACGACAAAAAGTGCCAACGTCGCGCTCTCGGAATCGACGTGAGCCTGTGTGAATAAACTATAAGATTACGATTCAGATATCATTTGCGCGATAAAGCGAGAAATCACCGTATCCTGCGCGATCTTTCGACGGCCGACTTGCCGAGCCACCCGGTTGGATAGTCGCTCGCTTTAACCGCGAGGTTAAGAGCGGAGTGCCGACGAAAACTCGGTACCAATTACATAAGCAGGCGCAGTGCGCTGGCTTTGGCGGCACGCAAGGCTTCGGGCACCTTCGCGGCGTCGGTTCCGCCGCCGGTTGCGGCATCGGGACGGCCGCCACCTTTCCCGCCAACTATAAGGCAGGTGTCGCGGAGCCAGTCGCCAGCCTTAAGCCCCTTGGCGATCGCGGCATCTGGGACTGCGCACGCGACGGCAACTTTACCGGTGTTCGGGTCGATGCTCAGGAGCATCACCGGGCAGCGCGGACAGGTGTCGCGGATGGTTTTGATGGCCGCGAGCAGCCCGTCGCGGCTGTCACCAGCCTCGATCGTGGTGACGACGACCAAATCATTGGCCATGAGCGAGCTTTGTGCGATTACTTTGGCCGCGCGGACCGCGTCGTCTCGCACCGCCCCGTCGGCCGCCTTAACCGCGGCCTTGGCCTTCTCTTGTAATATTACAAGCTGGGCGCGCAGGGCTGCTTTGCGAGAGAGCGGGATCGTCGCGCTGTCGATCTGTGTACCCAGCGACTGCACAGCCTTCGCGAGGTCCGGGGCGTTGGCGGCCTTCGTTACGTCTGAAAGAAGGGCATTGGCTTGTTTGATCGCCGCGCTCGCGGCGTCGCCGGTAACGGCGGTGATGCGCCGGACACCTTTGGCCACCGCTTCCTCTGCGATGATGGCGAAGTCGCCAATGATCGCGGTGCTATCAACGTGCGTGCCCCCACAGAACTCGACCGAATAGCCCATGTTGTCCGATTTGGCCGGGTTTTCAAGCAGCTTTTCAACACTCATGCCGATGGAGACTACGCGGACGGGGTCGGGATAGGCCTCGCCGAAGACGGCGCGAACGGTATTAACTCCTTTGGCAACATGCAAGGGCGCGGGTGATATGTGGACCTTAAGATTACGTTTAATCTGTTCGTGCACGAGCGACTCTACTTGCTCGATCTGCGCGGGCGAGACCGGGGCGTTGTGCGAGAAGTCAAAGCGCATCTTGTCGCGGGCGACCATGGAGCCACGCTGGTCTACCGTCGCGCCGAGCGCGGCACGCAAACCTAGGTTGGCGAGGTGGGTGGCGGTATGGTTAGAGGCGGTCTGAATCCGTTGAATTTTGTCAACATTCATCGTGACGGTATCCCCTACAGTGATCTCGCCGTGTGAAACATGGCCGATGTGTAGAACATAACCGCCGAACGCACGGGTATCTTGCACAATAAACTCGCCGCGGTCGCTGATTCCGCTCGAGTGCGCCTTGAGCACTGTAAGTTTACCTGTGTCGCCTTCCTGGCCCCCCATCTGCGGGTAAAACGGCGTCTTATCGGTAACAATGCCGATCTGCTTACCTACGTGGCCCATACCAACGCGGGCGTGTTGATCAAAGTTAACACCATTCCAGATAGCTTTGACGTGCGCTGCAACTTCCTTTGAATCGTGCTTCGCGGAATCATCGGTGAGATGAACTTTCATGCCGTTAAGACGGGCGACTTCTTCGCCGCTTAGCGAGAGCGATTTTTCGGTCTGCGCTTTTCCGCCCGAGCGTGAAAGATCTCGGGCTTTTTCTGCCTCGGCCTCGAATCCAGTGGTGTCTACGGCGAGGCCGCGTTCACCGGCCATGAGAACAGTTAAGTCGATCGGGAAGCCGAAGGTGTCATAGAGCTTAAAGGCATCGGCGCCGGAGATGGTGCTCGCTTTGGCATTCTCGGCGTACTCGCTGAAGAGCTTGATGCCGCGGTCCAAGGTGCGGCCGAAGCTCTCCTCCTCTTCCAAGATAAGCATCGCGATTTTGGCGGGGTCTTTGCGCAGCTCGGGGAACGCGGCACCGAAGCGCTCGACAACAATGGGCACCAGTTGGCTGAAGAACCCGGACTTGGCGTTGAGCATCTGTCGCCCGTAGCGCACAGCGCGGCGGAGGATGCGGCGGAGAACGTAACCTCTGCCCACGTTGCTGGGAAGGGCACCGTCGGTGAGAGCAAATGTAAGCGTGCGGATGTGGTCGGCGATCACACGGTACGCGGTATCGATGTTATCTTTATCTTCGTTGCCGAGGAGTCCCATGTAGGGCCTGGCGCCGGTAAGGCGTTGAATTTCATCGAATATAGGAGTGAAGACATCGGTGTCGTAGTTGCTCCGGCGGTGCTGCAGCACGCTTACCAGGCGCTCAAGCCCCATGCCGGTATCGACATGCTTGGCGGGGAGCGGACGCAGTTTTCCCCCCGCCACGCGTTCAAACTGAATGAAGACGTTGTTCCAGATTTCGATGACGTCGGGATCGCTCTTGTTCACCATCGCGCTGGCGTTACGCCCGCCAATGCGATCGTAATGAATCTCGGTGCATGGTCCGCACGGCCCGGTGTCGCCCATCTCCCAGAAGTTATCGGCCATGTTGCCCGGCAGCACGTGGCTCTCGGGAAGGAACTGTAACCATAACTGCCGTGTCTCTTCGTCTGCCGCCATCCCCTGCGCCGGGTTTCCCTCAAAGTAAGTGGCGTAGAGGCGATCGCCGGGAATCTTGTACACCTTCGTAAGCAGCTCCCATGACCATTGCACCGCCTCCTTCTTGAAGTAATCGCCGAAGGACCAGTTGCCCAACATTTCAAAGAGAGTGTGGTGATAAGTGTCCTTGCCCACATCCTCAAGATCGTTATGTTTGCCACCCGCGCGGATGCATTTTTGGGTATTAACAGCGCGCTTAAGCCGGCCTAGGTCGCTCGCGGGGTCGGCCTGACCTAGAAAGATGGGCTTGAACTGGTTCATCCCTGCGTTGGTAAACAGCAGGGTCGGGTCGTCGAGGGGTACACACGGGCTGCTGGGAACGAAAGTATGGCCTGCACCGCCGCCACCCGGCTTTCCCTTGAAAAACTCAATAAAGGTGGCCCGGACTTGATCAACGGTCAACATAGGCCGCAAGGGTAAGCGAGTGAC
The DNA here is from genome assembly GCA_964450325.1 of uncultured Phycisphaeraceae bacterium. Taxonomy (GTDB): domain Bacteria; phylum Planctomycetota; class Phycisphaerae; order Phycisphaerales; family UBA1924; genus UBA2402. The sequence goes on along the minus strand of CAYVFW010000085.1, from coordinate 5,377 downwards.
TGCCACCCTGAGCAGCAGAAGAGTTGGACGGGGTTGCAGACTCGCCAAGCAGAGGCGATACTCCTACTCACCGCCGCGAGGAGGTAGGGCAATGGTTATCGGAAGTTGCCCGCGCTGGTCACGATTGGATGAGCTCCGTCCTGCACGAGACGAGTTGCACGGCCTTAAAATAAAGTTATAGGACGCGAAGGATCTGCCCTACCATAGATTACTGATAACGCAGAACCAGAAAATTTTATCGAAATTTGTTTGGTGTCTTCGTCCGATCTGGGTATACTGAGAGTGCCATCGACTCGATGGACTCCGAGGTCCCTAACAGGCTTCGCTGCGGCCTCTTCATTACCCCCTGCTGGCGGTCCGAACCCACCAGCATCATATAGATAGGTCTTTATGTTGATCAACACGTTCTACAAATCACCGCCAGTCCGAGAGTCATCCCCAGCGATTGGGTGCAATTCCGCCACCAGTGCAGTTGCGAGCCTGCTTCGAGGTCTATCTGCGGTAGTGACCATGCTGGTCGCAGCGTCGGTCTTCCTCCCCGGTGTCGCCGCTGCACAGGAGACGCTGGATCGGTTTACCGGGCAGATTCTTCCAATCGCGTTCGATACCGGTCCGATTGACAATCCGGGGAACGCAACCGCGCTGGTCGCGGCGTTCCCGGTCAAGGTGAAGGGCTCCAATTGGATACGGGCCTACTACGGACTCACCAAGCTTGGTGCGGGTTCTTCGGTGCGGGTCTGGTCGCCAGCAGATGGTGAAGTTCAAGAGTTGAATGCGGCGGGGCTTGCCGATTGGAGCCAGTCATCCGCCTATTTTAATGGCGAGGAAGTTTGGGTCGAGTTGTGGGCTGGTCCTGGGACGGTGGGAAATCGAGTGGTGCTAGACCGAGTGGGCTTTGAGATGCCCGTCCTTCCCGTGGGCGATCCAGGTCAGTGCGGAATTTGTAACGGCGACAACCGGACGCCAAGTGCTGAGACTTGGTCCGGACGCATCATGCCGGTTGGGTGCAGCGCTTCAGTCTACTGCCCCACCGGGGATGGAATGATCACAGCGGGGCACTGTTTGCAGGGCCAGACGAACCTTGTCGCCCAGTTTAATGTGCCCAACTCCGCTACAAGCTGCGGTACTTTCGCCCCGCCCGTCGCGGATCAGTTTCCAGTGCTCAGCGGCTTCCAGTTTCAAAACGCCGGTGTGGGCGCCGACTGGGGTGTCCTCCAGACCGGTGCCAACAGCCTCGGTCAAACCCCAGTACGTCGATATAACACATTTCGGCCACTCGCGACGGCACCCGCCGCGTCCGGCACTGCAAGCAGCATCTGGGGATACGGGCTCGACGCCAACTGCGTTCGGAGTCAGACCCAGCAGTTCAGCCCGGGAACTATTAACGTAGTCAGTAGCAATAACTACGATTTGAATAACGATGTGCGAGGGGGCAACTCCGGCTCGGGCTTCTTGAACGCTTCCAATCAGATTATCGGAGTGGTTACACATTGCGCTTTTAATGGATGTAACAACCGAGCGACCCGAATCGATCTGCCAGCATTCGTTGCCGCGAGATCACTCTTGGGAGCATCATGCAACGGCGGTGCAAATAATAATACCTGTGGCTCTGCGGCCAACCTTCCATTGGGGACAGTCACCGGTAACACTGGCGTGGCCACTACCGATGGAGCAACAAACTGCCCGTCGGGCGTGGCGACTGGGAAGGACCTTTGGTATAATTTCTCACCTCCCTGCAACGGTACGTATCGGTTTTCCACCTGCGGCTCGGCCTTTGATACGGTGCTGTCTATCCACACCGGTTGCCCTGGCAGCGCATCTAATGTAGTAATTTGTAATGATGACGCGGCCGCCGGAACGGCATGTGCGGGTACCGCGCAATCGGTCGTGACCGCCACGCTGACGGGGGGCACCCTTTATGTTGTGCGGGTCGCGGGATATCTCGGCGCCTCGGGTGCGTTTACACTAAACGCCTCGGCGGTTGGGGTTGGGTCTCCAAATAATGTTTGCGCGAATGCCACACCTCTTTCGCTGGGGTCAAACGTCAATGGCTCCACTACTTGCGATTCCAATGATGGCGTTGCCTCGTGTGTCTCATCACTTTCAAACGATGTTTGGTACACATTTACGCCCACCTGCTCTGCCACTTATACGTTCAGCACGTGCAACGCTGCCACGAACTTTGACAATGTCCTTTCGCTCCACACGGCTTGCCCCGGCGTCGCCGCCAACCAGATAGCCTGTAACGATGATTCGTGCGGAACCACGACTGCACAAATCACCGCCCCGCTCACCGCTGGGACTACATACGTTCTCCGAGTCGGCGGCTTCGCCGCAGACGGCGCGGGAAACTTTAATTTAAAAGTAATGGGCACCCCCACACGACCAGTCAATGACCTGTGTTCAGCTGCAACTCCGCTCGCGGTCGGTGCCATAACCGGGACCACCGGGTGCGCGGCGAACGAGGGGAACGCAGGATGCGGATCAAACGTTGCCTCCCCTGATGTCTGGTACAGTTACATTCCTGACTGCACTCAGTCGGCGGTGTTTGACTCCATCGGGTCTGCTTTCGATACGGTATTAAGCGTGTATGCGGGCTGTCCGTCCGGCGGAGCGCCTCTGGCGTGCGATGACGACGGTGCGGGTAACGGTTTCTCGCGGATACCGCTTACCCTCACCGGGGGCGCGACGTATTACATTCGCGTGAGCGGCTTCGGAACTGCGTCGGGTAGTTATACCTTGACTGTCGCGACCGGCGGAAGCAATCAGTGCGCCACAGCTACCCCGATTCAAGACGGGCAGACGTTCTTTAGCACGGGTGGAGCCACCACGGATGGCTCTCCTGAAGGAATCTGTAACGCCTTCGGCGACTCCAATGTCAATCAGGATATCTGGATGATTTACACCGCCACCTGCGACGGTGAGGCGACCGCTTCAACTTGCGGTTCAACTGGGAGCTTCGATACCAAAATCGCCGTCTACGCCGCGAGTCCGTGCCCCGTGACCGGGCCGATCGCTTGTAATGACGACAGTTGCGGAACATTAAGCACGGTAAGCTGGACCGCCGCGGCTGGGTCAAGCTACGTGATCCGAGTCGGCGGCTTCACAACGGCGTTCGGATGCGGCACACTTACGTTGTCGTGCGCGGGCAACACCTGCGTAGCGTGCGCAGCGGATTACGACGAGAGCGGGGGCGTAGACGGCGGGGACGTAACCGCTTTCTTCGCTGACTGGTCCGCCGGGGCTGCCTGCGCGGATGTGGATCAGAGCGGTGGCGTGGATGGGAACGATGTCGATGAGTTCTTTGTGCTCTGGTCGGCGGGTGGGTGCTGAGTGCGCGATGTAGCTCGTGCGCGCTAGGCCTAGATAAACGGTTTGCGGAGATCAATCGATGGGGCCCGGGGGTACCGGGCTCCTTCTAAGGCTGCAACTGGTTGTTATAGTAACGGCGCATGCCTACTCGATTACTCGACACCCGTGTTCATCCGCGCTTTGCGGGATTGTGTACCTTCTGCCGATATCCAAGATTAGAGGACGTTCCAGCTGAAAATCGGCCGGTGGATTGGGTTATCTATGGAGTGCCCTTCGATGGGGGCGTTACGTATCGGCCGGGCGCGAGGTTCGGGCCGCGGGCGATCCGCGAGGCGAGCCAGTATGTGAAGGCCTTTCACCTCGAACGTAATATTAATTTATGTGATTCGCTCAGCCTGGCCGATGGCGGCGATGCGCCGGTAAAGCCATTTGACGTGAAGGAGAATATCGATCTGGTGGTGAGCTTTGCTGTATCCCTCGGAGACAAGCAGTCAAAGTTGCTCGCCGTCGGTGGCGACCACTCTATCGCGTACGCCAACATGAAGGCAACCTGGGAGCGGCAGGGCCGTCCGGCCGGGGGGCTTTCGCTGGTGCACCTTGATAGTCACCTTGATACGGTGGATGTAATTTGGGGAGAGCGATGGAACCACGGGTCGGTTTTCCGGCGGGCAATTGAAGATGGAATCGTCAACCCCGCCAGGATGATAAGCATTGGGGTGAAAGGGCCGCTGAACAGCGGGACCGATACGGAGTTTGCACGGGCCGCGGGCGTAGAGATCATAACCTACGAGCAGATGTTCCGCGACGGGCAGAAGCGGCTTGATTTATATTTACTTCGTGCGCGGAAAGAAAAGCTGCCGACGTATATTACTTTCGATATCGACGTGGTAGACCCCGCCTACGCGCCGGGCACTGGAACTCCTAGCGTGGGCGGCTTTACCTCCGCCGAAGTCATCGCGATCCTGCGAAGGCTGGTGGGGCTTAACTTGGTGGGAGCGGATATCGTGGAGGTGTTGCCGGACCGCGATCCATCACAGATTACATCACTGCTCGCGGCCCACATTCTCTTCGAGCTCCTGTGCTTGGGCGTTCCTTCGGGGCCCTGAGTTGGCTGGAGACGGCGGGGGTGGTGAGACGAGCATGCCCGCGCTACCCTCATACCGAGTATGAAACCAGCCTTCAGCACAGTTGCATGTCCCGATTGGACCTTCGCTCAGGTGGCCGAAAAGGCCGAGCAGTGGGGTTACGTCGGCTGCGAACTACGCACATTTGGGTATGGTTCGCGTGATATCGCTTGCGAACCGGCTCTCACTTCGCCCGCGAAACTGCGCGGGCTTTTGGAGCGAGTGGGCCTCTCGATCTGCGGCCTGGCCACGTCGATCCGCTACGATGACACGATTACTCCGCCGATTATTGGGTTATATCTCGATCAGGAATCGATGATCCGCGAGACCAAGGCGTGCGTTGATATGGCCGTCCAGCTCGAAGCTCCTTTTGTTCGCGTCTTCGGGTTTGAGATCGTGGGCAACGAGCCGCGCAACAGGGCGATCGCGAGGATCGCGGAAAGATTAATTAAGTGTGCGGATTATTGCCGTAACAGCGGGGTGCGGCTGCTTCTGGAGAATGGGGGCTCATTCAGCCGCGCTTCAGAACTGCTCGAGGTGATCGATAAGGTCGATTCGTCGCTGCTTAACGTTGCGTATTCGTTGCCGGTGGCGCGGGCCGCGGGCGACGACCTCCGGCACGGGATGAACGCTCTTGGTGATCGGCTCGCGGTTGTTAAAGTTAAGGACATGAAAGCGGGCCGGCCGGTGGCGCTGGGAGAGGGCGAGCTTCACGCCAAGGAAAGTTTACAGGCCGCGGCGGGGGTCGGTTTTGACGGGTGGCTGGTGTATGAGTTTGACCGGGCGTGGCTGGGCGCGGGGACGGTGGATGTAAGTACGGTGATGGCCAAGTCGGCGAAGTTTATATTTGACGCCATCGGCTCCACTGGTGGCGCGGCTCGCATGGCGCGCGGGGCGGCGTCGCTGCGCTAGTTGCTTGACAGGTTGGAGCGGGGATGGGC
>CAYVFW010000084.1:0-12988 GCA_964450325.1 uncultured Phycisphaeraceae bacterium | reverse complement strand
CTCGCCGCCTCCGCAGGCAACATAAGTCCGCGCCCCAACCCAAAGCACGCCGGATCAAACGTAATAATTAAGTAAAACGCCAGCACAAAAATCGCCCGGGAGCGACCAGCACCGCGGCACGTCAAGAGAGATTGTGACCGCCGGAAAACCTTCCCGCTTACATCCGCTCGACCGTGCCGATTCCCAGCGTTGCCAGTCCATCTTCCAACACGCGCCCCACCAGCGCAGAAAGCGCGAGGCGGCCGTCTCGCAGTTCGCCCGCGCTAGTAAGCACGGGGCACTGGTCATAGAACGAGCTAAAGAGCCCCGCCAGCTCAAAGAGATATTGACATAACCGGTGCGGCTCCAAGCTCTCCGCCACGCTCCGCACCGTGCCGGGGTAACGTAATATCGCCAGCGCCAGCTTCTTCTCGGCCGGGGAGCTTACGCTCGCACCCGCTCGCTTCCACCCGTCGCCCACGTTCTGCGCGGCGGCCTTTCTCAGCATATTCTTTACCCGCACCAAGGCGTAAAGTAAGTATGGCCCGGTGTTCCCCTCGAAGGCGAGCATACGGTCAAAGCTAAAGACATAATCCCGGTTACGGTCATTACACAAGTCCGCGTACTTCAGCGCGGCCATGCCCACACCTTCAGCGATAACCTTGAGCTCCGCCTCCGGCATCCCCTCATTCCGAGTCCGCACCGCTGCGAGCGCCCGATTGGCTGTCTCTTCCAGCAGATCAGCCAGCTTCACACTCTCGCCAGACCTGGTTTTGAACGGCTTCCCATCATCGCCCAGCACGCTCCCAAACGCGGCGTGCAGCAGCACCGCGTCCTCGCCCGTCGCCGCGTGCTTCGCATAACCCGCCTTGCGGCTGGCCCCAAAGAACTGACGTAAGTGCAGGCTCTGGCGCGAATCGATGGCGTAAACGATCCGGTGAGCACCCAGCTTCTGCACGCGCCGCCGGACGGCAGCGATATCCGTGGTCGCGTAAAGAAAGCCTCCATCGGTTTTGCGTACCAGACACGGCTCGGCGATCCCGCCCCAACGCGGATCTTCCAGCTTTATGACCAACGCGCCCTGGTCCAGCTCCGCTACACCCATCGACACTAGCTCGGCGACCATCGGCGCAAGCTCATCCGCATACGTACTTTCGCCCGCGCTGTGCTCCTCTGTCACCCGCACGCCGATGCGTTCGCAGGCAGCCAGGCAGACGTCCATGGTAACTTTTTGAATTACTTTCCAGACGGCGTATGTTGCGGGTTCCTTGGCCTGAAGATTCACCAAGACTTCTCGCGCGCGCAGAAACATCTCGGTCGCCCCGCTCACCTGAGCCTCGCACTCGGCCGTTGCCTTAGGCCCCAGCCCAAACTTTTTGCAGGCTTCTAACCCCGCGATATCGCGTTGGCACTCGATCTGAGCGGCTTTATACGCAGCGTCGAGATCATCAAGCGTAATTGAATCCAAACGCAAAGCCCCGCTCCGTTCAAGCTCCATGATCCGCGCGGTCACCATCGCAATCGGCAGGCCCCAATCCCCGACGTGATTCTGCCGAACCACCGCGTGCCCCAACCGCTCAAACGTTCTCGCCAGCGCATCACCAATTATCGGGCTTCGCAAATGCCCCACGTGCATCTGCTTTGCCAGGTTCACACCCATCAGGTCCACCACCACGCGCTCGGGCTTCTCAGCCTTTTCAATTCCCAACCCCTCGGTGTTCATCGCCGTCAACGCCGCCACCAACGCATCCGGCTTCAAACGAATGTTAATAAACCCCGGACCCGCGATCGACTGCTCATTGAGTGCTTCGGCCACATCCCCCAAATCCGCAGCACCCACCAGCCTCTTCGCCACTTCACGCGGGTTGCTCCCCACCCGCTTTGCCAGCGACATCGCCACATTGCACTGAAAATCTCCTAGCTCTGGCTGCTGACACGGCTTCAGCATCGGGTCCGCTCCTTCGCCGACCTCCGGATACGCCGCGGCGATCGCCGCCGCCAACCGGGCTGTCAACAAAACGACTGGATCCGTGCTTTCCATCTTCATAGGGGCCAAAGAGTACGGCCCGCTCCTCATGCACTCTTCGTCCCCCTCGGCACCGCTCCGCCCACTCTTGCGCCACGCAGCCCGACCTAACGCCGATAACCAAGCGGTACGAATCGGCGCACACCGGGAACCCCCAAGCCACCTCATGCTAATAGTGTCACGCTTCCGCCTAGCGCCGCGCCCACGCGGCGTGAACCTGTCTCTCTGCAGAATGCAAAGGTCCCATCACGAGCACTGCGGCGGCCTTTTCGCTCTGTTGGCAGATTCCGCTCGTTCCCTACGCTTCTCCCGGTACATTTGTCGCTCTAGGTATTCCAAAGAGGTTTTACTTGTTCAATCTTTCTCACCGTTCGCTCTCGTCCACCCTCAGCGCCTCTATCTTCGCGATCTCGGCTCTCTCGCTCGCGGCGGGCAGCGCCCGTGGATCCGACCCGGCAGCCGCACCCTCGGAACTTTCTACGAACTCGCCCGCAGCTTCACTCGCGGAAGCTCGGCTGAGCGCGCTGCTCGCCAAGCTTGCCCTGCTGCCGACGCCGATGCGCGATGCCGCATGCGACTCTCTCTTCGGGCCCAACAAGCGCCACGCGCCGCCGGTGGGCTGCTTCGCTCCCGGAACCTCTGACGAAATTATTGCTTCTTGGAAGTCCGCGATGGAGCCTGCCGGGCCGTTTGGTCCCCGATTTCAGCCCGCCCTCCGATGGATCGGCACCGCTCTTGACCCCCTCTCGACCGGTGAAGCTGGCCAGCCAACGATCTTAACTTATTCCTTCGTCCCCGATGGCACGACCGTGCCAGCCGAGTTCAACCAGCCCGACCGGCCCAGCGATCTCTTCTCGTTCTTTGATGGAATTTATGGTTCGACCCAGGCGTGGCAGGATCTCTATCACGATGTATTCTTACGCTGGGGCGAGGTTTCCGGGCTTACGTTTGTCTATGAACCCAACGACGATGGTGTGAGGCTGGTTGATAACGACGGCATCCCCGGCGTACGCGGCGACCTTCGCCTCTCCGGCGCTGCCATCGATGGTAATTTTGGCATTCTTGCTTATAACTATTACCCGTTCGTCGGCGACATGGTGATCGATACTTCCGATGGCTACTGGGCCCCTCGCCTGGGCAATGATTCGCGTACGCTGCGAAATGTAATTGCTCATGAGGTGGGTCACGGGCTGGGCATGGCTCACGTCTGTCCCGTCACCACCACCAAGCTCATGGAGCCGTTTGTTTCCGATGTCTTCGATGGCCTGCGGCACGACGATATTCGCCACGCCCACTTTTGGTACGGCGATGCTCAGGAGCCCAACGATCAGGCTTCTGATGCGGTAAACCTGGGCACTCTTCCCCGCTGCCAGCCTCTTACATTTGGCCCCGTCCAGGTGCCCGGGGTTGCCACCCCATACAGCTCATCATTCAGCGTGAATAGCGATGCCGACCTTGACTTCTTCCGTTTTAGCCCCTCTTCCATCTCCGATGTTACTGTAACGATCACTCCCGTGGGTTATGCTTATGATGACTCTCCCCAGGGTTGCAGCGGCCAGACGGCTTCTTGCTGCTCAGGCCTTTTCATCGATAGCGAGCAGCTCGCCGATCTGACACTCGACCTTTTTAACGCTGGCGATGTCTTCCCATTCGCGACCGCCAACCTTACCGGCGTTGGTGGATCAGAAACGCTTACGTTTGCTGGTTCGGCGCTCGCAAATTACTATGCCCGAGTCTCAACCACTTCCACGGTTGATTCCCCGCAGTCTTACACCGTTTCGCTCTCGGCCCTCCCCGCACTGAGCACGATCACGATCGATGCACCGCCGAGCGTCGCGCAGCCTTCCACACCAACCACCATTACCGCACGGATCACCCGCGGCAGCGCGTTCGTGCAGACGACTAACTTACGCTTATATTACCGGATCAACGGCGGGGCGTTGGCTTCCGTTGCGACAGCCCGCGTTCTCGGCACGAACGGCTACGTGGCCAACTTACCCGGCGCTTCATGTGGTGATGTATTGACGTATTACGTCTCCGCGCCGCTGACTACAGGCCAACTCCAGACCGTAAGCGACCCCTGCCGCGAAGGAGCTTCATACACGCTGCGTGTCGGCGAGCAGACGACGCTGCTCGCGGACTCATTCGAGACCGATCAGGGCTGGACAGTTACAAGCTCTAACCTGAGCGACGGCGCCTGGGAGCGAGCACAGCCTATTGACGATCCGGCTCGGGGCGCTCCAATCGCCGATGCCGATGGCAACGGCTGGTGCTACCTCTCTGATAACCAGTTCGGCAACAGCGATGTCGATGGCGGCCCGACAATAGTTACATCTCCGCTTTTCAGCGCGGTCAGTTACACTTCTGTGCAGCTTAAGTACAGCCGCTGGTTCGCCAACAATAGCGGCGACGGTGATATCTTCGCCGCGGAAGTCTCAAACGACGATGGTGCTACGTGGACGACGCTCGAAACAACGGGCACCGCCCACTTCTGGAGCGAGCAGCAGTTTGATCTACTTACGTTTGTTCCCGCCACCGCGAACATGCGTGTCCGGTTCTCCGCCACAGACAATCCCAATAACTCGGTGACCGAAGCCGCGGTTGATGCCGTTACTATCGTCGCTCGTCGTTGTCTAGTCGCCAGTTGCTACGCTGACTTTGATCAGAGCGGGGGAGTCGATGGTCAGGACGTCGAGGCCTTCTTCTTGGATTGGCAGGCTGGGCTTAACTCCGCAGATACCAACGAGGACGGCGGCGTTGACGGTCAGGATGTGGAGACGTTCTTTCGTCAATGGCAGGCTGGCGGCTGCTAGGGCCACCGTCTCGCAACGCATAACCTCGCGCAAAGGCCGCGACTATAACTTAAATACTTACGTTGATAACGCCCGCTGCGTCCTTTGCAGCGGGCGGCTTTTTGCGCCGATGTAACTTACAGCCGGTGAACCTTTGACTACTCCTTGGCTCTACCTTCCAGCTTAACAAGTAGTTTGGTCTTGACCCGTACATCGAGCGCATCTATGCTCGCTGCGGCGTGCCACCGTTCGCGGTCCTTCTGGCTCCCCGGGGCATCGTGCAAAAGATACATAAGTTCAACGATGGAGACACGGTCGCTCTGGGCGGTCTCGAGGGTAATTTCATCCGCGACGCCGACCTCACCCGCGCCCAGAACCGCGAAGTAAGGGCCTACTCGCTTACGTTTGAGAAAGCCCTTGACGATTCCCGGGTCAGCGACGGCCATCGCGAGCGTGGAGCACGGAAGACGAGGAAACGTAACCTGTACTCTCGCCCCTCCCACAAGGTAGATGTCGCCAATGCAGACCTTGGAATCGTCCAGCCCTTCCACCGTCATATTCTCGCCGAAGAGGCCGTAGCTCAGATCAAACCGACCCAGCGCTGTCCGCCAATAAGCGTACTCCTCCGCGCTGAACGCGTACGCCGCTTGAGTCGGACCCCCGTGATGCCGCTTGTCCGCCTGGTCGTCGCCCTCAAAGCCCAGCACGCCCAACATAATCCTTCGTGTGGTGGGCTGCTTGTAGATCGCCGTTTTGACCAGCTTTCCCTTATGTTTGACCTCTATTATCTCAGAGACATTCAGCGAGATGATGCGCATGGCATAAGCGTAGAGCCCGCGCCCGACGCCGTCTTCGGCGGTTTATGTCTACTGAATCGGGTGGTGCCTACTGGCTGCCGGACCACCTCGCACGCACCTTAGGAGCCTGGCGAGGCGGGGGGCGCCGGGTGATAACTAGGTTAGCGGAAGCAAAAAGAACTCCGCCCGATTGAAGGGGCGGAGTTTTGTTATTGTCTGTCCGACTCGGGTTTAGTTAAGATAGTATTATGTTACGTTTTGTGAACGCGGGGCCAACGCGGCCAGGGGCCAAGTATAACTTAACCGCCCCCGCCGCCGGAGGGGGGCTTGCGGGGCGCACGGTCGGGCTGCCTATCTCCGGGGGTAGGCCGGATGGACTCGGGCTTGATTTCCGGCGCACCTTGCCGCTCGCCAAGCTTAGCGGAGGCTTCCATTCGCTTATATGACGCGGCGGAGCGCTCAAGTTCGGGCTGGCGGAAGAGAATCTGACCGAACTGGTTTCGCAGCACGGCTTGATAACGAACTCGCTCTTCGCCTGCGAGGCCTTGCTGGCCGAACGAAACTGGCGTAGCATCGAGGAAGATCGCATCGACTTTGAGGTCGACAGTTCGCTTGGCGGCTTGGTCCAGCCAACCCGTCGCTGGTGTAACGCCGTCCTCATTCTCCGCCATTGGAATAGAACCACGGGTCCGCTCGCGTTCACTAGGCCTTACGTCTGCGGGAGCTCTGCCGCGGCCTGGCTGGGCTTCGCGGCTGTCGCGCCGGACGGGCGGTGGCGTGGAGGGGTCGGTGCCGGGGACGGGGGAAGGCACCGTTCCATCGAGCACCATCTGCTCAAGCTTTTTCATGTCCGCGAGTTTCAGTTCGGGGAGTTTGGCGGTACCAAAGAGAGCATCGCCAGGCTCAAGGCCCACGGTGGCTACGCGGTAGTAACCATAATAGAAGACATACATTTCGGCCGAGGCCTTGGGCGAGGGGCTGATGTCGCTGCGCTGTTCGGCGCTGGTTATAAAGAAGAGCTCGCTGGGATCGACGTCGATGGGAGCGGACCATTCGGACCACGCGCCCTGAATAAGGCCTTGATCTGCCAGTGTTCGTTGACTCTCCTGAAGGTTGCGGCCGTAGAGCGGGTTGTTAACAACCGCCCTCATGCGGTAGCGGTAAGCCGCGCCGGGCTCGACTGTTAAGTCGTGCGAGACGAGCTTTACTTCTGAGTTATCGAGGAAGGAGGGAGAAGGGGCGAAGTCCGCTGCGGGAGAGTCGGGCGAGGCAACAACTTCACCTAATGTCTCGAGTCGTTTGATCAGGCGATCGCGTTCCTGCTGGCGAGTGGTTAACTGCCGCTCAAGGGCTTGCTTGTTCTGCGCTGGTTCCTTGCGGTCGCTTGCGCGACCTCCACCGGCCCTACCACCTCCACCGCCATCTCTACCCCCGCCGCCATCTCTACCACCACCGCCAGCGGGCGGGCTGTTGCGGTCGCGCGGGGCGGGTGGAACTCGGCCGCCTTCGGTGGGTCCGGCGGCGGCTGCGGATCGCTGCGTGAGGTCGGCGATGCGCTCATCGAGATCAACGAGCTTACGTTTGAGATCTGCGATCTGTCGCGTCTTACCTTCGCCTTCGCTGTCTTGATCGCTGAGGAGTTCGGAGGGTAACTTCCACTGCGTACCGGCGATGGTTGAAAGATAGTCCGGGCGCTCGATGTCAGCCTCGAAGGAACGTAACTGATCGAGCAGTGGCGGGACATCGCCCAGGCTTTTAATCGATTGATTCCACAGTTTAAGTCCGTCGGTGCGGCCGGGCATGACATCGATTCGCACGAGGACCGCACTGGCGGGGGTTGTTCCATCGGGCAGACGTAATGTTTCGCGTTCAACTTCAACGCCGATGATGCGGACCATCGCGAGCGCCTCGTTGTTTGATTCTCGCCACCATCCCAGGGGAATCGGAGCGAGCGGGCCATCACCGTCGGGATCATTGATTAGCGATTCGCGAAGTGCTGCCCCGCTGAAGGTGCCTTCAATGCTTACGCTGGCTTTATCAAAGGGCTGATCAGCGGGTAAGAGTTTGGCCAGCCCCGGAACGCGAAGTTTTTCGAGCGGGCTGACAGTGGAGCGGAAGGCAGCAGCCACCACCGCGCTGGGGGCGAGCACCTTGGGAAGGTCGAAGTTTGCGGCGGCGACTGTTCTGTCGGCCATTGAAGCGCCGAAGGCGGGAGGGGAAGTTAAGGAAATGCGCGGGTCGGATGTGTCGGCTCGGGCCGCCATGCCGACCGCCATTACCGTTGAGGATGAGCCCTTGGAGTCGGGGGTTTCCGGCGTTCGCGGCTCGGGTGACTCCATACTCGACTTGGCTTGGGTGGCCTTTTCGGCGGCCTGCGCGAAAGTCTCCGCAACGGTTACGTCTTTCTGGCCGACTTTGAATGTGCCGGGGGAGAAGAACTGATAACCGAGCAGCCCCAGGCCCAAGAGGCCGGTGACGCCGATGACGATCTTCTCAACATGCTGCTCGATGGGCTTGATGCCTTTGAGTTTCATAAGTTAATTCCTGTTGCCATCAACATTACCGCGCCGCCCTGGGTTCCCGCACTTTGTAATACTGAATTAGTATCTGCTTCACTCTCTGTTGCCTGACTTCCCTCAATATTCATTACCAGATGCTTTTAACCGGGCGGACGCGCGGACCCGCGGCCGCGAAGGACCGGCTCCGGGCTGTTGTCAACCGGGGCATCGGCCCGGCCAGCACCCTCAGCACCGGGAGCTTCGGCAGATGCGCCCAGGAGTGAGGCTATCTGCTTGGGCATGAGCGGCAGGGTCCAGGAACGTAACCAGATTGTTTCGATGTCCATCTCGGCTCGCACGACACCCTCGGCACCGTAGTGATAACCCTCCTTAAGGTCATTCCATTCGTCGACCGCGCTGACGTCAAGGTCGGTCACGGACATAAGGTTGGTGCGGGTAAGTGCGTCCAGGAAATCATTGATGCGAGCGGAGGAGACAACGGCGGTCAGACGCACACGTCTGATATCATAAACTTTGTTATTAGGCCCCATCTCGCGCGCGGTGATTGAGGCCGCAACTTGCTGCGGCACCATGCCGGGTATAGCGGCGACCACTTCGGTGGAAGCGGTGCCATCAACGGGATCATCTCTGCTAGCGACGGTGCCCTTAGGAGCGAGCAACCTAATTTTTTCAATCCGCTTTACAACGGACCGGTCAACGTCGGTAGGGGTTCCGCTGCTGTCGGTATTGGCGAGCCTTACTGCTGCGAAGATATCCTGCAGCGTCCAAAGGTCCCACTGGTAGAGAAAGAGATACGGAGCTTTGATGCTATCGGGCTCGATTCGCCCACGGGCGATGGAGCGGCCAGCGGTTTCGTTGGGGAGGCTATCCAGATCGGCATAGACGCTGATGACCTTCGCAGCGGCTTGATACTCGCTCAAGCGGCGTTCAGCGAGTTGCTTATTCAGAACGAACTGCTCTTCCTGAGTAAGCGCACGCTTACCGGCGGTGATTTTTTCCATCTCGCGCTGATTCTGGTCAGCGAGTGACTCGGCTACCTTGATGGGATCAGCGGGCGGGCCAGCGCGTGCGGAGTCGAGCAGTTGCATGTATGGGTTAGGGTGGCCCTTCTTGCCCAGCAGCGCTTCTTCCATTTCGTTGAGCTTCTGGCTTTCATCATCCTCGGGCTTTGGCTGAGGGAAGAGACCCTCGATCAAAGGCTTGAACTCGGAGCGTCCGACGCGTGCGGCCTCGGGACCTTTGCCGAGATTAAAATCCTCGACTCGCTGCACGATGGCGGTGCTCGCTTGCGATAACTTTTGCTTATTATCTTTGAACCATTTGGTCAGATCGGCGTGGGGATAGGTCTTAAGCTCAATGGGCGGCTTGCCCGGCTCGTAGTTAGGGAGCGTATAGGTCACATCGAGCTTGGAGACACTTTGAAGTTCGGTGTCGCCGACCTTCTTCTGCGCTTCAAGCGTGCCTGATCGCCACAGCGAGCTCGCGACGAAAGCGGCTGGGAGCGACAGCACGATGATTGCACAAAATATTACGATTAGGAGATTGGATTTAACCCAGGCGAGAATATTTTTCATTGCGGACCTCTGGGCGTGGATGGGCTGGTTTCTTCGTCGGGGGGAGTGGGGGGCGCGGGTGGCTTGAACACGACATACCAATCGACGACGACGCTACTCGCGTTTGCTTGCGGTTGCTGCGAACGTAAGTCACCAAGGTTCGCGAGTTTATCTACCTGGGCGGTCGCTTCGGCGCGGCGTTTGGTCAGATCCTGATCGCCCGCGGAGGCTGTACTCGCAGGGCCGCCTATAAGGATGCCGCCTGCAACGATCGTCGCGCGCTCGCCAATAGTGCCGTCCTCAAGCATTACCACATTGCTATTTCCGGGAATGCCGAGCGATCGGCCGCGACGTTCAATCATTTCACCGTCGCTTCGGCGACGGCTGCTCATCGTGTCACCCGGATAGGAGCCGGAGTTGGGGTCTGACGCGGCTTCCTTGCCCGCTTCGGTGACGGTGTAGGGACGTGAAGCGGTGACGATTTCGTAAGGGAGATCAGCGCGTAGCTTATTGGCGGCGAGCCACTTGCCGATGGTGGCATCGACGAACTTACGAGGTTCGGGCTGCTGGGTATCGATCGATAGTTTAATTTGAATGCGAGGGAAGGCCGCGGCGGCGGAGACAGGATCGTTGGCGGCGGCCGCAGCACCGGGCGTACCGCCGGAGTCCATTGAGTCAGAAGAAGAGGCCGCGACTGCGGGGGGCATGTAAGTTGTGGTGAAGTTACGCAGAACGAAGGCCGGGCCAGCGGGAGGCTCTGGTGACTGCTGCTCTTTGGCCCAGCCGGGGGCTCGCTTGGTGCCAGCTTCAAACATTGACGCAATATCGCGATTGATTGACTGGAACACGCCGCGTTTATCGAGCATAGCGATGATGTTGGCGGCCTTCATGTCGGCCTCGGCACCGCCGAGAACGCCAGCCTCATCGGCTTCTGCTTTGAGTTGACGATGCTTGTTTAACGCTTCGCTGATGACCGGCGGCTTCGCGGCCTCTTTTGCTTGGAAATAATCGCGTGCCGGGAGGGCGAACATCGCGGCACCGGCGACGAGCGCGACACCTGCGGCGATACCAAAGTACGGAACCTTTTCTTTCCAAAGACTCTTGCGGAGCACGCTTATGGGCATGAGGTTGCCGCCGACCGCGTTAAGCCCGAGGCCTTGGAGTGCCAAGCCATAGGCAGTTGTAAGTGTGAGCGAATCTTCCTTGATGCGTTTTGCAAGCTCACCAGGGGCTTGAAGTTTCTTAAACTCTTCAACCCGGTAGACATCTATACCTAACTGCTGCTTGAGATACTTCCGAAGGCCGGGGAGTAGGAAGGTGGAACCAACGCCAATGAGCCGAGTGAGGTTGGCATCGCGGTTGAGACTCTGGAAGTAACCAATCGAGCGTTGGATATCTTGAGCGAGGTTTGTGAAGCTGGGACGCATGGCTTGGAAGACTTGCCTGGCGTGCTTGCTATCTTCGGCTTCGCGCTTGAGCTTCTCGGCTTGTGGGTAGCGCAGATTAAACTGCTGGACCAGGGCTTCAGTAAACTGATGACCACCGATTGGAAACGTTCGGATCCACATGCGACCGGGAGTGGCGATGACTAAATCGGTCGAGGTCGTGCCGACGTCGACGATGATAGTGCCTGCGGTGGAGGTATCAAAACCGAGGTCGTATGCCAAGGCGTTGTAGACCGCGATGGGGCTTAGCACGACATAATTGGGTGTAATACCAACGTCGGCGCACATCTGCAACTTTTCGAGCACCTTTTCGCGAGTGATCGCGAAGATACCAACTTCGATGTCTGGCGAGTCGGGGGCGGTGAACGTCTGGTAATCCCATTCCACTTGGTCGAGCGGAAAGGGAATCTGCTGCATCGCTTCAAACTTAACGATGTCAGGCACCTTTTTCGGCTCGACCGGCGGTAGCTTCGCAAAGCGTGCGAACGCGGCGTGGCCCGGTACGCTGATGGCGATCTGAGACTTGGTGAGATCGAACTGACTGGTAAGCGCACCGAGTGAGACGCGCAGAACGTCATTGGGATTCACGTCGGGCGAAGAGAGAGGCTTGGGATGAAGAATGTTGGCGTACTCAAGCACGCGCACTCCGGCCTCACCCAGATTCTCGAGCTTTACGGCCTTGATGGCCGCCGCGCCGATTTCGATTCCCCAACAGACATTTGATGATGCCATAAAAACCTCTACTTTAGAAACATGACCAAGAGGACTACCAAAGCAACCGAACCCACACCCACCCGTACTTTCCCCCTATCGCTAACCTACTCCGCTCCCCGCTACCTTGTACGCTCCGAAAACCAAGGTGAAACAAGGTGAAAACCGCTACGAATCTCGATAGGTTTCTTGCTCGTCGCCCAGTTGCGAGCAAAAACCTTTGTTCACTCAACCAATCATAAACCAATCACAAAGTCACTGCTAGTAAAAAGTTTGGAAACTGCCAGAATATTTTACGGTACATTGGACCTACACAAGATCGCCTTCCACTTCATACTTCGCTGGAGTGACCGAGTCTTATCTTGAAAGGGCGAAAGGGCGAAAGGGCGGGGATAAGGGAGACATGGGGGAAGTGGCGAGACGAGGTGACGCGATTGTGAGAGGTAGCTAAGGGGACGAGGAAATCGATCTCCGACGCACAAAATCAGTTGGCTACACGGTAACGCTGGAGCATGGGGACGGGGCAGAGTTCGAACGACTGAACTACGAAGCCAATCTGAAGCAGGCGCGATGCCAGTGTGAAACGGGGTGGATGGTACCCCGGGTTGCTGTAGCGGGCGCGGTTGAGGTGAGGGTTGAATAAACGGCTCTGGCTGTTGATGCTGCGCGGGGAGGAAGGGGCGAGTAGGTGAACGAGAAGCGAGTCAGTAGCAGTCGATACGCGAATGATCGCCGCGAAGTTGCGGCTGGAATGTCACGGGTGTGTAACGAGCGGATCGTGATAGCTGGGTGAGCAAGGGTTGCGGCGCTCTTGAGCGCGTGAGGCTGGGCTTACTCGTAGGTTTGTTTTCAGGTGGGTGTTCCTAAGATGCTGCATGGCTGACCCATCATCACGTATCGCGGCGGGCCTCCTAGGTCTGGTTGCATTATGGATCGGAGTCTACTGGTGGTGGCCATCTTCGAGTCAGCCACGAGGCATTTCGTTTTCGCAGGCTGGCGCGGCTGGTGAAGAGGCTGGTGAACGGGCGGGTGAACGGGCTGGAGCCCGGGCTGGTGAAAGGGCGGGGGCTGGGAATGTAAGTAAAGTCGGTGAGGAGGCTGGTTCAGGGACGAAGGTGACCGTGCCTTCGATTGTAAGTGATCGTCGAGGAACCGGGGTATTGGGG
>CAYVFW010000083.1:0-13120 GCA_964450325.1 uncultured Phycisphaeraceae bacterium | reverse complement strand
ACCATCCCCGCCGCCCCGACGACCCCGCAGAGCCACCATCCGCTCGATCTCTACGAACTCTGTGTCCAATCTCCGCGGCACGTTGTAGCCCTGCTTGAGTCGATACACGGCCAACGGCCCGTTGTTCTCCGCGAGGATTTCTGCGGCACGGCCAGCGTCAGCGCTCGCTGGATCGAAGACGCAAGCAAAACCAATGCGAACCCTCGCGCACTTGCGATCGACCTTGATGACGCGGCCCTTGCCCGTGCGCGCCAACGAGCAGGGCTGGGAGGGATGCTTACAGTCCGAAAGGGCGACTGCGTGGCCGCCTTCGATGTTGAACCTGCGGACATCATCTGGGTCGGCAACTTCTCAATAGGTTATATTCATAGTCGCGGAGACCTGCTGACCTATTTCCGCCGCTCAAAGGCTCGGCTTGACGCGGGCAACACGGGTTTTGGCGGCGGTATCTTCGCGTGCGATATCTACGGCGGTCCTAACGCCTATCGACTCGGCGGGCTGGCTCGCGTCCACCTCGGCCGCACCAATGAACTTATTCATTACTATTGGTCGCAAGACTCCGGTGACCCCATGACCGGGCTGGTCCGCAACTCAATTTCGTTTAAGGTGCAAATCGGGGGCGAGATCGTCGCCGAGTTGCCCAACGCCTTCACTTACTATTGGCGGCTCTGGAGCCTACCCGAACTCTGCGACAGCCTGAATGAAGCCGGTTTTACCTCGGTGCAGGCCTACGCAGACCTTAACATCGCGCCCGGTCAGGCCGCGGTGCCGATCAATTCGCCCCGGCAGTTGGCGGACGACCACATCGTTGTAATCGCCGCCAGATAGAGACGCGAGAAGTCGCCGTACTTATCCTCGCATCAGAACCAAATCGTTGCGATGCACGGCCTCTGCTGAATAGACGTACCCGAGGATCTTGTGAATCTCCGCGGAAGTGTGCCCCGCGATTCTGCCAAGTTCTTCGGAGTTGTACGCCGCGATTCCTCGCGCAATGATTACAGTCGCACAAGCGATATCAACCGCCGCCCCTTTGTCGAAGACGCCTTCAATCCTCACGATGCCACGCGGCAGCAAGCTTGATCCGCGTGCCTCGATCGCCGCAGCGGCCCCCGCATCCACTTCGATTCGCCCTCTTGCTTTGGCGCTATATCCCAGCCACCGTTGGCGAGACGATCGGCCCGAGATCGGGGAACAAAACACCGTGCCCACAAGTTCACCCGCCAAGGCCCGTGAGACGATACTCATCTGCCCCCCGCCTGCGATCAGAAACACGACGCCTGCATCGCCCGCGATCTGCGCGGCGGCTAGCTTGGTAACCATACCGCCCGTCCCGACCTCGCTTACATCTGTAGTAACATGAGGCCGCGCTTTGGCGACGCTCTCAAACTCCTCGATCACCCGCCCCGTACCGCTTGCGTACACACCCTCGACCGTGGAGAGCGCTAGTAAGGCGTCGGCTTGTACGAGGCTCGCGACCAGCGCACTGAGCCTGTCGTTGTCACCTAACTTAATCTCGGAATAGCTGACACTGTCGTTCTCGTTAATGATCGGAATCACGCCGCGGAACAAAAGTTCCTCCAGCGTTCGCCGTGCGTTTTGGCTGCGAGTGCGGTCGGCGATGTCCTCGCCGGTTAGTAGGACTTGAGCAACCGTCAGCCCTACCGATGCAAACCCTAGAGCCCAAGCCCCCATGAGCCTTTGTTGCCCAACCGCCGCCGCGGCCTGCTTCTGCACAATTGCTTTCGGTGCACGAGTTAGCCCAAGCGCGCGGAAGCCACTGGCCACGGCTCCTGATGTTACGATGATGATCCGTCTGCCTCTGAGGCTCTGCATCGCCTCGTTGATATCCTTCGCCAAGCGGTTCACTGTCTCCGCGCTCAGCGCACCGCCGGGTGCCAAGACCGCGCTGCCGATCTTGATAACAACGATCCTCGCTTTGCGAAGTTGCTCTCGTGCCGATGGATTTTTGATGGTATCTTCCAGCATATTTTCACTCGAACGGGCGATAGTGGAACCACCACAGAGGTAGCCCCAGGGCGGACTCTCTGTCGCCGCCAAGGATAATCATGTCAGTGCCCTTCACGCGGCGGAGCCTGATCATCAGCCCACGGGCCCCTCGTTATTGGGTACCGGCCAGAGACCCTTCTGCTTTCTTCATTTCCAAGTCTGATCCTGACCCCTCCTTCTCCGTCACGCCCACGCGCCACTATGATTGATCATCATGCAAGCACGTCGTTTGACCAAACAGATCAGTGTGGGCGATAGCCGCGTAGGTATCATAAAAATTGGTGGTGGCCTGCCAGGGCGCGACGGGGTGGCGACCCTCCCCGCTCCGGTGAGTGTGCAAACGATGACGGCGGGTTACACGTGGGATATAGACGCGTGCGTACGAGAGATTAACAAGCTAGCTGCCGCAGGTGCTGACGTGGTGCGCGTTGCTGTGCCAGAGAAAAAAGATACCGAAGCACTCAAGCACATCATTCCTCAGGTCAGCGTTCCAATTGTGGCTGATGTTCACTTTCATTTCCAGCGAGCGCTCGAGGCGGTTGAATCGGGCGTACATAAAATCCGCCTAAACCCGGGCAACATTCAGGACCGCGATCAAGTTGTTGAAGTGATTCGCGCGTGCAAGGCCAAAGGGCTGCCGATCCGCGTGGGGGTCAACGAGGGCTCCATCATTGAGCGCAAAGACAAGCAAAAGCGGATGAAGGAACTCGGCAAGGTCTTTAGCGATCATAAGCACGGCTATCTGCTCGCAATTATGATCGCCAAACTCGAGGAATATCTTGATATCTTCTACGAAGAGGACTTTCACGATATCTCAATCTCCGCAAAGAGCATGGACGCCGCGTTGGTCGTCGATGCCTACACAGAAATAAGTAGGCGATTTGATCATCCGCTTCACTTAGGCGTTACGCACGCGGGGCCCAAGGAAACCGGAACCATCCGCAGCGTCGTTGCTCTCGGGGGTCTGCTCATCAATGGAATCGGAGACACCATCCGTATCAGTTATGCCAACGACCCGATTTATGAAGTCGAAGACGGCCTTGAGCTGCTCTATTGCTTGGGCCTGCGTGAACGAATCGGCGTTGATCTCATCGCCTGCCCCACATGCGGCCGTATCCAGGTTGATCTATTTACGTTGATCCAGGACGTGCGAAAGGCTCTTGCCAACAGGGTAACAGTCCCAATGAAGGTGGCGGTGATGGGTTGCATCGTCAATGGGCCGGGAGAAGCCGAGGGTGCCGATGTTGCGGTCTTTGCGGGGGATCGCCGTGGGATTATTTATGTTCAGGGCGAAAAGGTCGCTAACGTCCCCGAAGCCGAAATTCTGGACCGCCTGCTCGCAGAGTGTCTCGCGTTTCAAGACCGTGTCCGTCGCGGCGAGGTCAAACTTGGCGACAAGAAAGTGCAGATCATCCCGCCTGATCCGATCGGTGATTTGGGGAGCGGCTGGGAGAAAGTCGCTGCGGGGGACGTGCAGCGAAAGGACGTTTCGCTGACCGTGAAAGGACTGTAAATTGTGCGGTCACGGTCGCCGCCGCGCCGTTAGCCCAGGAACTTAAACTTTCGGCACACCGCACAGGCAAAAAGGGATCAGCCCACGGTCCACATTTGCGCCCACTCGCGACACTCTTGGCACAATTAAAAAAAGCCACCCTCGTGGATGGCCCGTTCTTATTTACATCTTATTACGAATACCGAGGCGGTCAAGGCGCCCTAGCGTATCTGCGCATTGCGTATCAGATAGCATAAGCCGCAGCGACCTTCCCGACCGCCTGCGTCACCCACATAATTTGTTCCTGGCTTAGGTCATGATGCATGGGCAGGGCAAAGACGCGATCCTTCAAACCGTTGGCGATCGGTGTATCGCCCTGTTTCGCATACTTTGCAAGCGCGGGCTGCTGCGGGAGCGACCGCGGATAGTGAACAGCGGTGGGGATCCCCTCTGCCTTCAGTGCCGCGCAGAACTCATCCCGCGTACACGAGAATCGCGCGAGATCAAGTTGCGCGACGTATAAGTGATAAACCGGAACGCTTCCCGGGGTCGTCACCGGGGTCTTGATCCCCGCCACTCCGCTCAACATGCGGTCGTAAATCGCCGCGACGTTGCGCCGCTCCTGCGTCTGTGCCACGAGCCGGTCGAGCCGCGAACAGCCGAGCGCACCCGCCATGTCATTGAGGCGATAGTTGTAACCGACCATCTCATGCAGGTACTTTTCAGTCTCTCCGTGAGAACGTAATAAACCGATGGTGCGGGCCAGACCATCATCGTTGCACGTTAGCAGACCCCCCTCTCCGGTCGCGAGGTTTTTGGTGGCGTAAAGCGAATAGGTCACAGCATCGCCAAACTTGCCCAGACCCTGTCCCTTGTAGGTCGCCAGATGCGCTTGTGCTGCATCATAAATTACTTTAAGATCGTGCTTCGCCGCGAGCGATTGAACGGCATCGATATCAACAGCGCACCCGTAGAGGTGGGTCGGCGTGATCGCACGCGTTTTCGATGTTACTTTGCGGGCAGCGTCGGCCATGTCGATCTGATAGGTATCGGGATTGGCATCTACAAAGACCGGTATGCCCCCGCGTGCCACCACCATCGAAACAGTAGCGATGTAAGACCACGCGGGGACTAGCACTTCGTCACCCGGAGCGAAGAGAGGCTCGTAAGCAAGTTGCAACGCAACGGTACCATTGGCGCATGTCAATGCGTGTTTGGAACCCGTCATCGAAGACCAGCGTTGTTCAAGTTCAGCGCACTTGCCCGCCGCTCGTAACATGCCAGATTTAAGGACCGCGTACACTGCTTGGATATCCGCCTCGGCGAGCGAGGTGGACATAAACGGAACGGGTTTAATAGCCACCGGCGCGGCACCCGACAACGCGAGTTCGCTCATGCGGGCGGTGGAAGGTCGGACAATCGTGCTTGATGCAATCGTCAAGGTTTACTCCTAAAAGTCCGCTTATTGGGCGGGGATTAATGGTATGCGGTCTTAGCGCAGTTTTTACAAACCGTGCATGTTTATTGAGCGTTGTGGCTAACCCCTCGGAACCGTGGGGGTCGCGCCCCGGCAACTCGCATACAGTTTGCTTGAACAGCGGTGGCACTCGGTATTGGACCATCCGGCCGGCTTGTTAGTTGAGGAGAGAAAAGATGATTACTTTGAATTTTAGCGGCACGATGCCGGTTCGAGTTGCTATTGTCGCAGGCTGGCTCGCTGCGGCCGCGCAGGCGGCGGTTCTCGTTCCGGTTTCTTACACCGTGCCGAACGGCGAGGGGGTGAACTCGGGCGGCAGCTTCAATTATCACGATGACACCTACACAGGCGCGGGAGACACCTTCGTCGATGGCTCATTACTGAGCGGGGGCTTAGGACAACTGACCGACGGGGTCGTCGGGGTTCAGGACTGGTCGCAGAACCTTGGTTTAGGTCCAGCCTATGAATGGGTTGCTTGGCGGACAATTACGCCAGCGATAACCTTTGACCTCGGTGCGGTCTTCAATGTCGATGAGATCCGCCTGCATCTTAATAACAGGCAGTCGGGGGGCGTCTTCCTGCCTGAGCGTGTTACAATTGAAACGAGCATCACCGGGATTGACTTTTTCCCAGCAGCAACTTATATGTTTTCTGCTGCGGAGGCGGCCGACGACTCAGCGCGTTTCACCGCGGTTGCTCTGGGTTATCAAGCCCGCTACGTCCGGGTCAACCTAATTGATGGGGATGACAACCGCTGGGTCTTCCTCAGCGAGGCGACGATCGAAGGCACCGTTCCCGCTCCGGCTTCTGCGTTCTCTGCCGCGGCGTGCTTGCTGATGTTTCGCCGCCGCCGTTAGACTCAACCCGCTGCTCAAGCCAGCGGTTGCCGCCGCTGCCTTGCGGCTATGACTCTCGAAGAGGTGATACTATTGCGTTGCACCGCCACCCCCGGTGTAGCATTGTTCGCGTGTTCTTTACAATTCGCCGTCAGGGGGGCTTGATTGCGATGCACCGTGGTCTTATGGCTCGGGAAGACTTACATCATCGGAGGCTGATCAATGGCACAGTGGACAAAGAAAGAACTGCTCAACAATCCGATCAAGCATATTGATATTACATCGTTCGACGCCCGCCCGGTATTGGATGCGTACCGCAAGATGGCGTACACCAGCCGCACGCTGGCGAACGCGGCAGACATTTACTCGATGATGCTCAAGGATAAGGAATGCGGGGTCATCCTGACGCTCGCGGGTTCGCTTATCTCCGCCGGGCTAAAGAAGGCCATGATTACCCTTCTTGAAAACAACATGATCGATGCGATTGTCTCGACCGGAGCCAACATCGTCGATCAGGATTTCTTCGAGGGCCTGGGATTCAAGCACTACATCGCCCCGGGAAGCCCGGAAGCACCGCCCGTCGATGACGTGATGCTGCGCAACATGATGATCGACCGGATCTACGATACTTACATCGATGAGGACGACCTCCGCGCAACCGACGCCAAAACCCACGAGATTTTCAACGCCTTCGAGCCGGGGGCGTACTCCAGCCGCGAGTTCATCGAAGCGATGGGAGCCTACCTCGCCAAGCACTACTCCAAGAACGAAAGCATTGTCAAGACGTGCTTCCTCAAGCGCGTTCCAATCTTCGTTCCGGCCTTTAGCGATTGTTCCGCTGGCTTTGGTATTGTCCTCCAGCAGACCGAAGCCATTGAAGAGGGCCGCGGCCTCGTGGCCTTTGATAGCGGCAAGGATTTCCGCGAACTCACTGACATCAAGCTGGCGTGCAAAGACACCGGTCTGCTCATGCTCGGCGGCGGCGTACCGAAAAACTTCGCGCAAGACATCGTCGTGGCCGCCGAACTGCTCAACGAGCGCAAGGGTGGCAAGGCCCGCGGCGACGTGGGGATGCACAAATACGCAATCCAGATGACCGTCGCCGATAGCCGCGACGGCGCACTCTCCGGCTCGACGCTCCGCGAGGCTTGCTCCTGGGGCAAGGTTGATATTGTTCACGAGCAGATGGTCTTCGGCGAACTCTCCGCTCTCTTCCCCCTGCTCGCCAGCGATGCCTATCACCGCAAGCAATGGAAATCGCGCAAGGGCTTTAAGTTTGCTGACCTTTTCGAGAAGGGCCAGGGCTTGCCCGAATGGCTGCACGCGGCACCGAAGAAGAAAGCTGCAAAGTAACCACGGCGCTTATGCAGAGCACTTCGCTCTCGGCACAGATATCGCCCACCGCTATCGCTCGTTTGCCGCAGGCTTCGTCTCGCGGACGTTTATGTCAGTCCAGTAAAAAACTCCGGCACCAGAATGGGGCCGGAGTTTTGTTATGCAGCGTGCTGCGGATTTTGCCTAGCGTGAATACGCTCCGTGAATTCGCACGTGAAGACACTGAGCGTCGGCGCACCATGGCGACCCATCGCGCCACCAATCCTGCGAATCGCGCACGCCGGAACGAAGGTGTCCGGCAAACCCGTGATGTAATGCATTTCCGTCAGCCGACTGGTCTTTCCGCACCGGCCCGTAGCCCTACAGCATTCTCCCGGGATCGCTTAACACGATGCGAGGCCGCCGAAAACGGTGTTGGGGGTTTAGTCTGCGCCCTCACGCTCTGATTCCTCGTGGTTGGCCCGCGATTCGATCAGTTTACGAAGATAATCATTCTCGCGACGCGTAGCCTCAAGGTCAAACACGAGATACTTGACCGACAACCGTAAGTAATCCAGTGATTCCTGAAGCTCGCCCACCGTCTTTTTCATCTTTTCGTGCCGCTCTTTGGTCTCCGCCGCGAGCTTCTCAAGCGGAGCTCGCTCATCCGGGGGCAACGCTTCGATTTGCTTCATCAGTTCGCCTAGTTTGTTCTGAAAGTCTTGTTCGTTCATCTGGCGGCTCTCCTCTTATTATGTCCATCGATCTCTGAACCTCCGCCTCAAGCACAAGCCTGATCGAAGGGTGGTAGATGGGAGAGAGCATTACAACTGGCGGGCCAGAATCCGACTTGGCAAACGCACCGAGAGCGAAGGCGGCCGTACTCAGCCCCCCGCCGCGATGTTTTCCCTCCAACAGACTAATAATAAGGGGCTGGGTGGTCCTGAAAACCAACTAGAGGCACCGCGCGAGCGTTCGCTGCCTTGACCAAACGCGGCTGGGATCTACAGACATCCCGGAGACGTCGCCGCCTGTGCCGCCGTGGCGCATTCCGGATGTGGTGTTATCTCAACGTCCGAAGTCGACGCGACGCAACGCTTGTTTCGCGGAGGCCCCCGCAGTGTTAATTGCCGCTTCAAGCGCCTTTGCGTCTGCCTTTCGCAACTCGCGGCAGAGCTTCTTGAGCTGATCGTCCGACTCCATCTTAAATCGGGTATACCACTGTTCCAGTTCGTGACGATTAAACCGGCTGAGCGGGTCGCGTAGCCCCGTCTGCATGCACGCCCAGTCAAGTAGCGCACCGCTCGTATCGCCAAATCGGTAACACCCCAAAGTTGCTTGCAGCCGTTTGATGAGCGATAGAAAAGGATCAGTCGCCTCGTCGGGCAACTTGGTCATAATTTCTTTGAGTTCGGTCGGCGTGGGCGCAAAGCTAAAAACCTGGCCCTCGTCGGATTGCGCTGAGCGGCGGAGCGGCATGTCGCCTAATGGCTTCAGTTCCGCAAACTCAGTTGAGATGGCCTTCGTGCCGCCCCGCTCGAAGCGAATCGTAAGCCTTTGGGTAGCAACAGCCCCGCCGGGACCAGCGGCCGCCGCGCCCGCTTCAGCCGACAAAACCTCTCCGACTCCCCACTCCGGTTTCGCGACGTGTATTACTCGGTCGCCCTTACTCCATGCCATGCGCAGTATCCTTAAACAAATCTAACCCACCCAACCCGGCCGGTTCGATGACCCCAGCTTAACTTTGCGAACAAAGTGATCGCTAAACGATCGCTCTACCCCGATCAACCCCCAAGCTATCACCCTGTCAAGCGCGACCGCGTCTTGAGCACGAACGCCACTTGGTCGCGAGTCTCTCCTCCGCGATTTTAACAATCGGGGTCGCGAGGCCTTCAGCTACGCACGAGAAAACGAACGCCCGATGGAGAGAAGCACCACGTCGCTTCGCGGCATCAAGGTAACTTCGCGCTCGCCTCTGGGCCTTGTGCGCCTGTCGTAATACAGCGGAAAAGCAGTCTGTTCAGAGCGGCCCATTGCGACAGCCGATTTAAACGAGGCAATCGGAACGGCCCAGCACCTCGCTCACCTTGAAGGGCATGAACGCTACCACGCCACTAGATCATACGATTTGGCAAGGCGAGGCAGTGAATGCTGATTTTCGTCCGAGACGCTGAAGCCTTGTCGATCTTGTCGAAAGACCGGATTCGATAGCCCTTTCCAGTGTGAATCCAGAGAAGAGACAAGACGCTTTTCCCTTCTTTAACCGCGCCCAACCCTCGGATGGTAGTCCCGGTTAATGGTCCAGTGCCTACGCGGCAGTCTCATCTTCTTTCAACGCACCCGAGCGGCAGCGAGTCGCGTACAATCTGTCGGTTGGTGAGTACGGAAAATAGTTGGCTCGCAGGAATGAACACGTCGCCTACGAATCTTGGCGAGGTGCTATCAACCGAGGGGCGGGCCTGAAGAAGAACGATTATGATCGAAGCACTTAAGAGCGATTTTATTGTGAACAAAGTCGGCGGACGATTTAAGTTGTGCGCCCTCATTCAACGCCGGATTGTTCAACTGATGGACGGCGCGCGGCCTCTGGTCGCTCGCGATGGACGCTCCGACCTTGAGCTAGTGATCGAGGAAATTTTGCAGGACAAAATTACTTTGGACTTCAACGCAGCTCCGTTTGATGTAAGTCAGCACACCTAGTTGGCCAGACGGCTAAGTCTGGCAGTACCGACATTTTCGTTGATTTCTAACTCCGGCCGATGCATGGCTGGGGTTCTTTACGCGCCTTCGAGCGGTGTCGCAATGCCCCCAGCGGTAGTAAGTTTCCAAGCGGCGCATACAGTTTGAGATGAGCGATTCTCGTCACGAGAGCAGGACCGAGCAAGCGCATTCTTTCGGCGACGGGCCTCAAGGTACGCAAATGCCTGATGAGACAGATCTACATTCAGCATCGATGTCGTCAAGCATCTCTTCGGCGTGGCGACAGTTGGTCAGCGGCCGCAGCATCCTCGTCTGCGTCACGGGCGGGATTGCCGCATATAAATCAGCAACGCTTGTAAGTGGCTTGGCTCAGGCTGGAGCCAAAGTATGGGTGGCCATGACCCCCAGCGCAACTCGCTTCATCACACCACTTACATTACAGTCACTCTCAGGTCACCCCGTATTTACTTCGGCATGGGAGCACGTCGATTCGCTCGACCCCCAACACATCTCACTCGCCGGACGGGTGGACGCGGCAGTTGTCGCTCCCTGCACCATGGAGTGCCTGGCCGCGCTCGCACATGGGCGGGGCGACAACATTGTCTCCTTGCTGATTAGCTCGATCGACCGTGCCAACACGCCCGTCCTGCTCGCACCCGCCATGAACAAAGTCATGTGGGAACAGCCCGCCACTCAACGTAATCTTACCCATCTTGCCGCCGATGGATTCAGCTTCGTCGGACCGGTCGAGGGCTGGCAGGCGTGCCGAACAGTGGGGGACGGACGAATGAGCGAACCCCTTAAGATTTTCGAGGCACTCGTGACTGAACTGCAAAGCCGGGCGTCGAGGCCCGCTTCCAGCGCGTCGTGAGAGATTCGCTGCGCTCCAGATCACTGGCGCACCCCAGCCAACAGACTTACAATTTTAGCAATCGTTCCGGCTAGTTCATTTCGCGGCGGGCCGAACCGCAGCCGCGCTTGTGCGTCCAACAGGTTTTTCGTGCATCCTCGGCGTTTGCTATTCCGTATACGTCTTCACGAGCGGCTGGACAGAGATAACACCTATGAGCAATTCACGCCATTCTCCACTCCCTCAAATACGCGGCAAAGCGGGCTGCTTGATCGCAGTTCTGTGCTTGGCGGCCATCGTTCCAGCCGGTTTTGCACAAGGTTTGCGTGCGCCTCAGGTTCACGAAAGCAGTGAAAGCACAAGCTCTGCGGTCGACGATTCGTCGTCACCGGAGTGGATGGCCCGCCTGGGCATCAGCCCCGATTCTCCACAAGCCAAAATGGTCGCTGAACAAGCCCGGGCGCGGGTGGGCGTGGAGAAAGAACTCAAGAAGATTCGTAGCCAGCATTTCGGCCGCCATAAGTATGAGCAGCGTCGGCACGAGGGCTTCGTAAAACTCGAGAAGTACCTCGATGCAGCGTTTTACCCATTACTCATTGATGTCTTCTCACGCGAAGACGCTGATGTAAAGATCTATCTGATGGATCGTTTCGCCGCCGCGGCCAACCCGGCGGGCGATGCCGCGCTTGCGTGGCTTGCGGTGTATGACAAGGACCTGGCGATGCGGGCGGAGGCCACATCGCGCATCAAGGCGCGTCTCAAGGCGGACAAACGAGCCGTCGAGTCTACGCGAATGGTGGTGTACGAGGGCTTCAGGTCTGGCAAAGATAAAATTATGACCTCGTCGGCGCGCCTTGCCAGTAACTTAAACTTAATCGAGTTGATGCCCTGGCTGATCAGTGCGCAGGCCACGGGCCAGCCCACCGCTCAAACCGCTGGAATCGGGGGTGGCACCGGCAGCGGCGGCGGCGCACTCGCCTGGATACTTGTGGGGCAGCAAACCGCTTTCGTAAGCGATCTAACTCCGGTCGTGGGTCCCTACGCCGTTGCCTTTGACCCACAGTTGAGCACCATCACCACGGGCACGCTTTTGCGCGTGGTGGATGCTGTTGTAATTTCGTATCATATTGACATTCATAACACGCTGGTAGATTGGTCCACCCGCGAGTACGGCCAGGATACCGGCGGCCTGGGTTATGATTATAAACAATGGAAAACTTGGTACGATTCGGAATTCCTGCCGTTCGTGACTGCCAAAGCGAAGGCTGAGCACGACGCAAAGATGGAAGCCTTAGAAGCCCTGAAGGCTGCTAAGCTGGCCCCCGCTCCAACCGGGAAGCCATAGTCTGATCGCCTGCGCACAGTCACTCGCCATCAACTTGTACGTGACAGCCGCTTACTTTTCAGCTCATACTGCTTATTAACAAAGTAACCGGGATGGAGCGACTTCCCGCTCCATCACCGGCTAGTTGTTTCGAATCGATAAGTTGACTCGAACCCCGGAACCGCGCGAAAGGCAAGCGATAAGCGTGCGCGTCTGTCACTCGCCGTTGCCCATTCACCTCACCCTTGAAACTTACTTTGGGGCCGCGTCGATCTTGTCACGCACCTGCTTCTCGGGGAGGAGCAGAACATTGGACATGAACTGCGTCACCTGAGCACCCGTCACCTTACCGGAACCGTCGGCAACTGTTTTCAGGAGCATGTAACACTGCACAATGGTCGCATCGTCCAGTGTGGCTCCTCCCTGAATTGCCGCTTTGCCCGCGGCGGTGAGCGATTCCATCGTGGACGCGTCGATTCCTTGAGCGGTGGCTGCTGCCTTTACCACTGTTAAGTCTGGCTCAACGCCCGCAGCAACCCCAATCCGGCGGTTTACTTCAACTAAGAGATACGCAACCATTGCCGGCGTCTGTGCCGCACTGGCAACGGCGGGCGCGCTGGCCCCCCCGCCCCCCGATGTCGTACCCGAACCGCTGATCGCTGAGGCGCCATCAAACTCAACCGCGCGACTCTTAACAGTTGCGGGGGAATCTACGCCTTTGAACGCCCAACGATCACTCACTCTGATAGCTTCAAATCCCAGCAGGTATGCCCCCAAAGGATCTTGGATCGCCAGTTGGATCGTTGCGCTCGTTGACTGCCCGCTTCCGCCAGGGCCGCCACCAGCACCCCCGGGTGTATTATCATTAACATTAACAACTCGCACCGCCTCAATCTTGGTCGTGCCTTCATCCCACTGGCCGCTACCAACC
Source organism: uncultured Phycisphaeraceae bacterium (assembly GCA_964450325.1). Taxonomy (GTDB): domain Bacteria; phylum Planctomycetota; class Phycisphaerae; order Phycisphaerales; family UBA1924; genus UBA2402. Next base: position 189 of record CAYVFW010000083.1, on the reverse strand, counting down.
AGCGCATCCAGGTCGCCCTTTGATTCGGCCGCCAGCATAGATCCAAACTTGGTGGCATCGCCCTTGGCGAGCGCATCAGCGAAATGCAGAATCGCCTTGGCGAGACTTTCATCAGTGGGGGCATGAGCCTGCGCGAAGTTAACCCGTGCATCGGGCTTGACTGATTGAATCACCGGAGCAATATCGATA
>CAYVFW010000082.1:0-13272 GCA_964450325.1 uncultured Phycisphaeraceae bacterium | reverse complement strand
CAATTAAGTAGGCACCTGCTCTACGCCCGTCTCGGTCTTAAAGCGATTCTGCTGCAACTGCTCCATCCGCTTACGTTCTGCCTCCATCCGCTCTCGCTCGCGCACCGAACGATCAACCTCCCGCATCAAGTCGGGGTCGGGGCTGATCTGCAGACGAAAGTTAACCAAATCCTCGGGCACGTACAGCGTCTGAACCGTGTCGCGGCTCATGAACGCGGTAACCGCCCGCGACCACTCCTGCTGCAGCATCACGCCGGGGTTCTGCTTAAACTGATCAAGCTTGGCCTCAAAGCTCGCGAGCGAAGACTTGGCGTAAGCCACCGCCGAGGCCCGGTCGCGGCGGGCAGCGCTGAGCATCGAGGTAATCTCGCCGCCGATCACGTCGCCGACTTCTTCGCCGTTGATTGTAACCTTTTCCCCCAGCAGCAACGCATCGATGCGAGCCAGGCCCGCATCCTGGGCCTTCTTGTCGCCGCGGGTCAGGGCACCTTCGTACTCGTTGATCGCCTCGAGAATGTACGGCACCGCGCCGCCCGCCACCGCGCTCAACTGATTGCGAGCCTCGGTGCCCGCCTGATCCTCGATCTTAATTGCATTGGCCACCGCCGCCTGCACCTTGGCAAAGTCCGACCGCACCGCCAGCGGCGCAATGGTCTGATCTAAAGTTAACTGATCGATAATCAGTCCGCTGTTAAACGCATCTAGCGTGCGCTGCGCCACGATCCTCGCCCGCGATGCCACCGAGCCCTCGCCAGACGAAGACTGCTTGAGCAGCTCGTCGATTGTAACTTGTGCGCACGCGTGTACGACGCCGCGCTTCACCGCCGTCCGTACCAGCCGCTCCTCGTCCGAGGGCAGCACGTTCTCCTCAAACTTCGCCGCGTCCTCTCGACGCACCCCCACACGCCACTTGGTGTGCGCAATGTTTCCATCGGCGGTCAGCACCGATCCGGTGCCCCCCTGGTCGGGCTTGAGCGATGCCGTTGGAATAAGCTTTTCAACGCTTAACCCTTCGGCGGTATTGTCGGGCAGGTACACCCAGAAGTCTTTGTCGATCGCATAGTCTTTTAACCCGCGCTCAACCCGGATAAGCTCGCCGAGCGGGAAGGGTGCACTCAGCCGCAGCCCCGGATCCAGCGGCCCGCCCTGCCGAGCGCCAAAGAGTAACCGAATCGCCTGCTGCCCTTCGGGCACAGACTGTAAACCACTGAACAGGTAAAGACCCGCTAGGATGGCCATGCCCACCTGCAAGAGACGCAACATAATCCTAAGTGCATCTGCAAGCGATTGATTCGCAGGGTCCAGCGGTGAGTCGCCCGAGCGTCCATCCCCCTCAACTCCACCCGTCCGCAAGTTCACCGAGCCCGCACGGCGCATCGGCCGCAAACTCTCCAGCGCGGTATCACCACCACCACCACCACCCACGCCATCCACTGCGCGAAGTTCGCGCGGTTGTAAGTCGCTCATCGGGGCTCCCCTCCGCCCTGCGGCTTCACCTGGGGCGCTACCTGCGGCGCTGCTTGCGGCGCCGCCTGCGGCGCACGCTCGGTCGCCTTAGGCGGAGCCTTTTCGCTCAACATGCTTCCCTGCATCGGGTTGGGTATCTGGCCGCTCTTCATCTGCGCCACCGAATCAGGGTAGAGTAAGTTAATTCCAGGCATCGAGCCAGACAGAATCAGCGTGGTCCGCCGGCCGAAACTGTCCTGAATGAAATCCATGTTCTGCAGGAAGACCGCAAGCTCAGGATTGGTATTCATCTGCGCGAAGTAAGGGGCCGCCTCGATATCTCCACGATTACGAATCTCCTGGGCCAGCCGCTCGGCGAAGTCCCTGATCTTCTTTGCATCGCTGTCCGCCTTGGCCTTGATCGCCGCGGCCTGCGCATTGCCCTTGCTCTCGGTCTCTTTCGCCAGACCTTCGCGCGTCACTTTCATTCGATCAAACACCGCCTTGGTGGTCTCTTCGGGAAGCACGATCCGCGTGATGCCCACATCCACCGCCGCGATTCCGTAATCACTTAACTTAAGTCCCGTCTGATCGTTGGACGACTCGAACGCCCCCTTCATGCTCGCCTCAAGCTCCATCAACGGCGAAACCCCATTGGCCGCCGCTGCGGAAGAGACGGCAAAGAGCTGGTCAATCCGGTATCGGCTCACCAAGGAGCCCGCAGCACGGATATTACTTTTGAGCGCGTTCTCCGCCGCCTTGTAGTGCTCCTCGGCACTATACCCGGCGTTACTGAACCGCTGGAAGAACTTAAGTGGGTTCGCCACCCGCCAGGTGCAGAACGTTTCTACCACAACCTGCCGGTTATCCGCCGTATTCAGCGTCTCGAGCTTGGTGTTCAGCACCCGCACCCGCGTGTCATACTTCGTAACAGTCTGAAAGTACGGCACTTTGGCGCGAAGGCCGGGCGTGGTGATCACGTCGCCCTCGTCGGCCTTGCCCAGCGTGGTTACCACCGCGGCTTCGGTAAACCGAACGGTGAAAGTACAGGCAAAGGCAACCATCGCCACCAGAATCACGAGCGTTACGAGATATATTAAAGACTTACGCACAACGTTCTCCAGAACTGTCAAACCTTCGGCCCACGCCGACCCACTTCGCCCACCTTACCAACCTAACCATACAGACCCAACCACACAAATCCAACCACACAAACTAACATTACTTCAATCAAGGCACATTCCCCCAGCCTGACTCAACCACCGCCGCCCGGCGTGCCGGGCGTGAAGATGTCCGTACCCAAGTCCCTCTCCTGACCGTTAAAATCAATCATAATTCCACGAGCCGGTGTAATGTAAAGTCGGGCCTCCGAGAGCACCTTCTTCATTGTCTCAAAATAAGCCCGCGCCTTGAAGATCTCGGGAGCCGCTTCATATAGCGCTACCCGCCCCTCCTGGCGTGCCGCGATCGCACGGATCGACATGTGCCGGTTCCACCGATCAGCCTGCGCCGCCGCTAACACCGCCGCGGAACTGCCCCCAGCACTCTCGAGCATCTTCTGAACCTTAAACTCCTGAGCGGTCAAAGCATCCGCTGAAGCCTTCTGGTCGCGCATCCCATCGAGCTTGTTAAGCTCTTCAACAATCTGCCGAGCCAACGTTACCTGACCAGCAACCTCAGTGAGCGAACGAATCTCGTCCGTCCGGGCCGCTTCGATATTCGCTTGTAACTTCTGGTCGGCCTGCACCGGGGTCTCAAACGCCATCGCGGTATCCTTGGGCGGGTGTACCCCCACCACCGCCACATCCACAACCTCCACTCCCGCGCCCCGGGCTTTTCCATCGGGGCCAACATTCATCCCATCAAACGCGGCTTGCACGCGATTCCGTAACCGACGAGACAAATCCAGCCGCGTGCCGCCAAGCACTTCATCTAAAGTTATGGTTTGAAAGAATCGGACCAGCTCTCGCTGCGCCACCGACTTTAGAACGATGTCGCGCTGCTGCGGCGGAGCAAACTCGTCAAACCGCAGCACATCCTTCACAACGTAAATCAACGGAATCTCAGCAGAGATAACCGAAAGATCCGAAAGGTCAGACTTGCTCTCTTCCGCCGCCGCATCCTTGCTCGGCGTCGCACCCGTAGTGCCCGCCGCGGCGAGTTTGCCCGTACGAACCAGTTGATAAATCTCCTCGCCCGCGTGGTCGTTGGTCCACAAAATGGGCTCGGTGGTTGCAGGCGGTGAGGTACCAAGCTCGATGGTCCGCAGCCCGGTCACAGTGCGATCCGCGATTTCAAGCCGACCCGCTCGGTCGCGCTTGTAGTATTCAGGTACGTAAAGGCTGTCGATGGGCCAGGGCCACTTCAAATGCATGCCGGGCGCAACATTATCTTTCCAAACCGCGCCAAATCGTAAGATCATCCCGCGCTGATGAGGCCGCACCACCGCCACCGCAGACAACAACCACACCACCAGTAACCCAAACAGAATCAGCGGCACCAAAGCCCGGCTTAATAACTGGTAGAACCAGCCCGATGTTACATCGAATCCTAACTGATAGTTGATCGCACCGCTGATTGACTCGGCGATCTTATCCGGCGCGGCCAGAAACCCCAGCAGCCGCGAATCAAAGGCGGGACGTGGCACATCGCCAGCTTTTCGCGGACGATATAAGCCTAATAGAAAGTGCAGGAACAGCTCAACGCCGATCAGCACGATGAACGCGGGCACAACCACCTGCACGTAACGCACCAGCGCATTCGTACCCACCAAATCCACGAAGTTTGCGATCCCAATCGCCAGCCCTATGAGCGAAGTTCCAATCGCGAGCGAAGCCCCGGCACGCAAGTTGGCCATCGGCTCAAACTTCGCCAGCCCCGCCGTGAACCGAGCAAAGATAAACCCAAGAACCGCCACGCCTAATCCAATCCCCAGCGCCCATCCCTCATGCAGCGACGCAGTAAAGTCTTCCGTATCAACCCGCAGCTTGCCCGACAAAAATCGCACGATCCCCGTGCCAATAAACAGCCCGCTGATTATCACCGACATCGTGGGCACGAAATACTTGTGCAGTGCCGCCAGCCGCCTCGCGGCTGGCCGAAAATCATCCGCGCTCCCACTGAACACGCTCGTCCCCGCCAGAGGCGAAGAGGCCAACGCATCCGCTTCAATCAGTTCCACCCGCTCGCGGCGATGCTGATCAAACACGATGGCCAGCGTAAGCCACGAGAGCACGCCGATCCCCGCGAAGATCGAGCCACTCACCGCAGCGTGATCCTTACTCACCACGCCGTAAATCAACAGCGCTGTCGTCAGCACCACTTGAAGCACCAGGCCGCCCAGGCTTGCGCCCGTGGCCTGCTTATAGGTAATATAATCTGCTTTCATAACAATCGTTCCAACCACACTGCTCCACCACCTTCTCCAAGTCTAGCCCTTCGCCGCCGCGAATCTGCTCCGAACACCGGAGAAAACCCGAGCAACACCACCGCTCAGCTTCAAACTCACCGCAAGAAGCCCACGCGCCTCCCACCCGATACCGGAATCATCCCTATGTAGATGCACAGCCAAGCGGAAAGCGCAAGAGCAAGCACCAAACGGGTACGGATTGAACTGCATCTTGTTCGCCGACGCCAAGCACCCCGCCGCAGGAAGCAAGCGACGCACCGATAAGCCGCATTCAGGATTCTCGCCAGAACGGCTGAACCCGCATTCACCCCCCCCACGCTCACGCCGACCGCAACGAGCGAGAGCTCAGCCCGATCACGATTCAACCACCTGGCAGAGCCGAGCTCCCAGAGCAGGCTACTGAGGTCGCGCACGCGGCTTCACCCGGGTAGTTTACCCCCACCACTCCACACCAATTGATCCCTCCTTCAACCTGCCACGCGCCCGAATCCAACGACGCGTGGTCTAACTCAGCTTAGAGCCTCGTTCATCCTAAAAGCACAGTTCCGCTGCGTACTTGCCCAGCCGAGGCGCGGGCTATTGTCGCACGGTCACCGCACTAAGTCCACCCAAACTGATCAACCAAGTGAACTCTTTGCAGCCGATGCGATTTGATGCGGGTCGCGGCGATTCGGCGGGGCTGTTCTTGAACTACGCCCGCAACGAACCTATGTTCGGGGTTGTCAGTAAGATAGCTTGGTTCTATTCTGGACACGCCGCTTACTGCTCCCCACATGATCACTCAAACGCTCACAATAGCTCGAACCACACTTATCGAAGCCGTTCGGCAGCCAGTGCTGCTGGTAATGATCCTGATTGGAGGCGTACTCCAAGTCTTCAATACGTGGAGCACCGGATTCGCGATGGGGATGGAAGAGACCGGCGAAGTCGTCGGAGACAACAAACTTCTCTTAGACTTAGGCCTGGCAACCGTCTTCGTTCTAGGCGCGATCCTCGCCGGGATACTCGCCACCACCGTTATCAGCAGAGAAATCGAGAACAAAACCGTTCTCACCATTGTCAGTAAGCCGGTTCCCCGGCCAGTATTGATCTTCGGCAAATATTTGGGCGTGGCGGTCGCGATCCTCGGGGCAATGGCGATCATGCTGCTCTACCTCCTCTTCTCCATCCGTCACGGAGTGATGACCACCGTCTCTGACCAGCTTGATCAACCAGTTATCGTCCTAGCGGTTGGTTCCGCCTTCTTGGCGCTCGCGCTGGGCGGGTGGTGCAACTACTTCTACGGCTGGAACTTCCCGCAGACCTCAACCCTCCTTCTCTTACCTTTCACGTTTATTGCTTACGTTGCTGCCCTCTTCATTGGCAAGGAGTGGAAGTTCCAGCCTCTCCTCACCGACTTTAAACCGCAGGTCACGGTCGCTTGCCTCTGCCTGATGATGGCGGTCATGGTGCTCGTTGCCGTCGCGGTCGCGGCGTCCACGCGCCTTGGCCGCGTGATGACGATTGTAATTTGCTTCGGCGTCTTCGTGCTTTCGCTCTTTAGCAACTATCTGCTCGGCCGCCACGTCTTCAATAACCAGTTGCTCGGCACGATCCTGGTGACGCTTCCAGACGATCCGGAGAAGACCGACTTCCGCTCCGCCGATTCCTCGTACCTCGTTCGTTTGCAGCTTGCCCCCAAACTTCCGCTCCCCCCCGGAACGGCGTTTTATTACAGCCCCAGCCCGAGCGGTTTTCCCATGCTGGGCACGAAGCGCTACGAGAGTTACACCGGTGATCTCTCCAACGTGGGCACGCTGATGAGCGCAAATGTACCCTCCTCGATCATCGTTACCGAGAGCAAACCCCCATACCAGGTACTCAAAGTTCGTAATATTAGCGAAAACCCGGTTCCGATTCTTCGTCCGCCCGCTCAAGGAGATTACGTCTTCCAGCGATACACGGAGATCAATCCGATAGCACTGGCAGCGTGGGGCGCGGTTCCGAATCTGCAGTTTTACTGGCTACTAGATGCCGTTTCCCAAAACCGGGCGGTCTCGTTGAGCTACTTCGGAGCCGCGTTCGCCTACGCACTCGTGCAGATCGGCGTCTTCCTCTCCCTGGCTATCATGCTCTTCCAAAAACGCGATGTGGGGTGAGCGCAGGGCCGTCACTTTCTCCTCCCCCTCCCCAGAGCTCAACGGCTCCCCCTTCCCAAAGCCCAACGAGCTTAACGTAAGTAACCGGCGAGTGGAGCAAAGCGACACCCCCGGAAACGTAATCCACAACCCCCTCACCCCGCAAGGGGTGATCGTTACTCACCAAGCACAACCCATCCTAATTGATCGCCTTGCGCTACTGCGGAGTGCTCACAGCCCCGGCGGGGGTGTGCCCCAAAGCGGGCCGTCTCGATAGCGCTCTTGATACCAGGTATTCGTAATTGCTTTCAGCTCCGCCGCGAACCCGACCGCTTCCAACCGCCCAACTCCCAGTTGCAGCTCGATCATCGCTTCGGTGGTCTGTAAGTGATAAACATGCACCCCGCTCCGCTCCGCCAACGCCTTCGCCGCCGCGACCACCGACGACCTCACCACCGGCTCATCCAAAGGAGTGCCGTGTACCGCAGTCAATCGCACTGTAGATCGTTCCATAGTAAGTAAACATCCGGTCGCAGGCCTGAACCACGTGCCGGTCCCTCGGCTATCTCCTTACGAATCAGGGCTTTGTATTACACTCCGTTAGGCCATCACGCATGCAGAAAGTAACCCGCGTCACCCCCCAACCAACGCTCTGCCCTTTAATTAAAAACGGCCGACCCCACCGCCGTCCATCGCCGGTGGAATAAATTAAGATGTTCGGATCGAACCTGACGCCGTAAATTCAAACTTGGGGAAGATCGCAACCGCCCTCCTAGGCCCCTCCGGCGGCGGGCCGGAACTGCTGGTAAGCACCGGCGGTCCGCGGCATTTTGCAAGCACGAGTGATAGGAGTCGAACCTATAACCTCCTGATTCGTAGTCAGGTGCTCTATCCAGTTGAGCTACACCCGCAAGTGGGGTCAAGTGTAGGGCGGTGGCCCAGATCAGTAAAGCCTTCCACGGGCTTGCGTGCCCGGTTAACTTCGCGTCCCAACACCGACGATAGGTCTTTGTTCGGACCTCTACTCAAAACTGGTTCCCTCCGGGTGTGGACTTCACCGGGAGTCCCTCCAATAATCCCGGCCACACTTCTCGCTATTGGAGAGGGTTTCCCGGTGGTTGTTTTTCGATCCGTTTTATCGATCTGGTTCCCCCGACGGTGTTGAAAGTCTAACGCAATGGCTCATTCTCGCACAGCTCGCAAACGTATCCGTCAGAACCTCGCAGCCCGCGCCCGCAACCGGTGGCGTTTGGCCACGATGCGAACGGCCATCAAGGAGTTCAACGAAGCCCTCATCCACGGCACCCCCGACGCCGCGGCAGACATCTTCAAGAAGTGCGTAAAGATCATCGACCGCACGGCCCAGAAGGGCGTGATCCATAAGAACCAAGCCGCACGGCGCAAGAGCCGCATGAGCGCCAAGCTGAAGAGCAAGAAGGCCGCCTAAGCAGAAGCCTAGCTCTTCTCTCTGTTATGTTTTGATTACTCAACCCGCGCTATCGCGGGTTTTTTTTATTGCTTCAGTACTCTCGTGTCGTCGGTTAGGCCGTAGCAAAAAACGAGTTGTCAAGATAGGGCATGGAACGAAACAACTGCAAGCCTGGACTTAAGTTCAAACAAAAACGAAAACACCGCCCTCTTCTCGAGTGGCGGCGTCGTAATATTTTGTGCTGTCTGCTCATCAACCCCGCAAGAGGAGCGTGAGTTAGGCGCGGCGGCGGCGGATGGCCACCAAGCCGCCCATGCCGACGATCGCGAGCGCGCCGGGGGTGGGGACGGTGAAGCAGTACCAGTTCACGCCCGCCGCGGCGAGGTTACCTGAACCTGTGAGCATGTCAGTGCCGTTGGTTACGTTAAGAACGGCGTTACCCGAGTTGGGGCTGACTGAAGTAACGGCCCAACCGTTACCGAAGGTCGCATTGAATCCGGCGACGGCGACATAATAGACACCGTCGGGAAGTTCCCCGGCGTTGATGGCGCTAAGGAGCCCGCCGCCAAAATCATCATTCTCAAAAAGCTTGATTCCGCTGTTACTGTAAAGTGCTATTTCGGTGTCGTTGGTGGGGGCCAGCGTGGTGCCGAGCGTGTTCAACTGGATGGTCCCATCGATGCCGCCGAGATCGATGCACGCGGGGCGAACGGCCGCATTGAACGTAAGAGTAACCGTCTCCCAGCGAGCGTCGATGCCCGAATCGTTGAATGATTCAAAGAAGTTGAACGCCCAAGTCTGACCTTGGGGATTGACGAAACTTCCACTACCGAGGCTCGTCGTAAAGTTGCGGCTGCCGGTGACTGAACCCGTGAAGTTGCCTTGTGTGAAGACCTGAAGGTTGTTGGGAACGACACCACCGTTGGCTTGGGTCGTAATCCCGATGCGGGCTTCGCTCGCAAAGGTTCCGACGTTTACTTCTCTCAGCGTGCCGCTGACTGAAAGGCTCCCGAACCAGTTGAAAGAGTTGCTGAACGTGTAGTTCAACACGGTGCCGGGCAAGTCGCTGTTAACGTTGGTAAATGTAACGGACTCTTGAGCGCAGGCCATGCTGGCGAATGCCGCGGCTGCGACGAGGGCAGAAATCTTCTTCATCTATCTTCTCCTAAGGAAATTGACCACACCACACTCCCCCGCGAGAAGCGGAAACAGCCGCGGGAGAGACACACGAACAGAGTTGACTACAACGCAACCAGAGTTGCGGAAGGCTTCGATTGGCAAGCGGAAAGCTAAACCAAGAGCGTTTGGATAAAGTTCGTATCTAGGGATTTCTTCCTACCACTGTGCGTATGTTAAACCATTATGAAGTAAAATGCAAGACTTTTCGCATCCCCGGAGCGGCAATTCGCCATGGAAATCTTTTCAGGAGCGGGGTTTGCGCGATTTTGGCTGAGGTTGGTTGATTATGTGACGAGGTATTCGAAGGGCTTGGACCTTGGCAATGCCGGATCGCCGACGAGCATCATGAAAAAACCCCGCCTTGCGGCGGGGTTCTTGGGATGAATGTGTGGTATTAGTTAAGTTAGGAGGTCAACCGGTTAGGTGCTGGTAGTTGCCGGAGGAGCCTCGGCGGCTTTAACTTCAGCAGGGGGCTGCGCAGCTTCGGGAGGCGCGATGGGGATTGAATCGAAGAAGAGGTGTTCTTCGGGTTTGCCATCCGGGGCGTTGCGGCGAGTGCAGATGATCTTGCAAGGTGCTGTGAAGGTGCCGCCCAGAAGCATTTCGGAGAGAGGATCTTCGATATACTGACCGATGGCGCGGCGGAGGGGCCTTGCTCCGTACTCGGGGTTATAGCCTTTATCAATAAGGAAGTCTTTGGCGGGCTGCTCTAACTCGATCAGGAACTGCTGCTGAGCGAGGCGCTTGGAGAGCTTGGCGACTTCAAATTCGATGATGAGGGTGAGGTCGTCTTTCGTAAGCGGACGGAAGACGATGACATCATCAAGGCGGTTGATGAACTCGGGACGGAAGAACCGCTCGATCTCTTTCATCAGCACCACTTTCATATTATCATAATCACCTGATTCGGTACGCTTGCCGAAGCCGAACCCGGCCCCGCCCTTGATAAGGTCGGCGCCGAGGTTGCTGGTCATGATAAGGATTGTGTTTTTGAAGTCAACATTACGTCCGAAGGAGTCGGTGAGGCGCCCTTCTTCCATGATCTGCAGGAGCATATTGAAGATGTCGGGGTGAGCCTTTTCGACTTCGTCGAGCAGGATAACCGAGTAGGGCCGGCGGCGGATGCGCTCGGTGAGTTGGCCGCCTTCTTCGTAGCCAACGTAGCCCGGGGGCGCGCCGACCAGACGGCTCACGTTGTGCTTCTCCATGTACTCGCTCATGTCGAGATGGACGAGGGCTTCCTCATCACCAAACATAAACTCTGCGAGTGCTTTAGAGAGCAGGGTCTTACCGACGCCGCTGGGACCGACGAAGATAAATGAACCCATCGGACGCTTGGGGTCTTTCAACCCTGCGCGGGCTCGACGGATCGCCTTGGAGATCGCCTTCACCGCATCATCCTGGCTAATAACTTTCTTGTGCAGCTCGTTCTCAAGCTTAAGGAGGCGACCTGCTTCGTCCTTATCCAATCGCTTGAGGGGAACACCGGTCATCTTCGCGACTACCTCGGCGACTACTTCCTCATCGACTTCGCCGTCGGTAGTTTGAGCGCGGTTGCGCCAGGCCTTTTGGATTTCTTCCTTCTTTTTGCGGGCCTGCTCGGCCTTGTCGCGAAGCTCGGCGGCGCGTTCGTAGTCGGCGGCCTTCACGGCCTCGTCCTTCTCGACGCTTAGCTTTTCGATTTCGCCCTCGATATCGGCGAGGTTTGGCGGCTTGGTCATCGACTTAATACGGACCCGCGCGCCAGCCTCATCGATCACGTCAATGGACTTGTCTGGCTGTACGCGGCCGGTGATGTAACGTCCGGAAAGTTCCACGGCGGCTCTGATCGCGCCGTCGGTGATCTTTACCCGGTGGTGCTGCTCGTAGCGATCGCGCAGCCCCTTGATGATTTCGACTGTTTGCTCGGCGGTTGGAGGATCAACGGTGATAGCCTGGAAGCGGCGGGCGAGGGCGGCATCCTTTTCGATATACTTACGATACTCGTCGAATGTGGTTGCGCCGATGCATTGGATCTCGCCGCGTGCGAGGGCGGGCTTGAGCACGTTGCTGGCATCAATGGCGCCCTCAGCACCGCCCGCGCCGACGAGGGTGTGAAGCTCGTCGATGAATAACATTACATTTTTGGCGCGGCGAACTTCGTTCATCACGGCCTTGATTCGTTCTTCGAACTGGCCGCGGTATTTGGTGCCAGCGACCATCATCGCGAGATCGAGGACAACCAGGCGCTTTTCGTGAAGAATCTCGGGAACATCACCGCTGATGATGCGTTGGGCGAGGCCCTCGACGATTGCTGTCTTGCCGACGCCCGCTTCACCGAGCAGCACGGGATTGTTCTTCGTGCGACGGCAGAGTACCTGCACGACGCGTTCAATTTCGTTTTGCCGTCCGATGACGGGATCGAGGGTGTTTTCGCGTGCGAGCTCTGTGAGATCGCGTCCGAACGAATCGAGCGCGGGCGTCTTGCTCTTACCTTTACCCGCAGCTTCTTTGCCACCGCCGGAAGAACCGGAGGAGGAGGAAGAAGACTCGCTTGCGCCTCCGCTTGGCTCACCCTTGGAGCCGGAGTTACCTTCGCTGCTCTCGTTGCCAGCACCCAGAAGGTTTAGAACTTCCTCGCGGACTTCCTCGAGTTTGAGGCCCAGGTTCATCAGGACCTGAGCGGCGACGCCATCGTGCTCACGCAGCAGGCCGAGCAAAAGATGTTCGGTACCTACATAGTTGTGGTTGAGGTTGCGGGCCTCTTCGATGGCGTATTCGATGACCTTCTTGGCGCGGGGCGTTTGCGGGAGCTTGCCCATCGTGACCATTTCTGGTCCGGCCTTTACCAGTTTTTCAACCTCCAGCCGAACGCGGCGGAGATCAACATCGAGGTTGCGGAGCACGTTAGCACCGACCCCCGAACCTTCCTTGACCAGCCCGAGCAGAATGTGCTCGGTGCCGATGTACTCATGGTTAAGCCTTTGTGCTTCCTGGTTGGCCAAGGCCATGACTTTGCGAGCGCGATCTGTGAATCGTTCAAACATTTTCTATCCCTTCAAGAAGGGTTATCCAGTTCCGTCGAGGGTTCGCCAGGAACACTCGAAACACGCCACCACGACAGTCCAACCACTATCAGGTTTTACCTTCGTCGGCTCTCACGCTCCTCCACTTGGGAGAATGTATGTGAGATACTGACTACCTGCCATCGTGAAGCATCGGACGTTTTCACCCAGAATCTGTTCGTCGGAAGTCCGAAAATGATTCAGGCTGAGGTTTTGTGGGTCTTCCGACGCTTCATCATCTAATCGTCCTATCGGCTGCATATACCGTGCCGACTCGTGGTAAAGGAAAAAGGGACACAACTGCATTCTAAGGGGAGGATATGCGACCTTGGCCGATCAGGTTTGGACTTTGAACGGACGATTTTTCGGATTGGATGCCGCGTTGGCAGTCGGGCGGCGTGGTTGAGCTATCTATTTTGATATGAGGTGTGACCCGTTCCGTGATCTGTTTAAAAAAACCCGTCTGGCCAAAACTGCCGGGAGACTGAGGTTTACACCGGGAGTGTCCGCGCGATGCTGTGGGGCGTTGCGGGGAGCGGGGTGATTCTTTCATTGCCGTTTAGTGAGTATGTGGGGAATCTCGCGAAGAGAGTTAATAGCGATGGTTGCTTGCGGGGGCGGGGGCACGGTTCAATATCCAGCGTGAGC
>CAYVFW010000081.1:0-13273 GCA_964450325.1 uncultured Phycisphaeraceae bacterium | reverse complement strand
CGGTACCACTTCGGCAATGTTAAACAAAGCCTTCACGTCGTAGAACGTCTCCGCCGGAGCCACAAGATGGGATCCCGCCGCGATCACCATCAGTTGCAGGCTCGGATTGGCGGCGATGGCAAGCATCACCGGTGCAAGAAGGCCAAACTCAGCGCGTGAGCCGGTAATAACCGCGACCCGCCGCGGAGTCGGCTCCTCCGGCGTGCCGTGGTGCTCCGGCCGCATTGCCGCGTTGTCTCCATTCCATCCGTCGCCGATCATCGGAGAACCTTGAACATAAGCTGTGCCATAGGCCGCCAGATGCTTAACGGGCGGGAAAAATCACTGGTAATAGATGCTGGATGAGAACATAAGCGCCCACGGCCAGCAGCACCATCACGCCGACGATCTGCCCGGTCATTGCCAACACCTGACGGGGGTAGTAACGTAAGTCGCCCACCCGGACAGCTTTGTAGACCACAGAGATTCCTACCGCCAAAGGAATCAGCAAAAGGTACCACGTGCTGTGCGCGTTGATGGGGTCGATGAAGGGCGTATACGCGACCAACACCGGCAACACTGTTTCGTTAACTCCGTTCACCGAGCCACCTCCGGAGTGGATGATGGCGAGGAAGGCGAGGCAGGCGATGATGACGCTGGCGAAGCCGACAGAGTTGGCACTGAATTCGACGTGGGAAGCAACGCGCCGGTGGCCGGTTCGCTGGCCACGCCTCTTCCCGGCTTCCTCACCGGCCAGATCCGTCTCCGCGAGGGCCATCCGGCGTCCAGAATTACAATTAAGTTCATCATTCCCGCCAGCGTGGCGTAAAGCGTTCCCAGGTCGTTTACTTTATTGATTGATTTGCGGTTAGGGGGCTCTCCACCCTTGAACGCCAACCCGTTGGCCGCCCGCCCCTCATCCGGGTTTGCCGACCGCAGCTTCTTGCTCTCTGGGTCAATGACTTTAAATCGATTCTGATGGGTCCAATCAACACCAACCGCGATCGGCCCGATGCACGCCTGCCCAAAAAACCAAATTCGATCTTCTTTGCTATCGATGACATCAATGCCACCGATAAACATGCCTCCGAAAAAGAGCCCCAGCACCCCCGTCGCAACAAGCAGGCCGCGGGTGCGCTCCCCTGCTATAAAGTGACCCAGCCCAGGAAAGAGCATCGCGGCAACCAACGACGTGGGACGGAAATGCGGCCCTGCTGGTTGCTGGGGGTGTTCAGAGGCTGAGACCTCCGAGGAGGGAGGGGTCAAAAACAATGATTGCGGGCTGTCGGTGCTCATGGCGAAAAGAAGTGAGTGCGGGCGGGAGCAGGGTATGGTGTATGAGTACGATCGGGCGCGACTCACGCGGCGGCCAAGTCGCACGACCCACAATCGGCGTGGGTGCATTGACTTATCCGTTGAGCCTAGTACTCTAAGCCGCTTTTTTCAGTGGCAGCGGTTTTTGAGAAGTCGCCGTTTGCGTGGCGAAGTTAGCCGGAGCGGACCCGCGCACGTCGGCGGATGCCGGCTTCGAGCGGAAATATTTGCGGAAACGTGATAATCGGTGTCATCGCTTCACATTGCGGCTCTCAACATATCTTGCAGAACTATTGCGACTGTGAGTGGTCCGGCGCGTGCAAGGTGGGAACGATTGGCGCAGCGGAGATTGTGCGGGGTCGAGACGGTCGGGTCACGTCGGAAAGGCTCCTGGCTGGTTGGCGCGAGAAACGTGTGACCAGGGCCTTCGCAAAATGCAGGTGGGCTGAGGGCTTGGTTCGGGGGTAGTTGCAAGGCTGCGGGCGTGGCGTTGGTGCCGAATGGGGTGGCGTGGTCGTCGTGGGTAAAAAGATAAGTGGTCTAGGTGGTGGGTACTACAAGGTAACACAAGTGAAACAAATGACACAAGTGATACAGACCGTGCAGATGACACAGATCACACTGGTGATGGAGAGGTGGAACATGGTAACAAAACTGAGCAAGAAGTCCGGAACTGCGAGCCGTGAGCCTGAATGGTCGCTCGTTCGAGGCTGGCCGCAGTTCACAATCGCAAGCTCTGGCGAAGGCGACGTTGTCGTTGACGCGCCAGTGACATCTGTGGCAGTGCTCATGGGCGACGGGGACGACGACGACTTCGACGACGAGGACGACGATTCCAGCTTTGACGATGAGGAAGAGGAGTTTGCAGAAGAGGGCGAAGCCGAAGAAGATGATGAGGATTTTATTGAAGATGAGGAAGAGGACGAGGACGGCGAGTTCACCGAGGCAGAGGACGACGAAGAAGATGACGACTTCTAGCATGCTCGCGTCGCGAGCTGGCTCAACGAACGAGCCCTCGCCACTAAACTTATCTGAGCAGTCTCCCTTAACGGAGTGATTAAGGGGCTAGGGGCTCAAGAGGCCTACGGTCCGCTAGAGAGGGGGCGGACCGCATTCAAAGCTAATCGCACAACCCGTGCTGCAGATGGGCCGATAGACTATGCAAGTAGCTCACTTGAGAAGGTTTATTGATATGCCTGACCAAACACCATCCACCGCTCTCGGTACATCTGATCAACGAAACTTTGCCGAAGCAGAGCACCGCGAAGCCTCCGTTCCACCGCAAGCAGTTACGCCCGCATTTCAGGGTGGAACTGTGGTCGATCGCCGCGTCTTCAACGATCGCCGCACGCTTCGTGACCCTCGCACGGGCGAACTGGTTTACTCAGAGCCGGTCGGTGGAACCGTGGACCACAACGCCCCGCACGAGGTCAATCTAACCGGTGGTGTCTCGGCCGAAGATAATATAGTAAAGCCCGCTGTTACCAGGGTAACTAAAGCCAACAGCGGCGAGGCTGGTTCCGCGCCCACCGGCCTTGAACGTCGCCGCGGCAGGGGCCGCCGACTCAGCGACTTCTCACGCGCTGCCGAAGAAGGCGAGATGACCTCAGAACAGTTTCTGTTTCTGATGGCCATCGATGAGTTTAAGAAAGCCAACGAAAAGACGTTCCCGCAATGGACGGACGTTCTAGAGGTCATCCGGCTGCTTGGATACCGCAAGACCATGCCCAGCGAACTTAAGTTGCGTCGTGCCCAGGACTGGCAAGAAGCCGAGAACGCGCCCTCAAACGTGCGTCCCAGGAACTGGGCCAGCCGCCTCGCTGCATAGTAAACGTCGTCGCTTCCTCTGTCACTTGCTTTCATTTGGTAGCAGCGCCACGCCAGCCCCGCGCCCGCGTAAGCTACGGCTGTTGCGACTGACCCTGCGCATGGCGCATGAGCGTTTCAAATGTTCCCATCGCGGTGGGGGAGGCGTGATCCGCCTCGGCTGGAACGGTTCGGCGGATGTAACTTCCATCAGATTGCATATCCCACGCTTGGCGGCGGTCCGCGGCATGTGTCTGAATTATGTGCCACAAGCGCCGCTTCGCGACGGCATCACGGATGGGTACGCCAACCTCAACACGGTTCGAAAGATTGCGGTACATCCAGTCCGCGCTCGCGATAAACCAGTCGCCGCTCAGCGGATCTTGGTGACCGTTGGCGAAGTGAAAGATTCTTGAGTGTTCGAGGAATCGTCCGACCACCGAAGTGACCGTAATGTTATCAGAGAGCCCGGGCAACCCCGCGCGCAGGCAACAAAAGCCGCGAACAATCAAAGAGATTTTCACGCCAGCTTGGCTGGCCGTGTATAGCTTTTCGGTGGTCTCTCGGTCCTCCATCGAGTTCACCTTGGCGACAATTCGTGCCGGTAGGCCCCTGCGGGCGTTCTCTATTTCGCGGTCAATGAGCGCGTAGAAGCGAGTTCGCATGGTGGAAGGGGCCACCAAGAGCGTTGAATACTCCTGGATCGCCGCGATCCCTGTTAAATAATTGAACAAACTCACAAGATCGCCGGTAATCTCCGGGTCGCACGTAAGTAGCCCAACATCGGTATAGAGCTGCGCGGTCTTTGGGTGGTAGTTGCCGGTTCCAAGGTGCGCGTAACAACGTAACCCGTGCCGCTCGCGACGGACCACAAGGCTCGTCTTGCAGTGAGTCTTCAGCCCCTGCACACCGTAGGCCACATGCACCCCGGCCTTCTCCAGCACCCGCGCAAACCGCACGTTGCGATCCTCGTCAAAGCGGGCGCGCAGCTCTACAAGGCATGCCACCTGTTTGCCCGCCTCGGCAGCCTTGATCAGATGCGAGATAAACGGAGAGTCCGGGCTCGTTCGGTACAACGTCTGCTTGATCGTAAGTACTTCAGGATCGTTCGCCGCCGCCGCGATGAACCGCTCGACGCTCGCGGCGAAGGATTCGTACGGGTGATGCACCAGAATATCCTGCTTGCGAATCGCGGCAAAGAACGACGCCGCCGCTTTGTCGCTCATCGGCTGCGTTGCCGTCTCCGCAAGCCGGGAGGGGATCACCGGCTTGTATGGTTTGGCCTTCAAATCCGGACGGTCAAGGTCGCAGAGTTCGCTCAGACCCAGAAAGTCGGCATCGAGCGCGATCTCGTAGACATCGCGTGTATCGATATTAAGCTTATCCTGGAGCAGCCTCTCAACCGCTGGCGAAGCGTGCGGCTCCATCTCCAGCCGCACCACGCGAGCAAACCGGCGCCGTTTCAGCTCAGCCTCCACCGATTGCACAAAGTTCGCCGTCTCGAGGTCATCCTTCTGGATGCCCGAAGAACGGGTAACGCGAAACATAACTGTTTCGCGTAACGTAATTCCTGGAAACAGATCGTCCAGGTTATTCCGGATGATGTCGTGAAGATGCACGAAGCGAGAGTGCGCGCCCCGGTGCGCATCGCTAGAATCGCGGTTGGGCAACGCGATATATCGCTTAATATTCGATGGAAACTTCAGCCGCGCGAAGAGGTGGTCGGGCCCTTCCGAGGCCGCCCCCCCCCCGCTCCGGACCTGCAGCCGCGCGGGACTAAGCGGGGGCTCGGCCAGAATCGCCAGGTTGGTTGAAAGATTGGAGATAAACGGAAATCGATGGGTAGGATCTACGCCAAGTGGCGTGAGCGTTGCAAAGACGTTCGTTCGGTACCAGTCCTCCGCCCAGCGCTTATCTTTGCCCGGGAGATCCACATAGTTAACAATCTCAACCCCACTCGCCGCAAGCGCGGGCTTAATCTCCGAGGCGAAGATGCCGACCTGATCCTCACAGAGCGATGTAACCATACCTCGAATCGCCAGCAACTGCTGGCGTGGAGTTAATCCGTCAGGCCCTTGAGTATCCACCCCCGCGTGTACCGTCCGCTTCAGCAACCCCACCCGCTTCATGAAAAACTCATCGAGGTTGCTTGTGAAGATGGCCAAGAAACGAACCCGGTCAAGCAGCGGCACGCTCGAATCCGCGGCCTGCGCCAGCACCCGCCGGTTAAACTCCAGCCAGGAAAGATCGCGATTGAAAAACCGCGGCGTCTCCTCCCCGAGGATCTCAGCGCCTTCCAAGTTCGACGGAAGGTGCTCCACACCGCCCTGACTCTGGTCCGCGGAGAGGGCACTGTCAGGTACTTTAATCGCAGACAGCCCAGCCGCGGCCGGTCCAGACGCCGCGATCCCCGGGGAGCCAATGGTCTTCGAGCTTCCCGAGCCTCCCGAGCCCTGATGGTGATGGTTTGAATGATTTTTCTTAGAATTGGGCATGACGATTACGGCCTATCGAAGGCACATCTAAAGAGTATCAGTTGACCGGAGTCTCCGGGGGAAAATAGGTTGCTGAGCAACCCTCTGACTCCGTGACCCGCACAGCAGCGATTCTGGCGTACGGCGCAAGCCCGTCACCCAGTGATGCCGTGAGCGAGTCAGCGATGTGTTTGGCTACGAGTTCCGCCGTCGGATTGACAGCATTGAACGGAGGAGTTTCATTGAGATTATTATTATCAAAGCTATCGATCGCCTCGCGAAGTTTGTCGTGGACGGTGTGAAAGTCACAGACGAGCCCGTCCGGATCAAGTTGCTCGGCGCGAACCGTCACTGTCACGTGCCAGTTGTGGCCATGAAGCGGCTCGGCCGTGCCTCCAATCGAGATGGAATGGGCAGCGCAGAACGTTGATTTTACGGTGAGCTCGAACATCGTACAAGAGTACGGTGGAACAGGACTCGGCGGGTGGAGGACAATGAATCCGCCTCTGCCTCCGCTACAGTAAAGTTATGAGTTTAACAAAGTTGGAACGCGGGGGGATAAAGCAGAGTCTGACAACGCTCGGGTGCGGTGCGGTTCTGATGTGTTTGACATTCGCCGCCTCTGCGCAGCAGGTGGCTGTGGAAAAATATAAGCTGGACAACGGCTTGATCGTAATTTTACATGAAGATCACAGCCTGCCCGTAGCGACGGTGAACCTCTGGTACCGCGTGGGCGCGCAAGATGAGCCGCCAGGGCGCAGCGGGTTCGCGCACCTGTTCGAGCATCTTATGTTCATGGGAACCAAGCGAGTGCCCGGCAGCGACTTTGACGTGCTGATGGAAACCGGTGGCGGGGCGAACAACGCGAGCACCGATCTTCACCGCACCAACTACTTCTCGTGGGGCCCATCTTCCTTACTTAAGACCCTTCTCTGGCTTGATGCCGATCGCCTTGAGGACATGGGTCTGAACATGAACCAGGAGAAGCTGGATAAGCAGCGCGAAGTCGTCCGCAATGAGCTGCGGCAGACCGTGGAGAACCAACCCTACGGCAAGGCCTCCGAAGCGGTTTGGAAACTGCTCTTTGAGCCCTCCCACCCATATTACAACGGCATCATCGGCACTCATGCGGATCTCGAAGCCGCCAACGTAACCAATGTCAAGGATTTCTTCGCTAACTTTTATGTTCCCAGCAACGCCTCGCTGGTTGTAGCCGGCGATTTTTCCAGCGCGGAGATTAAACCGTACATCGCGGAACAGTTCGGCACCATTGCCGCGGGCCAGCGAGTAAGTCGTAAGTATGAATCACCCGTCACCCCTCCCGTGCTCACTTCTGAACGGCGGCTGACGGTTATCGATAAGGTCCAGCTTCCGAAGGTTCAGTTCAACTACTTAAGCCCGACTGCTTACGCTCCCGGTGATGCACCCATGCGGATGGCATCCGCGATTCTCGGTGTTGGCAAGGCCAGCCGCCTTGAGAAGCGTCTGGTTGTTAAGGAAGGGTTGGCCAACGAGGTTTCGGCTTCCCAGAGCGGCTATCCGCTCGCGGGAATCTTTACGATCGATGTGCTAGCGCGGCCAGAGGCCGACCTGGCGCGGATCGAGGCGATCATCGACGAAGAAGTCGCGCTGCTCGCCAAGGATGGTCCCACTCCCGCAGAGTTGCAAGCTATTCAGGCCCAGATCGAAGCCGAGGCCCTCTCCTCATTGCAGAGCTTACGGTTCAAAGCCGACAAGCTCAACGAATATGAGTATTACTATGGCGACCCCAACAGCTTCCAGCGCGACCTGGACCGATTTCGCACCGCCACCGCCGCACAGATTGCCGAGCACCTTACTCTGGTTTGTAAGCCCGGGGCCAAGGATCGTGGCCGCGTAATCATAAGAGTCCTCCCAGAAACGCCCCAGCGAGCCACCACCGCGCGCGACGTACGCCCGGGGCCAGCGAGCCCCCAGCCCTTCGCGATGCCCGTACCCACCGAGTTTACATTAACATCGGGTACCCGCGTGATTTTGTACCCGCGCCCCAGCCTCCCACTCGTAACCCTCTCGTTAGTAAACAAACAGGTCGGCTGGATCGACGCATCGGGCAAACAAGGCTTGGGCTCCCTCGCCGCGGCGATGTATAGCGAGGGAATCGCTGGGCCGCAGGGCGTGACCGGCGCGGCCTTCGCTGAGCAGCTGAGCGCGCTCGGCGCCGAGTTTTCTGTGGATTGCGACGACGATTACGCAACTGCTTCGCTATCGAGCTTGGGCCGCACCTTTCCAGAGGCCCTGAAACTCTTCGCGTCGGCCCTGCAAACGCCGCGTAACGACACGACCGACTGGGACCGAGTTCGTGGCCTGCACCTTAATGAACTCGCGCAAGAGCTGGATGACCCCGCAGCGGCAGCCGCACGAGTGGGCAGAGCGCTGCTGCTCGGCGGGGCCACGCCGTGGGGAAGCTCGGATTCGGGTTTGCCAAGTCATGTCGAGAAGCTCACGCTTGAAGATATTAAAGCCGCGCAGGCCGTGATGTTCGTGCCAAAAGATTCAATACTTATAATCGCGGGCGACATTACTGAATCCGCTGCGAAGGCCGCGTTGGAGGGTGCGCTCGGAGGGTGGGTTGTAACCAGCCAAGTAACTCCATTCTCGGCCGCGCCGGCAGCGGCGGCTGGGACGATGCGGGTGGCTATCGTCAATCGGCCGGGCGCGGTTCAGACCTTCATTCGTTTCTACGCGCCCGGTGTAACCTTTCAATCCGATCAGCGCATATCGCTCTCGCTGCTGAACACCATTCTCGGCGGCAGCTTTACCAGCAGGCTGAATCAGAACCTCCGCGAGACCAATGGTTATACTTATGGTGCTCGATCGGGTTTTGACTCTGGAATCTCGCAGGGCCTCTTCACCGCGGGAGCAGCTGTGGAGGCCGCAGTGACGGGCGCGGCCATCGGCGAGTTTCTCAAGGAGTTTGCCAGGCTGCAAGCCGCGGATATCTCCGCTTCCGAGGCGGGCAAGGCCCGCGAGACGGCCCGCAACGATACCGTCGCGCGGCTCGAAAGCCTTTCCGGCCTTATCGGCGGCGTCACCCCCTATCTGGTCGGTGGAGTGCCCGTCGCCACTGCAAACGCAGAGCTTGAGGCGATCCAGCGAGCTACCGACGCAACTCTTAACAAAATCGCTCCGACCTCGGTGCGGCTCAAGGAAGGCGTGCTGGTGCTCGTGGGTGATAAGGACCTCATCCTGGAGCAACTTAAGCTGCCCGCTTTGGCGCCGTTTAAGTTGGCAGAGCCGAAAGAGTTTGACGCATTGGGTAACTTGGTGAAGTAAGTCGTCTTTCGCTGTACCAGTCACCGCCGGTCTTATGCACAAAACCACTGGCGAGATCAAAAGTATTACCCCATTGCGCCCGATTCGCAGCGGGGTACTGCCCAGACCGTCTTATGCACTGCAGCCGTGCGAGTGATGGGCTTCGGGGCGGCGGCGAACGTCGCTTATTCGGTCGGCTGAGTAGCGTAACACGCCAGCTCATTAGTTGAACAACTAGATAGCCCCGGCATCATTCCGAGGGGCGTCACTTCCCGGATGTTTCATGTAAGTAATTATACTGAGACTACTTATTACGAGCAATCGCGGTTTTTTATGCGAGCTCGCCGACGTGCTTACGGTACGCTCCGCGACGTTCGATGAACGCACGCACCCGTGGGTGCAGTCCGTTGGCAATGGTTTCATCGGTGCCCCTAGTGCCACGGGCCAACGCAGCGCGCAGATCGGTAGATGACACATCCTTCAGTTCTGTGCAGATAATCCCCGCTTTCCACCGAGCCAAGTCGCGTTTGTTCCAGAACGCTGTAGCTTTGTTGCCCTCTCTACTCACCCCGCCCAGCCCGGCCATAAATGCTTCGACGCCACCGAGCCTCGGCGGGCGTTGATTACCACGCGCCTTAGCCGCACCCTGACCCTGACCCTGACCCCAACCCAGACCTCCACGCAAATACACCAGCGGCTCGATCATTGAAAATAACGCTCGCGCCTCCTTCCACCGATGAAAGGCCATCGCTTGGTCCTCGCCCATCAAAAGCGAGATCCTGGCTGAATCTTCCCCTTTTCGATGAAGCCTCAGCGCGGCAAGCAGCGTCTGGATGGTATCGTAAGTGTAACTCGGAACTGCGGGCTCCGGCCCTTCCGCCTGAGCGGCGATGAAAGCCCGGTCCAGTTCGTCGGTCCACACCATGCCGCGAGCCCCGTTCCATCGCGCGGCCGAGAACGCATGTAGCAACCCCAGCCGACACATCGCTACCCGTTCCATATCGCTCGCCACCGGTCCGGTCGCCTTCAGCGGCGAATGCGCCGATGGAACAATTAAGATGAGATCAAACGGACACGCCACGCCGCGTCGATCCTGCTCATGTTTCACCGCGGCGTCGAGCAACGCCGCGTGGCCCTGGTGCGGAGGGTCAAAGCTCCCACCAAAGAACAGCACGCTCGCACCAGCCCTGAGTGCTGGAATCCCCGTGTCGGACGGAGGCTGGCGTGAAGCCACTTTGCGAAGGGTGGGTCCGCTCCGGGAGCTCTTCATGGTGCGTCCGACTCCGTCGTAATGTCCATCATAATATAAGCTCGTTCCTCCCCGCTGTCGCCCTGCCACACCGCCCGTGGCCCCTCTGGTCTACCTTCGGCCCAACTGTTACCTCCTACTGCCCAACTCTTCCTCAAAAAAAGCGTTGGGCAGCACCCAGTTAACGACCGTCCGACCTTCACGCCACCGCAAATCCTCACCGGCCCTTGCCCTTGAAAAGGCCGACCCCCGCACAATAGCCGCCCGATTCTCCCCCAGCGTCCAACCCGCCTCTCCCGAGCACCGCTTCACCGTTCCCCGCAAAAGAGCCCCAAACGGCAGGCAAAACCCCGGAAAACTTCCAAACTTATAGGCCGACACCCCGCCCAACGCCCAATCCAGCCAGCTCTGCTCCTCCGCACACAGATCCACGCGGGTAATTTGCTCGCGGCCAAGACAACGCCTCGTTGTGATCCTATTATTCTCCCCAAATCGGAACCGTCCGCGAGGGCAGTCCCGGGAGGCCCCGTCGTCTAGCCTGGTCCAGGACACATCCCTTTCACGGATGTGACATGGGTTCGAATCCCATCGGGGTCACTTGTATTTCCCGCAGCGGGAGGTTCAGCAGCGCAAGTGACTGCATAGCAAGGTACTTGCGCCTTTGCCTCAAGCGTGGTATGCGCAGCGGTGCCGCCCGGTTCTGCGCTCTGCTGCACCGGATTATGCACCATTTGCCTTGCCTTGATCGCGCGATCGAAATGGGCATCAGTAACTCCCAAGTAGTGCGTGGTGGCGACACTGACGGTATTGCCGAGCCACGCCGAGACCACATGGGCGGGGTAAAGGTCGGTCAGTTCGGTTTGGCGCGTCGCCCGTAAGTTGTGAAAGAGGCGCGACCACGGCTTCAACCCGGCTCTCTTGATGATGCGTTCAAACTGCGTGCGTAGATTGCAGTTCGCCGCTCGGTATCGCTCAATCACAAACTCGCTGTCGTGCGGCGCTTGCTCCAAGCGTTCACGAAGAATCTCCGCCAAGTCAGGAAACAGAGGAAGCGTCCGGTGGCCCTTGCCGTGGCGTTCGGTCTTATCAGAAGTCACGGTAAATTTGTCGCTCTTCCAATCAATATCCGACCAGCGCAAGGCGAGAACTTCGCTGGGGCACCGCAATCCTCCCAGCCGTGACAGCGCAAGGATGCATCTCCACTCCGCGTCCGGGCACGCCCGCAGCAACTTCTCAAAATCCCCTATCGGGATGAGTGCGAAGCGGTCGCGATTGGCTTGCGAACCCGCCTTAAGGTCTGTGAATGGATTTCGATCAAGCAAGCGCCACTTGACAGCACTTGCAAACACCTGTTTAGCGGTTTTGGTTCGCTTTGAAATCGTGGCGGGTGCCAATCCCTCTTCCTTCATGGATGCTTGCCATTTATCTCCGTCGTGAGCGGTGATCTCCGCGAGATGCCGATCCCGTTTGAGAAAGTTCTCCAAGCTGCCGAGAGTCTGCTTGTACGTGACCAACGTTTGAGGCTTTACAGCCGCGAGACTTGCGAACTCATCAGTCAACCACCCAAGAGTCCGCGCATTTGCGTCGCGCCGCTCAGTCAGTCCAACGTTTGCAATCGCACCATGTAACTCGGGACCAATCCCGGCAAGAAATGACGCGGTTGCTGCATCAACGCTTCCACCAACGGCCTTGACAGAGATGAGTTGTTCTACGACACGCTGTACATCAGCGGCATCCCGCTTGCTAGACGTTTGAATGCGGATCGAATCGCGTTTTTTGCTGTGGGGATTCTTGAACTGAATGCGGAATGTGCCTGCACCTTCTTTATATAACGTTGCCATAGTCTACCTCCGTGGCTTTTTTTTAACCGGACAAAGAACAAGTTCGTAGTTAAGGCACTTTGCCAATCTTTCAATCGAAGCGAGATCAAGGCCCCTTTGCCCATTGAGAAAACGAGATAACTGACTTTGGGCAATCTGGGCATTTTTCCCGAGTCGATATTGTGTCAAACCGCTCGCGGCAATGGCACTGTTCAACTCGGACTCAATCTTTGAGGCGTGCCGTTCCTTCACTTGGAACTGTATGCCAATACTTGCCTCTGGGCATATGTATACACGATCGCCTACAAGTGCCCGCTCAGGCCCTTACAGCCCTCGTATTTTGCGATAAAGTCTCGCAGTGTTTGTTTCCTGAATCGTACTGCTGCTCCGACTCTAATACAGGAAAGATCGCCCTTCTTCACGAGAAGCCGAATATACCTTTGGGAAAGATTAAGATAGCTAGCGACTTCAGGGTATGTAAGGAGTTTCTCTGGATCGGATTCGATGGGAGGTGTGGGATAAATTGAACGTTTCATTATACTTTCCTTTGTTGCGAAATGCCAAAAATGCTTCAAGCTGCATCATGCTGCGTTTATTCGTGACCCCTGAGAGTAACCAAGTCAATTCGAGACGTTGAAAAATTTGTTGCGGCAAAACTCTCGGTTTCATCGCAACGGGCCATTGCTGAATCTCGGACCCGAGCTACCACGCCGCAATAGATTCATAATAATGCATGTGTAATGCGATTGGGCTGAGACGCGTCAGTAAGTGAATGTGTGGATCTTTCTCGGTCCAATTATGTTCGCGGTGAAACGTCAGAAATATAGCGAGACGCGAGTCAATGGCGTTAACTAGAGGGGGCGAATCCGAAGCTGCGCGAGTATGCCGTTTGCCGAAGACTAAACTATTGAAGCTCCCAGCGTAACTGCCACGCGATGCAGCTTACAGGCCGCGCTTTTTGTATAGTCCGTCACGCCGCATCGCGAATACAATGAACAAGCGAAACACGCACATAACTTATCGCGGAGAACGGTAAAAAAAACAGTTTCCGGCTTGGTGTTCGCGCTCTAAGCCAGTCGCCGTCGGTCATTTGCGGACAGGGTGTGATGGTGGGACTGGGCAGACTGATGGTGTTAATGGTCATCGGCGCGACGAGCTAGCCCGAGAAGGCGGTCGGCGAAGTGAGTGTGAGACATTTAGCATCGTGGACGCGCAGGGCAACTCGCGTGGACATATCGGTACACCCTAGTGGAGTGTCGGGCATTAGCCTCTTTGATGAAAAGGTGGTAAACCGCGTTCAATAGATCTTGCAGAAAGATGGATTGCCGGAAGTAGGCCTT
>CAYVFW010000080.1:2338-13281 GCA_964450325.1 uncultured Phycisphaeraceae bacterium | reverse complement strand
CTCTTCATGGGCTCGATCCGGACGGTGCTGGTCCCGCTGATAGCGATGCCCGTCTCGCTGGTTGGGGCAGCCATTTTCATGCTCTTCATGGGTTTCTCGCTTAACTTGCTTACGATTCTAGCGATCGTGCTCGCGGTTGGGCTTGTGGTGGACGACGCGATTGTGATGGTCGAGAATGTCGAGCGACACATCAGGGAGGGCAAAGGAAAGATTCAGGCCGCGCTCATTGGGGCGAGAGAACTCTTCGCGCCGGTCATCTCGATGACGATCACGCTCGCCGCGGTCTATGCCCCGATCGGCTTTCAGGGCGGGCTTACTGGCGTGCTCTTTCGTGAGTTTGCATTCACCCTCGCCGCGGCGGTGGTGGTTTCGGGCGTGGTTGCCCTCACGCTCTCACCAATCATGAGCGCGACGATGCTGCCAGCGAACGGAAAAGAGAGCTGGTTTACCCGGTTCGTAAATCGCAGGTTTGATTCGGTCCGAAATCTCTATTCGCGGCTGCTTGAGACGACCCTCCAGTTACGCTGGACGATGGCGGTGGCGGCTGTTTTAATTACCGCTGGCGCTGTGCCTCTTTATATGATGTCTGCAAAGGAGCTCGCGCCTACTGAAGATGAGGGGATTGTGTTCCTCATCTTGCAAGGGCCCCCCGAGGCGACGCTCGATTACACGCGCTTAAACGGCAGCGAGGTCTCAAAGCGATTACTTGAGTTTAAGGAAACGAAAGTGGCCTGGCAGTTGCTACAGATGTCGGGTGGTTTCGGCGGAATGAACACCGTGCCTTGGAAGGAGCGCGAGCGTACAACGCACGAGCTGTTACCCGAGGCTTATAAATCAATCTCTCAGATCGCCGGGCTGCGTGTGCTCCCGGTGCTCCCAGCCCCGCTCCCGGGCGCCGGACAGTTCGATGTTGAGATGGTGGTTACCAGCAACGATCCTCCCGAGCAGATGGCCAAGTACGCCGATGAGCTGGTGGGCTCTGCGTTCCAGAGCGGTAAGTTTATGTTCGCGGATAGTGATCTTAAGATCGATCTTCCGCAGGCGCGGATGGTCATCGATAAAGATAAGGTGGCGGATATGGGGCTGGACCTGGCGAGCGTGGGCCGCGAGCTAGGCATTCTGCTCGGCGGCAACTACGTGAACCGATTCAACTACGACGGCCGCAGTTATAAAGTAATTCCCCAAGTCGCGGATGTTGACCGCTTAACACCCGACCGGCTGACGGGGTTGAAAGTGCAGACCCGCGATGGGGGCCTGGTCTCAGTCTCCAGTTTCATTACAATCGTGAACGAGGTGGCCCCTCGCACCCTCAACCGATTTCAGCAGCGTAACAGCGTCAAGATCTACGGCGGCATAGCACCTGGTGTAACAAAGGAAGAGGCCCTGAGCAGCCTTGAGGAATCTGCCAAGAGGATTCTGCCAGCGGGCTACGGCATCGATTACGCGGGTGAAAGCCGCCAGATACGCACCGAGGGTTCATCGCTCGCGGTGACGCTGGGGTTCGCGCTCGGACTGATTTATCTGGTGCTCGCCGCGCAGTTCAGCAGTTTCCGCGATCCGCTGATCGTGCTCCTGGGGAGCGTGCCGCTGGCCATCGCAGGTGCCCTCATATTTACGTTCGTCGGCTGGACGACCATCAACATCTACTCGCAGGTTGGTTTGATTACGTTGGTAGGGTTAGTGGCTAAGAACGGAATTCTGATTGTGGAGTTCGCCAACCACCTGCAAGAGCAGGGGCGGACAAAACTTGAAGCAGTGAAGGAGGCTTCGCTGACCCGTCTTCGCCCGATTCTTATGACTTCAGCCGCGACGGTTTTCGGGCACTTCCCGCTGGTGCTTGTGAGCGGGGCGGGGGCCGAATCTCGCAACAGCATCGGTATCGTGCTTGTCAGCGGCATGGTGATCAGCACGCTATTCACACTCTTCTTTGTCCCGTCGGTTTATATGTTGATCGCCGCGACCCACAAGAAGGAGGTGGAGATCGACGTGGACGAACCCGTCACGCTTCCGGTGAGGCGAGCGGTGCTCGCGAGCGCGGAACCTGCGGGCGATGCTCACCGCAACGGCGCGGTGGTGAGTGGTTAATATCCCTCTGACGCAGCCGACGGATGTAACTTATACCCGAGGCCCGGCTTTTCCCTACGCACACAACGCCAACGAAGAACCTACGCTGCGCTCATGATCCCTGCACGCGTACACTCCTCCGCGGGTCAACGGCCGTTTCGGGCGGCGGCGCAAGCGCGTTCCGCAGCGATTCTCGAAGATGTAAGAACTATAGTTAACATTCCTTCTGGCCCGGGCTCGGGCGACGGCCTTGAGCGGGTGCGGGCTTTCTTCGTAGAGCGATTGGTGCGGCTGGGAGCTGAGATTACGTTAGTACCCGGCTCCCCGAGGGAACACTGGTTAAGCGGTCCGGCGGGCGAGAGCGATAAGCTACCCCCGCCGACCGTAATTGCCCGCCGTGCCATCGAAAAGGCCGCTTCTCATGACGATGAAGTTAGGATAGATCCTATTGTCCGCGGCGTCCTCCTCTGCGGGCACCTCGATACCGTGCATGCAGCCTCCAGCCCGTTCTCAGCGTTACAAATCGCTCCGGATGGGCTCACGGCCACCGGCCCGGGATGTGTCGATATGAAGTCAGGGCTGCTCATCGCGCTGCACGCCTTGGAAGTGCTTGAATCCTGCGGTATCCGGGTTCCCTGGACTTTCGTACTCAACAGCGATGAAGAGACGGGTTCATACCACTCCTCGGTGGCGATGGAAACCGAGGCAGCCCGTGGTTACGTTGCTGGGCTTGTCTTTGAGCCCGCAATGGCCGATGGCGGCTTGGTGGTTTCAAGGCCGGGCAGCGGTCAGTTTATGATCGAATGTTCCGGCAAGGCCGGCCATGTCGGCCGCGACTTCCGATCCTGCATCTCCGCTGTCACGCGGCTGGGCGAATGCATCGTGCAGGTCGCGACCCTCGCCGACCCCGACAGGGGTGCAATTGTTAATATCGGTCCCCTGGTTGGGGGCGAGGCAACCAACATCGTTCCGGACTACGCCGCGGCGTGGGGTAACGTGCGATTTGATTCTGAAGAGGTGGGGGCGGAGCTGGCCGCTCAGCTCGATTCGCTCGCGTCGCGGCCCGGTGAGCTGCCCGGCACTCGCATCGCCCGGAGTTTTCATCGGCCCGCGAAGCCGCTTACACCGGGCACGGAACAGTTGGCGTTGCTCGCCCAGCAATGTGCCCAAGCGATCGGCCAGGCACTGCCCTTTGGTTCGACCGGAGGAGTCTGCGATGGTAATAACTTGCAACGCGCTGGGCTCGCGACGATCGACACCCTTGGTGCCCGCGGCGGGGGGTTACATACGACCAAGGAGTGGATTGAAGTGCCCAGTCTTGTAGAGCGGATGGAGCTCACAGCCACGCTGATCGCGTCGCTGTTAACGGCGGAAAGGTAGATGACTCGAGCCCGCCCTCCCTTCCAGAATCCGACCATTCCGGATGATTGGGGTACTGTCTGATCCTATGATTTCCAACATCGGGGAATGGCCCCGCGTGTCACAACCGCTAGTCACTCCCCCAAAACTGCCGATACCAAACGCACCACGACGTCGCCCGAAGTTATTTGTGATGTGGAAGATCAGAAGACGTAATCATACCGGCATCCGCAGCAGAACAAAGAGAACACTAATTATGTCAACGATCGCGCACCAGAGTTCAGGGAAACCCGCTACCGCTTTCTCGGCGGGCGGAGACCCTACGCAGAACTCAGGTGAGGCGGGGGGCTCAGGAGATGGGGGCAATGGCGTGAGCACCGTGGGCGCAGGGCTTCATGCGAGTGCGGCCGTGAACGCCGCTATTCAAGCGATTATAAATGATTTGAAGGCCAGAACGGCGCAGATCAGCGATGTTAAAGTAAGTAATCCTGCTCTCAAAGAGCAGTACGATGCTCTGATGGCGAGAGCGGCGGCCGTTCGTGGCCGCCCGTTGTTATATCCTTTCATCGGCTCGGGCGCGGGGAATCGGGCGCTGGTGGAACTGGCCGATGCCAGCGTGAAGTGGGATATGGTCTGCGGGATCGGAGTCCATTTTTTCGGCCACAGCGACGCGGACTTGGCGGAGGCCGCGCTGCGGGCGGGTATCGATGACACCGTGAAGCACGGTAACCTTGTAAGTAACTTCGAGGCCTACCGCTTCGCGGAGACGCTCCTCAAAGAAGTGGGCAAGAATAGTAAGCTCAAGCACGCTTACATCGGCACAAGCGGCGCGATGGCGAACGAGAATGCGCTCAAGGTGTGCATGCAGAAGGCGGGCGCTCACCGCGTGCTGGCGTTTAAGGATTGCTTCATGGGCCGCAGCCTGAGCATGCTCTCAGTGGGCGATAGCCACGCGGGGCGCGAGGGAATGCCGATCAATATCGCGGTTGACTACATGCCTTTTTATGACCAAACCATCGTCGATCGGATGGGCGGGGGGCCTTCGGGCAAAAAGCGGTTTATTGATATGGCCGTTGCTCACCTGGACCAATATATTTCCAGGTTCCCCGGTCAACATTCCTGCTTTATCTTCGAGCTTGTGCAGGGCGAAGGCGGGTTTAACGTCGGCGATCGAGATTATTTCAAAGCGCTGATGGAGGTTTGTATGGCCCGGAAGATACCGGTGTGGGACGACGAAATTCAAACTTTCGGTCGCCTCTCGCGGATGTTCGCTTATGAACACTTTGATCTTGGCGAGTACGTCGATGTCTTCTGCGTTGGCAAGATGACGCAGGCGTGCGTCACCATGTTCACCGAAGAGTTTAACCCAAAGGCGGGGCTGCTCAGCGGCACCTTTACCGGTGAGGGGCTTTCGTTCCGTGTAGGTCAGCGAATTGTCGAGCGACTGCGCGATGGTAATTTTTACGGGGCGGATGGTCTCTTCGAGAAACACCACGGCCTCTTCCGCCAGCAGGTGGCCGCGCTCATGGCCAAGCACCCTGAATGGTTCCCCGCCGTTCCCGCGGTCGGCGAGTTAGTCGGGGGAAGCGGCGGCATGATGCGCTTTACACCGTTTGGGGGTGATAAGGCAAAGATTATGTCAGCGTGTAAAGCGATCTTTGACGCCGGCGTGATTCTGTTCTATTGCGGTCACGGCCCGTACCACGTGCGCATGCTCCCGCCGTTGCCAGTGATGCACGAATCGGATTGGCCCCGGGTGTTTGAGTGCATCGAGCGAGGTATGGCGCAGGTCAAGTGAACGTAAGTTAACATTAACGCGCCGAACCAGCGGCCCGGCCAGTGTGCGCCAGCCAGTGTGCGCCAGCCAGTGTGCACAGATCAGTATGCACCGGTCTTCGTCCGCTTACACCTTGATAAACTTAAGGCCCACGATCCCCGCGACGATCATGAATAGGCAGAGTAGTCGTAAAGTTGCCGCAGACTCGCCAAGCACGATAAACCCGAAGACCGCGGTGCCGACGGTCCCGATTCCGGTCCAAACCGCATAGGCCGTGCCCAGAGGGAGGGTGCGGACGGCGAAACCGAGCAGGGCCATGCTCGCGGCCATAGACAGAATCGTAAGCACCGAAGGCCAGAGCTTGGTGAAGCCCTGGGTGTACTTCAGGCCCACGGCCCAGCCGATTTCAAGTAGTCCGGCGCAGGCGAGGAGCGCCCACGCGGTGTTCACGCTGGGGCCGGTGCTGGCGGGGGGAGTTGTGTCTGAGTTGGGAATCATAACTTAATTTCAGAGTGAATCGGTGAAAAGTCAGAAGCGCAGCGGGGCGAGCGGGGAAAGGCGAGTGGAGTGCGGCGCGCGGGCGCGGGTCAACAACGCATCGATGTAACCACGCGCGCGGCCCGGCGCGGCGTGCGCGGCGAGAATCGACTCATGATCCAATGACTCGACGCGGTCTCGCGCCGCTCGCATAGCATCAAATGAGTTGCGCAGTGCCACATCCACCGGCACCCGCTCAGGGTTAATATCAATTCCGTAATACCCGCGGTAGCCGTGCATCTTAAGCGTGTAAAGCAGCGACTCAAGCTGCTCGGGAGAGACAGCGCCGACTCCCAGGTCTTGGTCGTAGTTGCCCAGTGGTTGGCTATTCCAGTGGCTGTGTGCCAGCCGTCCTTCGCTCAGCGGCCAACTGAACGCGTAAGCCAAGTCCTCAAAGCCCATGAGCACGTGGCCCACCTCGGGGTTCATGCAACATAATCGATGCCCTGCCTTCATTAAGTTAATATTAAGTGGTGCACGCAGCATCGCCTCGACATCGCGGCCCAGCAGCACCCCCTCGGGCGTTGTTCCGTACAGGATTCGCCCCCGCGGCTCGTACGGTTTGGGCTCAAACGCGATCCGCACACCAGGACACGCATCCATGGCCTCCGCCAAGCCCGATGCGAACCGCCTCCTCGCCGCGGCGTAATCAAGGCCGAATCCCTGCTCGTACCCGTCGATGCCGGGCCAAACGATGGCAAAGTCGGTGCGCAGCTCCTTGTTCATCCGCAGCGCGCCGATGGTGCGGTCGATGGCCCGGCGCCGAGCACCTTCATCCGGGTTGCTCAGTGAACCAAACTCAAACTCACTATCCCAGAAGAGGAAAGGAATTACAGTCAGCACTCGGATGCCGCTAGACGCGGCGAACGACTTCCAGAGCCCGATGTTGTCCTCGTTAATTTCGTTGGGGTAATGAGCCTCGATGCCCTTGAGGCCATCTTCGGCGAGGCCCGCGGCGATCTCAAGCCTCGCATCGATCGGCAAGGCGGGGCCGTAGGGGCCATGAAATCGGCTGGCGGCCGGTGAAAAAAACCAGATACCCGCAGAAAACTTAAGATCAAGCGAGAACGACTTGAGGTGGGCTAACATGCCCTGAGAATCACGCTCTAGCGCTTGGGGCCGCAGATCGGGGAGCGGGGGGGCAACGTTCTGTTGGTCGGTATGCATGAGTGTTAATATAAGTGAAACGGATCGGACCTACCGTTACGCGGTGTGGCGGAACTGCGGCGAGTTCCTGGAGTACTTACTGAGACAGTGAAGAATAGCTCTTGGCAGCGGACACGGGGCGGGGGGCGCGTATAGAATTTTCGCGGGTGTGTCAACCCTTCGGCCGATAGTGTAAGCGGGCTTGTGTTTTCTGTTGGTGGCTAGTAAAGCAGGGCGGGCGCTCCATCGGCGAGGATGAGGTGAAAGAGAGCCAAGCGAGGACAGCCAATCGCGGCGTGATCCAAGTTATAGTGCCCGTGCGGACGAGTCTGTAAGGCACCGAAGGCAATATAAGAGACCAAGCGTGATCAAGAAGTTAAGATCCCGAAAACCCAAGCGTACACCCCCCGGTTCCGCCCCCGGCGAGATCAGCACCAACCCCGCGGCAGCCCCAACGACCATGCGGCTGTTCGCTTACAACGCATCCAGCTTTGAAGAGACGGTCCTTGAAAATGTAAGTCAGCTCAAGGAGTATCTGAGCCCCGGTCGCTGGCCCGTCGTATGGCTTGACGTCGACGGCCTGGGTTCGGTAGAAAAGCTTCAGGAGATTGGGGAGGCGGCGGGGCTTCACCGGCTTTCGCTCGCCGACGTTGCCAATGCGTATCAGAGGCCCAAGGTCGAGGACTTTGGTAGTTATATTCTACTTGTTACGCGTGCGCCCTTCAAGGTGGGTCCGAGCGTTGGGCGTGCCGCGTCTACGGTCGGTGAAGCGGGTGGAGCCATTCCCGGGGAGGGGCACGTGGCCGGTGTGATGGGGCTGGAGACTGAGCAGATAAGTATTTATCTGGGCGCGGGATTCATTATTACTTTTCAAGAGGCCGCTAAGCCTGGCGACTGCTTTGGCGGCGTACGGGAGCGCATCCGCAAGGCGAGCGCGGGCATGCGCACCCGTGGCGCGGATTACCTTATGTACGCGCTATTGGATAGTGTAATAGATGCGTACTTTCCGGTGCTCGAGGAGTTGGGTGAACGGCTCAATGAGATTGAGGATATGACGTTAAATGGCACGGACATGGCGACGATGCGCCAACTTCACATCATGCGTCGCGAGTTTCTGACGGTCCGTCGCGCCGCGTGGCCGCTGCGCGAAGCGGTCGGTAGCCTGAACCGCGATTCAACGCCGCTGATCACCGAGCAGACCCGTGTGTACATCCGCGATTGTTACGATCACACGGTGCAGATTCTTGACTTTGTCGAGACCAGCCGCGAGTTGAGCGCGGGGCTGATGGAACTGCACATGACCGCGGCAAGCTACCGCTTGAATGAAGTGATGAAAGTGCTTACGATCATCACCACGATCTTCATCCCGCTTTCGTTTATCGCGGGAATCTACGGGATGAACTTCCAAACCGATAAGCCCGGCAACATGCCCGAGCTCGCGCTGCCGTACGCCTACCCGGTCGTACTGGCCTTCATGGCAGTTATCGGATTAATTATGTTGTGGATTTTCTGGCGACGCGGGTGGATCGGCCCACAGAGGGTCCGCCGCGAGAAGGAGACTTAACTTGTTGCCTCCCGGGCACCGCCTCAGGAACTACTAACCAGTTTGGGTCGTCATTGCGACGCTAGCAAGCGATCTCCTTCGCCAGCAACACGCTCGCCGCTGATTCTGCCCCCAAGATAGCCCTTATCAGCCTACCCACGGCGTACTCGCTGGTCCAGGGTACTCTCGCTCGCACTGCCCGAATGCGAGATATTACGTTGAATCGCCGCGATGACTCTTCTCTCATTCGCGCCGGGTGAATACTATACTTTTCTGGAGCACACCCCACCCAAAGCCGCGGCTCTCACAGCTAAACCCGCCGATGGCAGCACCACCGATGCGGAGTCAGAAAATTATAATCGAGCTCTTGAAACGCTCAGTACGCGTCTAAACGTCGAGCGGCTACGACGTACCGAGTTTGCGCCCGCAAGTGTCTTTACTTTAGATCGTATGAGGGCCATCGCAAGGCAACTGGGCGATCCACAACATAAGTATAAGGTAGTTCACGTGGCCGGGAGCAAGGGGAAGGGAACGGTCTGCCACCTGATCGCGGCGGGGCTAGATGCCGCGTGCGTTGGCCTTTACACCTCGCCGCACCTGCGCGACATCGGTGAACGTATCCTAGTTGACGGTCAGTGGGTCGCTCAGGGCGCGTTTGCTGAAAGCTTCGGTCGTGTGCTCGCGGCGGAAAAGCGTGCAAACTCCGGCGAGGCAACCGCCTTTGAACTACTTACCCTCGTAGCTTTCGATGCCTTTGCCCAAAGCGGAGTTACGATCGCCGTCGTTGAAGTGGGCCTGGGAGGAGGCGGTGACGCGACGAACATCGTCGCCCCAATCCTCTCCGTGCTTACCGCAATCCATCTTGAGCACACGGATCTACTCGGCAACTCGCTCGTAGAAATCGCCCACGCCAAGGCCGGGATCATTAAGCCGGGCGTACCAGCACTCACTTTTGACCAGAGCACAGAAATTATCGAAGTGTTTCGAGCGCGGGCTGCCGCGAACAACTCGAGACTGCACGTTTTAGAACGAGAGTATCTTGTTAACATTACAACCGAGACCCGGCTTGTGGGGCGATATCTTCTCGGATGTGCGAGTCTAGATTGGTCGCGGCGAAGCTCTCAAGCCGCACCGATCCGAATGGAGTTCGCAGTAGCGGGCGCTGCGCATGCAAAGAATGCCGCGCTCGCACTCGCCGCGATTGACCTCATTGGCCCGATGATTCGATCCGCGAGCGTAACCGCCGGCAGTGCGGCTATGAACATAAGTGAAAAAGGGCTACTTGATTTTCAGACTGCCCAATCGACGGATCAGCAGGTAAAGCTCACGCAAGAATCAACGGCCATCCAGCCGATCAGCCTCTCTACAAACCTAGTTACTGACAGCGCGATGCTCGCCCCGGCCATGCGAATAGCGGCTGCGAGCCTACCCGGCCGAGCGCAGCTCATAATCCTGCGGCGTCGAGACATGCCAGATATAACTGTAATGTGTGACGGGGCACACACACCAGAATCCATCGCCGGACTTCTCGAACTTTGCCGTTGCCTGCCGCTACCCCTTCCCATTATCCTCGCCGTCGCCGAGGATAAGCGAATTGATGCGATTCTTAAGCTGATCGCGAATGCTAATGCCGTTCCGATCTTTTTCGCCTGTGCCCGGCTCGGCCCGCGCGCTGTCGATCCGCTTCAGTTACTTGGCGCCTACCAGACGATGGCACCCCTCTCTCCCGCTTTCGTCGAACCCTCCATCGACGCGGCGATTCATCTCGCCGCGTCCCTCGTCCTTGACTCGGGAATGATCCTTGTCACTGGTTCGTTTGCCGCAGCGGGCGAGGCGATCGTCGCCCTTGAGAACCAGGACTCTCAAGAGAGCAAGTAGAAAAGTCGGGGGGCGGTGCCGCCGGTACAGTGTTTACCCCGGGGTTCGTGCGCGCGGCGATCTAGGTGGTTTGTGGGGCGAGGGCAATCGGCGGTGATGCTTCGGCGATAATGCGCCCGCCTCGAGTGGCCGATATCGTTCGGCTAACTGACTTTTTTTCCCGCACCGATCCATTCGTTGAGCGTATAGCAGAGGGTGGCTTCAGTCTCTTACGAGGATCAGAAAGTGTCTCGCGGTCGCAGTAAAATGCGCCACGGAATGGATGTAAACAGCCGATGGCCGCCCAGGCACGAATGACGAGCACGATTGAGGTGAGGGGCCAATCAACACGACAAGCACGCAGCATGAAAAGTACGCAGTACGACAAGCACGTTGGGCTTCATAAGCTTAAGAAATGAGAAAAGCATGATAAGCATGATAAGCATGAAAAGCATGAAAAGCATGATAAGCATTACCAGAAGGCTAAGCGCCCGGGAAACACCCAATCAGGTGCGTTCATCGGGGGGTGCTCGCGTAACTACCGGGGCGAGGGGCATGTCGATGGGAGAGGACAAGTTGACTCCAGCGCTCGCGGCGGAAGCGTGGAGGGCAACGCCCATGACCTGCATGACCTGCATGGCCTGCATGACCCGCATGACC
>CAYVFW010000080.1:0-2238 GCA_964450325.1 uncultured Phycisphaeraceae bacterium | reverse complement strand
GCATGACCTGCATGGCCTGCATGACCCGCATGACCCGCATGATCTGCACGACCTGCATGACCTGCATGACTCGCATGACTCGCATGACTCGCCTTAGCCGCGTAACAGGCGTAATCGCTTTGGTGATGATGGTGGGGGGAGTAACAGGATTCAGTGGGTCAACGGCATGGGCGGCACCGGCCCAGCCCGACCAAGCTCAACCCGACCAACCCCAGTCGCTCTCGGCGGAAACACCTCAGCCCCCCGAAGATCGTAATATAATACCAATCACACTCCCCGATGTTCGCCCCGAGGTGCTGCGGCTCATCGATAGTGATTACCTTTCTGCGCAGGAGCGAGCGGCACTCCGTGTCCGGCACGGCATTTGGACGGACGAAGATGTAAGCTCTGTGCCTCTGAAGGCCGCGGCCGCGATTATCTCGGGCGACGATCTTCACCCCGCGTTAACCGGTTCCGCAGCGGGGGCCAGCGTCGAAGATGTCGCCGAAGCTAAGCTTCGCGCGGGCCAACTTCAAGCGGCTATTACATTGGTGGAGTCGGCCTCATCCGTTCGTGCTCATCGTATCGCTGGCCAGGCTCTCATTGAACTAGGTCGCGACGACCTCGCCATTGAGAGGCTGCGTCTCGGCTCGGCACGCGCTCAAGGCGATGAGGCGGTCACCGACGGAGACGAACTGGCTGAAGCGGTGTATTGCTCGCTGTTGCTCGCAAGGCTCCAATCCCCCGGGGCAGAGGGCTCGCTTGATTACCAGCTGATGCTTACGTTGCTGGCCAAGGCACGCGATGAGTATTCGCGCCTCGCCTGGAAGCCCTTGCTCGTCGAAGCGCTGCTCCTTTATGAGAAAGATAAGTATGGCGATGCTGTAAAGGTCATCCAAGATTTGCTTTCGCTGAACCCGCGCTGTGCTGCGGCATGGGACCTCTTCGGCCAAATCTGCGTCGATACTTTCGACTTTGAGCGGGCCGAGCGCATCGCCGCCCGTCTTGACCTCCTGGCTCCCAGTGGCCCCAGTGTTTCCGCCGCGTGCATCCGAGCTTATATCCGCATCCGGCAGGGCGAGGGCGATGAGGCGCTCAAGCAGTTAGAGCCGGTTCTCGCGGCGCTGCCAGCCTCCCGCCGCGTGCTCGCTTATCAAGCCGCGGCGACCGCGGCCAAGTTTGATTTCGCGGCGACCGATGCGCTCATCGCAAGCTTCGACATAATCTCACCGCGCTCACCGCTTGCCGTGCTGCGGGTGGGCCGCGCGATGGCGGATTCGAGGCAGTACGAAGAAGCCGCGAAGTATCTTGAGCGCGCTGTCAAGCTCGCCCCGCATTGGGTTGAACCCCTGATCTCGCTGGGTAACTCGCAGTTCCAGGCCGGGCTTGGGGAAGAAGCAGCGGCCGCACTGGAAGCTGCGCTGGCGATTGATCCGCTCAATAACTCCGCGGCCAACAGCGTGCTTCTACTCAAAGAGCTCGCGACATACGCCACTATCGAGGGCGAGCATTTCATCATCCGTTGTAAGCCCGGCATTGATGAGGTGGTGGCGGGCGAAATGCTCGAACCCCTCGAAGCCATCTATGCACGAGTGACAGGTAACGGCCCCGGCGGCATTGATCATAAGCCAACCGCCAAGACCGTGCTTGAGTTATATCCGAATCATCGCTGGTTTGGTGTCCGCATCACCGGCATGCCCGCTTTGCACACAATCGCTGCGGCGACGGGCCCCGTCATCGCGATGGAGGCACCGCGTGACGGCGCGGGGCACATGGGTTCGTTCGATTGGCGGCGCGTGGTTCAACACGAATACACGCACACTGTTACACTCTCGCGAACCAAGAACAGGTTGCCCCACTGGTTCACCGAGGCTTCAGCGGTCTTCCTCGAAGATGCCCCCCGCGACTATAACACGATCCGCCTGCTCACCCTGGCGTATGCGAACAACCGAATCTTTGATCTCGACACAATTAACATTATGTTCGTGCGCCCCAAGCGCCCGACCGATCGCTCTCAGGCCTACGCGCAAGGCCATCTCATGTACGAGTTCATGATCTCCGCCCACGGCCCCAGCGCTCCGCTTGCATTAATGGATCTCTACGCCCGCGGCGTACGCGAAGAAGCTGCCTTTACGCAGGTGCTTGGGATGGGCCGCGTTGCCTTCATGGCCCGCTTCAAGGAATACATGGGTGCGCAACTTGCGTTATGGGGCATGGTGCCCACCGCCGCCCATCCAAATCTTAAGCAACTTCTTGCGC
>CAYVFW010000079.1:7014-13358 GCA_964450325.1 uncultured Phycisphaeraceae bacterium | reverse complement strand
GATTGATACAAGACGCCCCCCAGTTCAGCCTCTGGCCCTCTCTGCCGCGTATCGTTTAGAAGTCCGACTTCGCCGCCGACATCCGTCGCGCGATTTGGTTTTCCTCCCGTTAAATGAGCACCGCTATGAACCGCACTCTCTACGCCCCATCGTCGGCCGCAGCACCCCGCATGCCGCGGCAGGCCCCTGGTTTCAGCTTGATCGAGTTGTTAGTGGTGATCGCGATTATTGGGCTGATCGTTTCGATCGTCATTCCCGGCGTTTCCTCCGCGCGAAAGTCCGCAAGGAAGGCCGACACTCTTAATCTCTGCCAGGGAATCTCGCAGGCATGCAGCCAGTTTATTCTTGATCAACGCCGCGCCCCCGGTTACTTCTCAATGCGCGAAATGGGTAACTCAGAAAATTTAGTCCGCGGCTTCAGCCAGTTTGATAATGCGATGCTTGATCTAGCCGGGGGAATTCTCCCTGGCACAGCCGCAGCACAGCCGGGCGACCTTAATGATGTG
Source organism: uncultured Phycisphaeraceae bacterium (assembly GCA_964450325.1). GTDB lineage: Bacteria > Planctomycetota > Phycisphaerae > Phycisphaerales > UBA1924 > UBA2402. Next base: position 12,852 of record CAYVFW010000079.1, on the reverse strand, counting down.
GGCCCCGTCGCAGGTCGAGGTGTCAAAGTTCGTCCCTCGCTCATCGGTACCACCGGAGCGAACGGTAAAGGTTACTTTATCCCAAAGGCGAAGTACTTCAAGTCACCCGCAGGCAACGACCCGGATGTCGGCGACCGCTGGGCCAATCCCATACACCAAGAGCTACCGGTTCTGGTTGACACTCAAGGAACCCCACTACTGATGTGGACGACCGATGATTCCGCGAAGCGTGATATTACAGTCGAGGCAGACTTGGACAGATATTTTGGCCGCGAAGTCTACAACGGAGCGATCCCCGATCCCGCCCTGCTTTACTGGGCTCAGAACAGTGCTTTCCTCGGCGGGAATGGATCAGATGATGATCTTTTAATCGGCCGTCAGCGGGTAAGAATGTCTAGTGAAAGTCTTCTCGGCAAGAGCGTCACCGCGCACGTCGGGACAATGTCGGCCTTGCTCGCAAATCCCAACACGCCCCGGCCGCCCCGGGTGACCGGCGACCCATTCCTTCCCACCGCAGCCCGTAGTTCAGTTATGATTCACGCCGCGGGTCCCAACGCAATTTACTTTGGCCTCTCCGAGGCGGGCGCGAAGCGCAATGTCAACTTGGGGGTGGTGAAATACTCAGACAACTTTGGCGTAAACCCTCAAGATGTCCTAGTCAACTTTGATGATATTCTAATCTCCGCCAACTAACTCTGCCTCCTTACTAAAGTAATACTTAAGATCAGTCCCGGTTGCTGGCTCAACTCTCCACATCGGCCTATTTCCCCCTCCCGTGGAGCGCGCGTTAACTGCAAGAAATAACGGCCGCAGCGCGAACAGATTCACGCAGGAGTCTTAGTTCGCCCCTCCCAGCAGTCCGACGTGCCCCCTTGCGTATACCTCATCCCCGCAACAGCCCAGAGGCATTGGTCGCCGATGTTCGCTCACCACCGCAGGTGCTTCCGCCGCTGGTTTCCTCACGGCCACCACTGGTTCTACGCTTTGAACACTTGAGCCAGCCACCAACAGGTGCGGGTCCTACCCCAGATGAGTTAATATCGCCCGAAGAGGCCGATAACGCCGACGTTGGCCTCGCCGGAGCCGCGGCGACCGGCGATGCCCAAGCACTCTCCCAGCTCTGGAACCGCAACCGCCGCTGGATTGCCGCGATTCTCATCGCCCACAAACCCAAATGGGCCGAGGTTGAAGACCTTCTGCAGGAAGTTGCCCTCTCGATGGTTCGCAAGCTAAGTGAAATACGCGACCCAAGGGCCGTCCGCCCCTGGCTGCGCACCGTCGCAATTAATATCGCGCACGCCGCCGCCCGCAGCGGCAAGCGGCGTGCCGCCGATGAACGCATGGGCGACTCCGCAGATGATTACGCCGCCCGTGCCAGTAGCGCAACAGGTGACAATGGCGCAAGTGTGATGCAGGGCGCAGACAATGTAGTGCAAGAGCAAGAGCAGGGACGTAACTTAATGGAACTCTCCGCCCGCCTGCCCGATGGCTACCGCGAGCCGCTGCTGCTCAAAGCGGTGCAGGGGCTCTCGTACCGCGAGATCGGCGAGATCATGAGCCTGCCCGAGACAACCATCGAGACCCGCATCGCCCGCGGCAGACGTATGTTAAGAGAACTGGCATCACCAAAGAGCAGTCCTAGCGAACCTTCAACATCGCCATAGCCAGCACAACCATAATCACCGAGATAATCCAGAACCTGGCCACAATCTTCTCCTCGGGCCAGCCGCGCACATGAAGATTATGATGGTACGGGGCAATCGTGAAGGGCCGCCAGCCTCGCTTCCCCGTCGTCGGGTTCACCCGATGCTTGGTCGCCTTATAGCACCCCACCTGCAACGCTACACTCCCCAGTTCAATTATAAATATCATGCTCATGATAATTATAACAAACTCTTGGCGGATGATCACCGCAATGTACCCCAAAATGCCCCCCAGACACAGCGCACCGGTGTCACCCATGAACACCGCGGCGGGCGCACTGTTCCACCACAAGAAGCCCAGGCACGCCCCTGCCGTGGCACCGGCGAGCACAGCCAGCTCGCCCGCCTCAGGTACGTAGGGCAATAGCAGATACTGCGCCCATCCCTGATTCCCGGCGATCAGGCAGAGCACGAACACACCGATTGAAACCGCGGTCGAGATTCCCGCCGCCAGGCCGTCCATCCCATCAGTTACATTCACGGCGTTGCTCATCCCCGCCACCATCAGGGTCGCGAAAAGAATGAACACGGGCATCGACAGAAAGATGAGATTCGGATTAAGCGTCTGCCCGCCCCCTCCACCAGGTTCATACGTACGCTGAAACGGCAAGTTAAGCACGTGGCGGATATCTCCCGCCACCCCTTCACCAGGCTCCGGGCTGTCTGCAGCTTGCGTTGACCCAGCGAGACCGGTGGATAGCTCGCCCTCCCGTTCCCCCGCAGAAGTACGAAGGCTCCCTGAAATATCGCTCCCCGCTGTCCCTCTCTGCCCACCCTGATTTTCGCTCCGCACCTCCAGAGGAGTTGATACCTCCTGCGGTTGTAATATTTTGTCGCCCGCTCTGTTGCGTTGGCCCACCCGATCGCTCGCCGGGCCGCGAGCCTTGCTGGCCGCCTGGTCCGCCTTCGGCTCCGTCCGCACAAGCGAAGAAGGCTGCGACCCTGTATCGGGCGAAGTGGCGAAGGCAGGCTTTACCGCAAGTGAACCGCCTGAAGTGGATGACTGTGCGGTCAAGTCGCCGTTAAGACTCGGGCGATTATCTTCGGAAGTGAAAGGGGCAACGATGCCACTCTCCGCCGCCGAAGCAGGCGCCTCGACGCCGCGCCCCTGTTGATAAGCAAACCATCCGACCAGCACGCCAATGCCAAGCTGAAAACTAAGTTTTTCCCACGCGTACAAGCCTTGGCGGCTGCCGGTGCCCCGGTGCTTCGCGGTCAACTTAAGATAATCGTCAAACCCCCCGAGCACCGCGTGCCAAACCAGAACCACCAACCCCATCAAAATATAAAATCGGCTGACATCGGCCAGCAAAAGCACGCCCGCACCGATCGCCCCGACGATGAGCAAGCCGCCCATCGTGGGCACGTTTGATTTTGTTGCCGCATGTCCCTTCAACACTTCCGCATCAGAGAGCCCGCTGTCCCCGATCTTCATTCTGGTCAAAAAACCGATGGTGCGGGGGCCAAGCAACAGAACGACGAGGAAAGCAACGCCCGAAGCCAGCAGCGCACGAAACTCGATCCGGTCAAGCACCTGCGTGAACCGGTACAAATCGTTAGCTACCAGCCAACTACGGATATATTCGTGCAGAACGTAAAGCATGGGGCCGTCCTTGGCCAAAGGTGGGAAGCGAGCTCTGAATGCAAAGTATAGTGCCGCCGCGGCCCGGCGCGCAGCTTATCCGCGGTCGCGAGCCAAACGCCAACTCGATGCACCAAATCGATACACCAGTTCTATTACAACTAAACTTACTTCCAGGCGTGACCCACTCAAGTGCCGCCGAACTAAAGTGCAGTCCACTTCTGCTCGCTCCGCGCACTTTGGACCACCTTCTCGATGAAAGCCACGCCGCGAGCGCCATCGGTCAGCCCTGGGAAGTCAAACGCTTCGGCCGCGCCAAGGCCCCCCGCGCCCGCGCGGATGGCCCTCCCCACCGCCGCGTAGATATTAGCAAACGCCTCGTAGAAGGCTTCGGGATGGCCCGCCGGTAGCCGGGTATTCTGCTTGGCACTAGCGCCAAGGTAACCATTCCCGCGCTTAAAGACGCGGTCGGGCTCTCCGTCGGCACTTACGATCAGTTGGTTGGGGTCTTCTTGCGACCATCGCAGCGACCCTTTCTCGCCGTGGACTCGGATGCGAAGGTCATTCTCATGACCAATCTGCACCTGAGAAGCCATCAGCACACCCTTGGCACCCCCATCGAATCGTAATAATACACTCGCATCATCATCAAGCAGTCGCCCCTGCACGAACGTCGTAAGGTCCGCGCACACATGCGTGATCGACAAGCCGGTCATGTAGCAACATAACTGTTCGGCGTGGCTGCCGATATCGCCAATGGCCCCGCCCAAGCCGCTTCGCGCGGGGTCAGTGCGCCAATCGGCCTGTTTCTGCCCGCTTGTTTCGAGCCGGTTTGCCAGCCAACCCTGATTATATTCGACGACAACCTTGCGAATGAGGCCGAGGCCCCCGCTCGCGATGATCTCCCGAGCCTGTTTGACGAGTGGGTAACCACTGTAGTTGTAAGTGACCGCGAAGACAGTGTTCGCAGCTTTCGCCGCCTCGATCAGCCGAGCCGCGTCGGCACTGTTATGGACGAGTGGCTTGTCGCACACCACATGAAAGCCAGCCATTGTAAAGGCGAGCGCAGGCGCAAAATGAGCGTGATTGGGAGTTACAATTATGACCAGATCAATCCGCTGATCCGGGGGCAACGCTGTCTGCGCTGCGAGCATCGCCTCCCAAGTTGGATAGTTACGTTCGGAACGTAAGCCTAGCAGGTCGCCAGATTCAATCGCACGCGCAGGCGTAGAAGATAAGCAACCAGCGTCAAAGACCATGCCGCCGTCGAGCGCCGCCGCGGTGCGATGCACAGCGCCGATAAAGGCTCCCACTCCGCCGCCGATCATTCCAAATCGCAAAGGCCGCTGCGCAGCACGGGGAACGGCAGCACGGGGAACCGCGTCACGGGTGACCGCATCGCCGCTGATTATGTTAGAAGACATTCGCCCAACGGTAGCAACGCCGCGGCATGGCGGAACCCGCAAGCCCGCGATAAGAACTCTTTAGCAGATTGCCAGACTACGGAATCGGCTTGTTTGCTTGAAATGCAGCGCGCGATTCGTCGGTGCAGGAAGTGCCGGTAAAGATGCTTCCGCTTGGGTACCAGTAGTCAACACGAGTGTACGCATCGATCGGCTGCAAGCTGCGCACACTACCATCAAAGAAGCACGCATTCATCCGGCCAGCATGCCGCATCGAAAGCTTAACATTCTCGCGGGTTGGGCTGCGGGAGTTGGAGCGAGCGTAAGCGGCGGAATCGTTGAAAATTGGACCTGGATCGGTAAAAGAACCGTAAAAAACCGGGTCGGGGTCGGGGTCAAAGTCTAAGACGCGGAGGTCTACGGCCCAAAAGCGAGTGCCATCCGCGGCGAGCACCTTGTTGGAGAGTTGAGTGCCCACACGGTCGATGCGGGGAAGGAAGGAAGAAGGCACAGTAGCGGGGTTAGGGAAGCCTTTTCTAAATTCCTTAGCGATTTGGCCTGCGGCCGCACGCGGTAGGAACTTCGAGTTCGCTTCGCTCGCCGCGCTGCTGGGATAAGCAAAGGCCGCTGGTTGTAAGTAGCTGATTCCCTTGTAAGTGAGCTCGCGGTTAAGGTCGCGAAACTGGTTGAAGTCGGGCGGCGGAACGCCTCCAGGCCATACTATGCCGTTTACAGCCTTCTGACCCGCGCACGAGAGCTTACTAAATATTTCAACTGTTCGACGAGCGCGATTGGGTGAGAACGCTAGCGTGTCACCGAGAATCGGCGAGATCCAGTCCATGGAACTGGTGGGCGTCGACGACGTCGTGTCGTAGAGTATATTGCTCCCGTTGTAGAACATCGCATCCGCGCCGCTGGTCATGTACGCCGCGTAATGCTCTTTGTTCGAGAGCGAATATAACAACTGCGCCTGCCCGAGCGAACGTAACATACTAGAGCAGACCACCGTCTGAGCAACCTGCCTGGCCTTGCCCATCGCGGGCAGAAGGACGCTGATAAGCAGGGCGATGATCGCAATTACAACCAGCAGTTCGATGAGGGTAAACCCCCGGAATCGTGCGGCTGCCTTGTCTTTGTTCTTCATGCTCGA
>CAYVFW010000079.1:0-6914 GCA_964450325.1 uncultured Phycisphaeraceae bacterium | reverse complement strand
AGAAATGCCGACTTCCCCGTCGGGATGTCCGAGGCGAAAAGTTCGCCGGTTTTGTAATCAATCAGCGTCAGGCTGGTTGACTGCGTAACGGTGTCTGAGTTGAAGATCTGATAACTGATGCTGGCCACCAGCGCGAGCAGAGCGACCACGATCAGCACGATTTGCCACGGTTTAGAGCCCTGCATGCGATTTTCTCACCGAATTAACATTCCACGAAAGAGCCCACGATAGTGCCCCACCCAACCACCTTGAACGCCGCCGAGGCCAGCGAGAACCGCCATCGCCTCAACTCTTTAAGTTACATTCCCCGAGCTAGACTAGCTTTCAACCTACAGGCCCGCAACATACTGCGAATCGACCCAACTCAAGTCCCCGTCGCGCTCCAGCCGCGATCTGATGATGTAGAAGTCCGATTGCCAAGTCCCTAGCCAGTTTCGCCTACCACTCGTGTGCCGCAAATCACCTGTTGAGCAAAACAAGATTCAACTGAAGCTAAACATCGGGCTGATACGCGACCAAATCAAGATCGGAAAGCTCACGATAACGGGTCAAATGAAAGCCCTCAACTCGATCACGCCGATGGTAGGACCCAGACAAGCCCGACTCACGGGTCTTCGCGCAAACTTGAAATTTGGTAGCCGCATTCTACACGTCAGTGACAGGATATGCACTGCCGTGAGACCGCAAACTTCATTATTATGAGACCTAACAATGTGCTAATATTATAGAAACTGAGCGTAGCCACGGTTGTTATCCACCTCAGCTACCTTCGATGCAGTCGCCGCAACCCTGTTTCAACTCTCTTCGGCGCAAGAAGATAGCTACGCTAACCTGACATCATGATGGAAGAATGATATCATAGTGGTATCATATTCACAGCCTAGGGTTGGAAGCTAAGATCCCCTAAGAGGGGTAAGAGAAAGTTGCTGTCCGCTGAAAAACTGGCGGCAACCAAACCTGTTTGGACCACGTTGGCAGTGGTGATGGCGGGCTCGATCTATTAATTAACATTGGCCGACGAACGCAAAGCCATCCCGCTGCGCATATCCCCGCTCTTGCACCAGCAGTTACACTCCTGGGCGGATCAAGAGTTGCGGTCGCTCAACGCGCAGATCGAGTACATCTTGCGCGAAGCAGTTCGCTTACGTCGGGGTGGAACTCAGCCAGATGCTCCGGGCGAAACAGTCCAGCAGCCTCCTCAACCAACCGCAGAGATGGCGGTTGTGGATGGTCCGCAGGTGGCAACTCAGGGCCCGGCACAAGCCCCGACATAAGCCCCGACAGAAGCCCCGACATAATCAAGACCAACTGGTCAATCAGGCGGGCACAGAGGCTGTCGCCAGACTCCGCTTGTTCATCCAAGCCGCGCACGTAGAAATGAGCGCGGCGCGATCGATGGGTTTGCGAAGGTACTCGTCACACCCCGCCTGCCGGCACCGTTCCTCATCTTCGGCCATCGCGTGCGCCGTGAGCGCAACGATGGCAATTAGGTTGCCCTCAGTTCTCAACGCACGAGTCAGCGTGTAGCCATCCATCTCCGGCATCTGAACATCCGTGAGCAACATGGAGTATGGATCTCCCAACCGCGAGGCTTGTTCAAGCATCGCGAGCGCAATCAGACCATTCTCAGCGATGTCGACGCTGGCACCGGCCTTACGCAGGTGGAACGCAATTAATCTCTGATTGTCAACGCCGTCCTCCGCCAGAAGAATGCGGCCGTGAAGTGTAATCAAGGCCGGCGCGGGCACGGCCGCCTCTTCGGCGGAATGTAACTCAAATGTGCTTACGTTCGTTGCCCCTGGGGCGGCGATGAGCGGCAGTTGAAGCGAGAAGCACGAGCCGCGGCCCTTGTAACTCCACTCCAAAGTTACGTCACCGCCCATCAGGCGGGCAAGTCTGCGACTGATCGTAAGCCCCAGCCCGGTACCCCCGTGCGTCCGCGACACGCTCGCATCGGCCTGCGTGAACGCTCTGAACAAAACCTTAGACTGCTCCGTAGTCATTCCGCACCCGGTGTCTTCGACATCAATCCTCAGGCAGGGAGCATCGTTACGCAGCGACTTGGACACGCAAAGTGTAATACTGCCGCGCGGAGTAAACTTGGCCGCGTTGCCCACGAGGTTCACCAGAATCTGCCGCAGACGCGTCGGGTCGCTCAGGATGCAATCGGGAACGGGGGTCGCAATCGTAATATTAAGTTTAACGCCCTTGCTGGCGGTGCGGGGGCGCATCAGCCTCTCAACATCGGTAATCACCGCCATCAGTGAAGTGGGCGTGTGCTCAACGCAAACTTTATCCGCCTCGATCTTGGAAAGGTCCAGGATGTCATTAATGATCGAAAGTAAGTGGTGCCCGGCGGATTGAATAGTTTCGATGTGCTGGATGCGGCGCGGGGGCGCGGCCTTAATATCTCCATCTTCCTTCAGCAGGTCCGCATAACCCAGGATCGCTGTAAGCGGCGTGCGAATCTCGTGGCTCATGTTCGCCAGGAACTCGCTCTTAGCGCGGCTCGAAGCCTCCGCAACGATGCTGAGCTGTTCCATCTCCGCCGCGCGCTGCGCGTGAGCCTCGCGCGCCATGTGCTGCTCAGTTACATCTTGAACCGCCCCGCATAACTTCACAACGCGGCCATCCACGGTCACCGGTTCTCCCTGGGACCGCACCCACAGATCTCGACCATTGGCGGTGGTGAATGGCAGCTCGAGATCCCAAGGTTCGTTCTCATCAACCGCCCGTTGGATGGCCTGGGTGACCGCGAACTGGGCGTCCTGGCCGTAGAAAGAGATTGCCGCCTCGAGAGTCAGGTGCGTGCCCACCGGCACGTCGTGGATGCGAGAGACTTCGTCGGACCAAGTCAGCGATTGCGTAAACGCATCGAGCTCCCAGCCGCCCGCTTTACAGAGTTTACTTGTTCTGGCGAGCATGGCCGTCGTGTGGTCAAGGTGTGCCGCGGCCACCTGTGCCTGGGTTACATCGCACATCGTGCCCACCACGCGGACAACCCGGCCGTCACCGTCGCGCCTTGTGATACGCCCGTGGTCGCTCACCCAGACCCAATGCTTACTTTGGTGCTGCATTTGGTAAACAGATTTGAACACGGGCGTCAGACCGCAAAGGTGCTCCCGCATCTCTCGTTCCACACGGTGTAAGTCGCTCGGATGAACACGGCTCGTCCACTCCTGCCGAAAGGGGCGAACATAATCTTCTCCGAGCATTTGGGCCCAGCGTCGATCAACACTCATCGACTTACTTTCCGGATTCCAGTCCCATGTTCCCAGCCCGACGCTCTCTAGCGCCATGTCCATCCGCTCTCGGTCGTTCTCAATGAGGAGTGCTTGCGAGCGCAGCAGTGCCGCGGCGTCCGCTTCGCTTGTGAGCGCGACGGCGAGGCGAGAGTTAAGCTCCTCGCTTTCGCGTTGCTTATGTTCAATGACAGTTAAGCACCGCCTGAGTTCTATCTGCGTGGAAGCTTGCCGGGCGAGGCGGCTGAGGATAGTAAGGTCCTCTGGAGTGAACTCGCGGGCGGCGGTGTCTAGCACGCAGAGCGTTCCGAGGGAGAATCCCTCTTGGGTGCGTAACTGCACGCCAGCATAAGCGCGCAGCTGAGGAGACCCAAGCACTAGCGGGTTATCCGCCGTGCGAAGGTCCAGCAGGGTATCACAAATTACGAGAGGCTGATCTTGGAGAATCGCGTGAGCGCAAATGGCCGCGTCGCGATGGGTTTCAGAGATGTCCAGCCCTACTGATGACTTAAGCCACTGACGTTCCCCATCAACCAACGAGATCAGTGCCATCGGCGTGCGCAGGAGCGACGCCGCGAAGGCGGTTAACTCGTCAAAGCCTGGCTCTGCGGGAGTGTCGAGCAGGGAGCAGGCTCGCAACGCACAGAGGCGGGCATCTTCATTTTTAGGATAAGCCGCGCGTGGCATCTTTATGAAACTCCGTTGTTGGTCACTCACACCCTTGTGCTGGCGAACCCCCCGACCGGGAAAAGTTGGGCCTTCGCCCAGGGGGCCTATCGACACGCCTCACCCTGTTATCTGCCAAAAGACCCCTTAGAGGGGCGAATGAAACAACTTGGGGTAGATTTGCTCCCCTCAGAGCCGGGGGTGAAGCCGGTTGCCAAGGGGAATTCGGAACCTAAACTCCTGACCCATGACACAGAATGCTCCTCAAGGTCCGGCGTCGAGTTTTAACCCCGCCGCGGCTCACCATCAGCGACCCAAGCTCAGGCCTGTCCGCGGATTTGCAGCGCGAATCGGCGAGCAGACTGCCATGGGTTTGGCGGATGTAAGGCAAATCTCGGAGAAGGCGGTGTTCACTTCGCCGGCCTTTCAGCCGGTGCTGCCTTTGATGGATGGTAATAAATCGGTGGATGAGATCGTGGGGGCTGTTGGGAACGGGCTGACTCGGACGCCGCTTGAGTATCTTATTGGTCAGTTGGACGATGCGGGGTTGTTGTTTGGGCCGACTTATGAGGGGTTAGTAACAAAACTTCATGCGGACTTTGATGGTTCAGAGGTTTTGCCGCCAGCGACGACGGCGGCTTTCGCCGATGCGCTGGCCGAGCACACTGTGCGGATGGAACGTCCGGAGGCGGAGCGGGAGAAGCCGGTTGAGCTGACTGATGCGGAGCGGGAGCAGATCGGGGTGCGTCGGTTGCGTGAGGTGTTTAATGGCTGGATTGATGAATCGCTGAAGCAGGATGCCAACCCGAGTTTAGATACGTTGCCCAAGGGCATTGTGGTTCCGCACCTTGACTATCAGCGGGGGTGGATGAACTACGCGAGCGTGTGGGGCAGGTTGCGGGTGGTGGACCGGCCGGACCGGGTTATAATATTAGGTACCAATCACTTTGGCGAGGGGACGGGGGTGGTGGGATGTAACAAGGGTTATCAATCGCCGCTCGGGACTTGCGAGGCGGATGCTAAGTTTATCGAGACACTGTCGGCAAATCTGGGCCCCGAGAAGGCAAAGAAACTGTTCGCGAACCGGTACGACCACGAGCGGGAGCACAGCATTGAGCTTCAGATTCCCTGGATTCAGCATGTGCTGGGCAAGGACGAATCAGGGAACTTCCCCACGGTCTTTGGTGCGCTGGTGCATGACCCCAGCGTGAATAACGGCGAGAGTTACGATGGAGAAGGGCTTTCGTTGAGTGATTTCGTAACTGCGCTCCGGGCGACCATCGGTTCCATGCCGGGCAAGACACTGCTGGTGGCATCTGCGGACTTAAGTCATGTCGGGCTGGCGTTTGGCGACAAGTACGGGGTGGCCCAAGTTGACCCCGCTCGCGAGGGCGGGGAGGAACATAACAAGCAGGCCGAAACCTTCCGCAACCAGACCTTTCAGCACGACCGTGATATGTTACAACTGGTTGCCGAAGGAAAGATTGACCAGCTTATCGCGAGCATGGCGTGGCAGCAGAACCCCACGCGTTGGTGCAGCATTGGCAACCTTTCGGCGTTGTTCAATACACTCGAGCCCAAGACGGTGCGGGTGTATAATTATGCTGCGGCGGTGGACGAGCAGACGCAGAGCATGGTCAGCAGCGTCGGGATGTCGCTGGATTAACTGTGTTTTATTCCAGCCAGTCTTTGGCCTTGAGGCGTTCGGGAACATACTGCTCGGTAACATAACTAATGTCCTTGGAGATCATGGCCTCCACTTCCATCTTGAAGCCATTGCTTAGCAGGAGGTCGATCTCTTTTTGCCAGCCGCGGTGCTTCTCAAACCAGGGGTAGGCGGCGATTTCTTTCGCGCGCTTGATATCGTTGTCGGAGAGGTCGATCTTTACCGCGTCTGGGAGTTTGCAGGCGGTGTAATCCTTTGACCGGATACCCAGAAACTTAGCTTCCGGGATTGCGAGACGTGAGGATTCAAAAGCGAGCGAGATTGAGCCCTGCTTGATGACCGAGTAGATGTAATGTCCCCAGGGGTCGCAGTCGAGCACGCAGATAATGGGGAGCTTGAGTTCCTGGTTGAAGCGTTGCAGGAGTCGGCGCACGCCGCGGGGAGGCTGGCCCGCGCCGTGGGTGAGGATGCAGTTATTAACCTCCCAGAATCGGTCTTCGTTGAAACGATTCCAGACCGTGCCCTTTTCTACGTGTAGAACAAACTTAGCTTCGCACTTGGCAAACTGCATGATGTCGGGCTCGACGATGCTGGGGATGGTGTACCCCCCGCTGCCCATCCTGCGGCAGTCGATGGAATCGCCTTTATCAACTACGGTTATGTTTCCGACCATGGAGCCGCGGTTTTCAGCGAAGATGTGCAACTCTTCGCGGAGCGCTCCCAGGGCGACCTCGAGATCTTCCAGGATTGGATCGCTCTCGTCCTGATCTTCGAAGGTATTTTCTTTTGTTCCGGCGACGGTGTGTTTGGCTTTGTAGAAAACGCCGCGTAGGCTGGAGGTTTTTTCAGCGCGGATGAGGTCCTGGATTGTGCTCGCGTGGAGCATCGTCTGCATGAACTGCTTCGCCTGGTTCAGGTTGAAGAGCTCGCGTTCTGCGGTGGCATCGCCCATCTCCAAGATGCCCTTTTTGTTGTTCCAGAGCGTGTTACTTTTGGCGCGGGTGGGGATCTCAATCATGGGATCCTTGCCTGAGATGGCTCGCTTGGTGACAGCGTTGGCGAGGCCACTGATTTTGCTCAGTGTAACCACATCTTTTGCTCTGGTCTTTGCGCTCGGCTCGCGTGCGGATTTTGCGGCGGGCTGTGGGGCTGTGCTTTTCTTGGCCATTGGTTTGAAGGGTAGGAGTAGGTGGGTAGTAGTTTTTGTGTGGTGTAAAAGCTTGGGGACTTTTGTAGGTGTGATCTTGTCAGGAGGTGCTGGCTTGAAGCCTTTGGGTTGCTGGAATCGCGGAGAGTTTGGGGGAAGGAATTACGTTTGGTGCCGCTGCGGTGCGCAGGAC
>CAYVFW010000078.1:0-13471 GCA_964450325.1 uncultured Phycisphaeraceae bacterium | reverse complement strand
GGTTTCATCCAGGTGAATGAGAAGCGTGGAGGAGGCTTGACGGGCGCGACCGAGGGCGTCGCTCAAAAGGGAAGTGAGGTCAGAGGCGGTGTTGAGAGGGAGGGAGGCCAACGCCGCGGGCTTGAGTGAGCGGAGCTCTAACGTAAGCTGACCAGCGCGCAGGTGCAGAATCGTAATAGGTTGCTCGATGGCCAGGGCATCGGCATAAGCACAGACGAGCGGGGTGCCGCCCGGACTTAAGTGACCCACGACGAGGCACTCGATGCGAGCTGCCAAGTGCAGCGGAGCGGCGGGGCCGCTTTGAGAAGTCGCCCGGGAAGCCTGCGCGACTGGGTGGACGACCGGCTTCTCGCGAGTGCTTAAGTTAGGATTGAGCGACGCCGGAGCGGTGTGGCGCGGGGCGGCTGACCGCGGCTGCGCGGGCGGGCTAAACGTAGTAACATAATTAGCTTGCGCGGGCCGGGCTGGGGCAGGGGCGCGGTTACTATTAGTTACACCGGCGCGGGGTTGGTTGTAGCGACTTGCGGGGACGACCGTTGGTTGGCCGGGCGGGCCGGGTGCGCCGGATGCTGATTGGGAGGGGCTGGGGAGCGGTTTAGTTACAGTATTGCTGAAGGGTTGATAGGCAGAGGGCCGCGCAGGGGCCGGCTGGGTCGCTGTGGGTTTGGTCGCGGTGTTCGGGTGGGTGAGGTCGGGGGAGTCGGCGAGGTCCAAGGCGGAAGGCGGGAACGGGGCATCGTCGCGCTCAGTAAGCAATGACTCTTCGCTTAAGAAGAGGTCGGTAAGCTCATCGTACTCGCGTTGTAAGTCTTCGGTGCCCACAGACTTGGCCGGATCTAGGCCGGCGACCGACAGAAGTTCAGCGACCACCGAACGCGGCGGGCGCGCGGGCGGAACTCGGGGTGATTGGGACGCTGCTGAGCGGCTGTTCACCGGTGCGGCTCTCCAGTTGTTGTGGTTAATGTTTGTTCAGGGCTAGAGGTGGAGACAGGAGCATCGCTACGAGATGGGTTCACCACAATCACGCTATTGGTTTCGTTAGCGCTAATGATTTCGCAGTTATTATTGTACGGGTCGGGCGTCCAGACGCCGTCGGTAACGAGGCGGTAGGCGTAGGTGCCGGGGGGCAAACGTAAGCATAACTCGAAGACGCCAAGCTCGTCGTTGCGCTGCATGGGGTGGGAGGTGGGGTCCCAGTTGTTAAATGTACCGGCGACGTGCATGACGTTGCCGCTGTTGGCGGGCTGCACGAAGAGCATGCCTTGTGTGGTCTGCTGAGCACCGAGAAGCCGGCGAGCCGCGGCGTGGACGGGCCGATTGCCGGGACGCTCGGCGGGTGTGGGCTGCTTGGCGGGGCCTCGGGCGTCGTCGGAGCGAGAGTTAAGTGGAGCGGGAGTGCCGGGTTGGCCGGACTGGCCGGGCTGGCCCGGACCGGGCTGGCCCGTGAAGAGGTTACGTCCGGAGTCGCGCGGCGCTGGTCGCTGGGCATCGGGTGGGGTGGGAACGTTGGGCGAGAGGCGGGCCTGTGCGGCTTTACGGAGGAAGTCGGTGGCGCGGCGGGCGACTTCTTCAGCGCGATGGCCGGGCTTTACTTCGACGGTGCCGGGAGCGGTGGCCCGCTGGAACTGGCCGACGCGCGAGGGTGCGGGTCGGAGGGGAATCGCATCAGAATAGTTGGTCTGAGCGGGGTTCAGGCCTGCGAAGGCTGGCGTGCGTTGGCCGGGCTGGGATGCAGTTACGTCGGCGAGCTGGGCATCGGCCGAGGATGTGACATAACCATCCGCGGCGGGCTGGGCGTACAGGCCCTCGGTCTGCTCGGAGACATAACTATCGCCCTGATCCTGAAACTCTTCATCTACCTGGGTGGGGGCAAGGGGGTCGAGGTTGGCCAAGGATTCGGAGAGGGCGGCATCTACCTGTGCGCTCACGGACCAGTGGCGGATGACCCAATCCGCCAGGCGAGAGTAATCTTCAAAGGCGGGGCAGCCGGGTGCGTAATCAATGATCGACTGGCCGAAGCTCGCGGCTTCGCGCAGGCGGGTGTCGCGGCGGATGACCACGGGGATAACGCGTTCGGCGAAGCGGCGATATAACTCATCGAGCAGGTCGCTGGCGACTTTGTTTTGTTCGTCGTGGATAGTGGGCAGGATCCACACCTGGCGGCTGATGCCCAGCTTGCGCGAGAGACTCTTGACGGTATTAACCTGGCGGGTGGCGCCTTGGAGAGAGAAGAAGCTGGTTTCCACGGGGATAAGAACAACATCCGCGGCGACGAGGGCGTTGTAAGTAAGCAGCCCGATGGAGGGGGCGCAATCCACGCAGACGATGTCGTGGTTGAGGGCAATTTCGTCGATGGCGAGAGCGAGGCGGCGCTCTTTATCGGGAAGGTTGGCAAGGCCGCCGCGGCTGGCCTCAAGGCCGGCGAGGCGCATGCGGCTGGGGGCAAGATCGAAGTTATGTGAGGGGCGCCACAGCAGGCGCGCGGTGTCGATGGGTTTGTTACCAACGGCGAGCATGGCATCGCCAATATCCATTTCGATTTTGGATTCGGGGATTCCCAGACCGGCAGCGCAGTGGCTCTGGCTGTCGAGATCCGCGAGGAGGGTTCGCTTGCCAGCGCGGGCGAGCATGGCGGACAAGTTAATTGCCGTGGTGGTCTTGCCGCAGCCACCTTTTTGATTAATAATTGCGATGGTCCGCATGGAACTTGGCCCCAGTCGTTTGCATTCACTTATGAGCGAACAAGGAGAGAGAAAGTAAACGCGTGCCGGAGGGCGAGCGACTTACGAAAAGGCGATGCGAGGGGGCGTGGACCACCCATGTAGGGGACTAACATAACAATCTCGCCTGAGTACCCCAGGGAGGGGTGTTATCTTGGGCATATCGGATGCGCCTACACAATCCCTTGAAGCATTGCACCCTTGGAGCGACTAAAGGAAGCATGAAGAGGATTTTACGTCCGATAAATGATAGATTCGAGCCCGGCTTGGATGGCCTGAACAGGGGGTCCGGCCACGACTGATGCTCCGGTGGGCGTTCCATCGGGGGTGGTCGTGGGTAGGATGAGCCGAGGTGTGCCGCCGCGAACTTTCTTGTCGTGCGACATGCGTTCCACGAGATCGGGGAGCGGGGGCAGGCCTTGGAGGGAGACGGGAAGCGAGCAGGCGAGCAGGAGCCGGAGGATTTGCTCGCGGAGGGAGGGAGTGCAGAGGCCCAGGTGCTGGGAGCACGCCGCGGCGGCAAGCATGCCCAGCCCCACGGCTTCGCCGTGCTGGAGGGGTGCGGCGGTGGGCGTGCTGTCAGGCGAGAGATTGGGAAGGGTTTCTATCGCGTGGCCAAAGGTGTGGCCCAAGTTAAGTAGGGCGCGACCTTCGACATCGTCGGGGGCTTCTTCGCGTTCGTCGCTCGTAACGAAGTGGGCTTTGACGGCGACGTTACGGGCGACGAGTTCGGCGATTGATTTAGGATCGCCGGCAAGGATGGCGGGGAGGGCGGTGGCCATCCAATCCATCAGGGCGGGATCCAAGGCACGCGGCCCCCGGGCGAGGATGGCGTGCTTGATGCACTCGGCCAGGCCGTTGCGGAAAATGCGTGGGGGGAGTGAACGTAAAAGATCGACATCGGCCAGGACCAGGCGGGGCTGGTGAAAGCTGCCCACAAGATTCTTTTTCAGATCGGCGGTGACGTTGTCGGAAGTATTAAGGTTAATTCCGGTTTTCCCGCCCACGCTCGCATCGACCATGGCGAGAAGGGTGGTAGGGCAGGCGATGGTTTCGACGCCGCGTTTATAGATGGCGGCGGCGAAGCCCGTGATGTCTCCGACGATACCGCCGCCGAGGGAGACGGCGAAGTCATCGCGGTCGAGCTTGGCACGAGCCATCTCGATGAGAATACGTTCAAGAGTTGCGAAGGATTTATCATGTTCCGACGGCTTTACAGCCCAGGAACGGACGGTTAAGCCAACGGATTTAAGGGAATCCGCCGCGGCGATAACGACGGAAGCGGGGACGCGGGCATCGGCGACGAGGAAAGCGCGGTGAGCTTGGCGCTGGAGCGCGGCGGTCGCAAGCGGGCCCAGCTGTGGGAGGAGACGATCGCCGATGTGGACGGTGTAGGATCGTTGCGCGAGTTGGACGGGCACCTGATAGCGCATAGGCCCTTGTGAAGTCAGCTTTCGAGAGCAGGCCCGCTTCTCGCGGCGGGCTTGCGTAAGAAATTATGTTGAGTCACTAAAGCTGGGGTGATGCTGATTATCTGGATGGGGGCGTGCCCAGGCCGGCGCGGTCGCGGCGGCGTTGGTCGGGGCGTTCCCAATCGACACGGGGTGCATCGCCCCAGAGCATTTCGAGATCGTAATGAGCGCGGGTATTGGGCTCAAAGAGGTGGATGACGACATCAACCATGTCTGTGAGGAGCCAGGTGGAGCGGTCGTCGGTGCTTGAATGAAAGGAGCTGAAGCCGCGTTCTTTGCCCATCGCCTCGACGTGGTCCAACACGCTGCGCATCTGGCGGTCAGAGGTGCCCGAGCCGATGAGGATGTAATCGCAGACCATACTTTTGGCGCGGACATCCAAGAGGACAACGTCCTCGCACTTATCATCGTGGAGAAGGCGAGCGGACTCAATAGCAAACTCTGCGATCTCCGCAGGGTCGCTCTTCTTAAACGAGCGGGGCGGTATGGGTGCGGAGGCGATAGCTTCGGGAAAGTCTTCGGGCATTGCGGTTGATTATAGGGGGGAGAAGTTTGGGGTGGTGCGAGGAGGGGATCGCCCCGCATATTTCATAAGCTCATGGGGATTTGCGGAAACAGGTTTCTTACGCTCACTCGTGAGGTTTGTGCGGCGGATCGAGCGTTTTGAGCGTTTTGGTAGAGCCCATCGACTGAGCCCCTCCCGTTACCCCATAGCCCTGCTAGGAATTGTTCTGGTGTTATGTAGCCGCTATAAACCGCGCGGCTGCCTGTCTGTAGACCGCGTGCCGTGGCCAGCCGCTTCAGAGTCGCAGCACGACCCGCCCCACCGACCACGCGCGGATTAACTCTGCCCGCGGCGAGCGGTCCGACAACTTTGAGCACTCGCTCGGGTTCTCGCAGTAACAACGCCCCGCCGTCGGACGAGCTCTGCCCGCCATTAAAGTCGGCGGTGACTGGCTGCCTGCCGAAGAGCGAAGGGAATCAGACGCGGCAACGATGATATAGTCTGGCATAGCGCGGAGACGTTGGGTTTATGAGCAAATAGTGTGGTAACGCTTTACTCTGCAGGCACTTGGGCTTTCGCGCTTTTGGGCGTAAAGCTTTTGGCATGAAATGTTTAGGTGAGCCCATGAGCAATACTTCGGACGCTCATACGCGGGTTACGCAGCTCCTCACGGGCATTCACACCCCGGGAGAGGCGGCCGCTGCGCTTTTGCCGCTGGTGTATTCGGAACTTCGAGCACTCGCGCGATCGCGCCTGGGCAACGTGGGGGGCAACACGCTCGAACCCACAGCACTGGTCAATGAGGCATATGTGCGTTTGGTGGGGTCGAGTGATCCGGGCTGGCAGGGGCGGGGGCACTTCTTTGCTGCCGCAGCGCAGGCGATGCGGAACATTCTGGTAGATCAAGCACGGCGCAAGGCATCGGTCAAGCACGGGGGTGGGAGGGTGCGCGAGCAACTGGACCTGGCCGACCCCGCAGCGCTGGAGAGCGAGGTGAGGGCCCCGCGTGAAGATATGTTACGTTTGGACGCCGCGCTGATTAAGCTGGCGCAGGTAGACGAACGTAAGTATCGAGTTGTGATGTTACGTTACTTCGCGGGCCTCTCGATCGAGCAGGTCGCCGAGGTGCTGGGCGTCTCGGTGCCGACCGTCAACCGCGAGTGGAAGTTGGCCCGAGCGTTACTTATGATCGATATGGAGGCGTGAGTTTCGCGCGGCACCATCATGGACGAGATCACGCACATGCGCCTGGTGAATCAGGCATTGGACAAACTCGCGGATCTGCCCGTCTCTCAGGTCGCGGGGATGATCGAGCAACTCTGTCCTGATGCCGGCGTGCGCGGGGCGGTGCAACGCGCTCTTGATCACCTTAACACCAGCACCGCCTTTCTGGATTCTCCGGTCGTGCTCTCACCCCCGGGTGTACCCACAGAAGATTTACATTCGGGGATGGCACCGGGCACGCGAATCGGCCGGTACGAGTTAGTCGCGCTGATCGGCGAGGGTGGAATGGGCGCTGTCTATGAAGCGCGGCAGGAGAACCCCAAGAGGCATGTAGCGTTAAAGGTGATGCGCAGCGCCGCCTTCAGCACCTCGGCGTTGCGACGCTTCGAGCGTGAGAGCGCGGTGTTAGGGATGCTTCATCACCCCTGCATCGCGCAGGTGTATGAAGCGGGCGTGGAGGTGACCCCCCTTGGCCCCATGCCCTACTTTGCCATGGAACTGGTGCGCGGGCCTTTGCTGGATGATTATGTTAAAGAGACACAGCGCGAGCCCGAGATCGTGCTCGAACTGATGGCGCGCGTGAGCGATGCGGTTCACCACGCGCACACGCATGGTGTGATCCACCGCGATCTTAAGCCGGCGAATATCCTGGTACAGTCTCAGGCGCCAACACGCGACGGTCAGGGCGGTTTGTCTGGCGAAGCGGGCACCAAGTCCGGGACAGAGTACGGCGGTGGGCCAATGCCCAAGGTGCTGGACTTTGGTGTGGCCCGCGTGATTGATTCTAATCGTAATATTACGATGACGCGGCACACCGGCGAAGGTCAGCTCATCGGCACGCTGACGTATATGAGCCCCGAGCAGGTCCGCATCACGCCCCGCCCCAGCGGCGGCACCGCAATGCCTGCGGCCGGTCCGCGCAGCGATGTGTATGCACTGGGGGCGATTTTGTATGAACTTCTGGCGGGTAGGCCCGCGCTGGATGTGCGTGGGCTTATGGTCGCGCAGGCCACACGCATCATCGAAGAGCAGGAGCCCCGGCCGCTGCGCAGCGCGGCCCCCAAGGTGCACGATGATGTCGCCACGATCGTGGCGACCGCGATGGCCAAGGACCCAAAGCGCCGGTACAGCTCGGCGGCCGAACTGGCCATGGATCTGCGCCGGTTTTTGCGCAAAGAGCCGATCTCGGCCCGTCCGGCGACCACGATGTACCAGTTACGTCGGTTCGCAGCGCGCAACCGTGGGCTGGTTACCGGGATTGTCGCGGCGGTGCTCGCGCTTACGTTGGGGCTCTTTGGAACACTGGTCTTTGCCAAGCGTGCTTATGATGCACGTAACCTCGCGACGCTGCGCGCCGAGGAGGCCGAACGTAAAGGTTATATCTCGGATATCCGGGGTGCGCAGGCGGCGGTGCTGGGCGGGGATGCGAATCTGGCCCGCGCCTCGCTGGATGCTGCGCCCAAGCACCTGCGGGGGTGGGAGTGGGACAACTTACATTGGTCCCTCGCCCGTGGGGGGACGATCATCGCACCCGCGTTGGAAGGACGGGCGGGGCTGGCCGTGACGGCCACCGGTGTGATCCATGCCGGCACGGATATCTATGAGACTTCCTTTGATGGCTTAACTACGCGGGTGCTGGTAACCCGGAATAACGGCTCAAAGATTCGAGCGATTCACGCATCGGCTACTGCTAAGTATCTCGCGGCGTTTACCTTTGACGATGATATCGAGCTGTATGACTTAACAACCGCGCAGATGGTTCGGTCGTACAAGCGCCAGAAGAACTGGGTGAGATTCCTGGATGATCGTCCGCTGTTGTCGGGAGATGGTCTTCGCGAACGTAATGAAGTCCGTGATGTGTTCACCGGTGAGTTGATCGGGTATCAGACCGGGCAAAGTTCGTGGGTAAATGTTGTTCCCGAGGCGCGTGCGTCGATCGGCGCGCCTGTCCTGGGCAGTGATTTTTACGATGTGCGTTGCGTGCGGCACAAAGTGGATGAGTTGCCGCCCCGCGAAACCCAGGTTGAAACTAAACTTAATCCTTACTTTGACATCGCGGTCATCATATCACCCCGCTCGGTTATCCTTGACTTTATCGAGCTTCGCAGCGGAAAACGTTTGGGGAGTGCGGACATTCGCGCGGGTGCGCGCGGTGCGGCGTTCCGGCCGGGGGTTGCGGAGATTGCCATTGGGAGTCTCTCTGGCTCGCTGGAGATCTGGGACCTTACATCATTCCGCGTTCGTACGGGGATTCCCACGCACGGCCCACCGATCGCGGTCATGTACTCGCCCGACGGAAAGCGGCTGGTGTTGCTCGAATCCGATGGGAGCATCCGATGCTTCAATGCCGACCTTTCGGATACACCCGCTCAGATTGCTGATGGAACTGTGCTCGCAATCTCGCCCGATGCGCGGACCATGGTGACACGCGGCTGGGGAACGATGCGGAAGCTTAAGACGCAGACAGGGGAACTCCTGTGGACCCGATTCCTTACTAATATTTACGTCAACGCGGCGGCGTATTCGCGGGATGGATCCATGATCGCGGCCACACCGGTCGACCGCGTGGCTACGTTAGACGCCGCGACGGGGAGAGTGTTAACAACATCAGAAAAGTTTCCGCATCGCGTGCTCTACACGCTTGAGTTCGCCCCCGATGGTGGGGCGATCTATGCCGGTGGTCTGAACGGTGAGGTTTTCGTAGTTCGCAAAGCGGATGGATTCTCGCGGGTGGAAACGGTGGATACGTTGCATAAAAGTCCGGTGACCGCCCTCGCGGCAAGCCCCGATGGAAGGTGGCTCGCGAGCGGGAGTGGCGAAGGCAAGGTACTGCACGACCTTCAGCAGGTGGTGGGCAGGGGAGATGCGAGTCTATGGATTCGTGACTTACATTCGCCCGGTGCGGCCCCGATAAAGATCATGGACATGAACGGGCGCGTAGGTGCCATCTGCTTTGATGAACGCTCGCAGGTTATATACGCGGTGGATACCGGCGGTCATGTGCTGGGGTGGGATTGTCTTAAGCGTGTGGAAGTCTGCAAGGCCAACATACCCGCCGGTGTACTTTCCGCGATAGCGTTCGCGCCCGACGGTAACGGGCTTTTGATCGGTGATGGGTATGGTTCAATGAATATCTTCCGACCCGCAACCGGTGAAGTGCTGCCGCTGGGCCGCCAACGTAATGTTGGAAGCGGGGAGATCCGTTGTATCGCCACCAATGCCGTTGATGCCATGGTTGTGGCGGGGTCTGCCGCGGGTGCACTCTTGTACGAAACGCGGCACGACGCTGGTGTGCTTGACTCACGAGCACGCAATCGCAGAGCATTTACACTCTTTGCCAGCGCGGATGATCGGCTGCTTGTCGATGACAGAATCCGGGAGATGCGCGCTGAGCGGCCGGTGCTGACGCTCGAAAGCGATCTCGACCTTGCCGAGGCGATGTTAAGACTCGAGGGGACCGTCCCGACCACCGTTGCCAACCGGGCTTTCTTTCTCTGCGTCGACGGGCTACGTTCGGGCGTTTCCAAACAGGCCGATCTTGAAATGGCGGTAACGTTGGCGCAAGCCGCGGTCCAAGCAGCACCGGAGATTGGTTACTTTCAGGACATCTTCGCGTTAACGCTCGTGCGTACCGGCCAGTTCGAGAGGGCCTTGGCTGTGACGGCTATCAGCGAAAAAGCGAGCGATCCCTCACGCCCCAGCGCGTTTAGTCACTTCGTAACCTCGTTGGCGCATGCAGGGCTTCGTGACTTTAATGCCGCCCGCGCCAGTAGAGATGTTGCCCGTGCCATGATGACCGCACCCCACAACGCCGCCTTTGCGGCCAACGAGACCCTGGACCAGGAACTGACTGAGAAACTGCGCACAAATCCGGCCGATGCGCCAGCCGCGCGGTGAAGGGAGAGATTCGTGATACGCGCTTTGTGAAATCTCGGAATTAGGGTTGGGAAGGCACACTGGTGTCTACCCGTTCATGACCCCATTTCGAGGAGTTCCCCATGTTTGCAGCCGTATTGACCCGTCGTAGCGGTACCCGCTTGGTTGCTGCCCTTGTTGCTGCGGCGTGCCTGTCCGCATCCCTCACATCTGTTGCAAGCGCGCAGACAGCCCGCACCTTCATCTATCAAGGAAAGCTAACCGCTGCGGGCAGCCCGGTCAGCGGTGCGGTGACGGTCGGCTGGGCGATCTTCGCGGCACCCACCGGAGGCGTTGCGCTCGCGAGCGGCACTCTGAATACCACGGCAACTCCTGATGGGTTGTTCACGATGAATATCCCCTTGGGTGCAGCGGGGCTTTCTCAGTTCCTAGGGGCCGAGCGCCACCTCGAACTTACGATCACCGGCGAGAGCGGAGTGCCCCAAGTGCTCTCGCCCCGCCAGGCACTCCGCCCCACACCGTACGCGTTGCACGCGCTCAACAGCCCATTTACATATGATGGTGCGCTGGCCGCGACCTTCTCGCCCGAGAACGCCAAGATAAGCATCGGTACTACGTCGGCTCTCTTCCCGCTTACGATCAACTCGCTGCGCACCACCGGTGATCTCTTCCAACTGCGCGATCGTAACAGCCCCAGATGGAACGTAAGTTTTGATAGTTCAACCTTACGGTTTGCCAACAGCCAATCGCCGCTCAAGGGGGTGTTCATCCGCGATGCCGGTTATGTTGGGATCGGGGTCACCGATCCGGATGTTGCCCTGCACGTGCGCGGCAGTTCGAGCAGCGATTCACGCATCCGCGTATCATCCGACGGCACCCGCGTCTTCACCATCGGCGCCGCCGGTGAGGTGAACGTAACTTCCAGCGATATGAACCTGACGGTTGATGCTGGCCGCGTCTTCCGGTTTGATAATGGTCAGACCGATACCACCCAGGTTATCGTCGATGGCCGCGTGACCACCAACACCCTCCAGATCAATGGGGGCTCTGATATCGCCGAGCCCTACAACGTAACACCCTTAGATGGTGAAGCGGTCAAGCCCGGTATGGTTGTAAGCATCGACGAGAAATCGGTGGGAACCCTGAAAGTAAGCACCATCGCGTACGATCGTGCCGTGGCGGGTATCGTAAGTGGTGCCAACGGTATTAAGCCCGGGCTTACACTTACCCAGACCGGCACGGTGGCCGATGGTGAACACCCCATCGCCAATGTCGGGCGCGTCTGGTGTTATGTTGATGCCGATGCGGGCGGTGCGATTACCGCGGGTGATCTGCTTACAACCTCGGCAACACCCGGGCACGCCATGCGGGCCGATGCGGGACGGGGCAACGGTGCGATCCTGGGCAAGGCGATGTCGAGCCTGGACAAAGGCAAGGGCATGGTGCTTGTTCTGGTTGGTCTGCAGTAAGCAGCACGCAGCATAACGTAATAGAACGGTACCCACCACCCGCACAGATCCACACACACGGAGCAACCTCAATGAAAACATCCACACACATCACAACAAACCTCGCACGCGCGTGCCGCACAGGCCGTACATGCCGCCCGGCACTGGCGACCACCCTCGCCTCGATCGTAAGTCTATTCTCGCTTACGGTGAGCGCCCAGAGCGTGCCCACCGTGCCCACCGTGCTCAATGTTGAGGCCAGCTTTGGGAACCTCAAGCATCATGGCGAATGGATGGGTATCAACATCGCGCCCCTGGTCTCGCAGGTGCCGGTGCCTACCGACCACATTCAGGGAATCGTGCGTCACCCCAACCCGCGCGTACCGATCTTCTACATCTCAATCAGCAATACCACCGGCCTTATGGCGGGCGATGACGGTGAAATCGCGGTGGTCGAGTTGGCCACACGTGACTTAAGTATTCAAGACCGTATGCGCAGCAACCGGCTGGCCGGGCCGCCCACCAGCGGTACCGCGCCCCACCCCGCGGACCGCGTCATCGGAAGTTATCGCTTTACGGATTACGATCATCCCGGTGGCATGCAGATCTGCGGCAACATCTTGGCGGTCCCTCTCGAAGGGCCCACCTCGGGCGGAACGACCGGGCGCATCGCATTCTTTGACATAAGCAATCCGCGCAACCCCGTGCGCATGGCTTACAACTTCAATGCCAGCCACGATATCGGTGTCTGCGGCCTGACTCAACTGGATGATGGTCGGTACTTCATGGTGTTAACCTGGGGCAGCAACGAAACCATCCGTTTCTTTTTATCCCAGCCCAACGACATCACCACGCTCGCGCTGTACGACTCGATGGATGAGAGCGAAGTCATCGGTAACTGGCCGGTGGGCGGCCTTCAAGCAGCGCACCAGTCGCTAAGCCTTATCAAGCAGTCCGATGGTCGGATCTTTATGATCGGCATGCACAACACCAGCAACGCCTCGCCGGTCCCCCTCGGTGAGGACCGTGCAGTGCTCTACCGCTTAACGTTCGGTGTGGGCATTCAGCAGGTCTTCATACAAGAAGTTCGCACCACGCAGTTATACTGCGGCGACCTTACTGCACAGACCGGGAGCAACGGTAATTTCGCCGCCGGCGGCGGCGCGTGGGTTTCACCCAGTGGTGAACTTATGTTGTACGCTACTACCCACGGTCAGGATGTGCCCAATGGCAGTTGGATCGGCATGAGCGAGTTCCGCCACTTCGCGCTGAACAACACGGGTATCGGCGGCCCTTGCACCGCCTATGTTGAGTTATATTCCGACGCGAACTATCAGGGCCGCAGTTTCGTGTTCGATGGGCTCGACCGCCTGCGTGAAGATTGGTCTAACTTTGCTTCGCTTGATGATGAATCGTTCGACCTTGAAGACGGCTTCCACGATCAGGCCTCTAGTGTGGTGTGGAACTTGCCCGCAGGTACTTCCGCACGTCTCTACAAGGACGATACTTATCGTAACTCGTACCTGGAGCTCGTGGGAACCGGGCTTACGAGGAGAATCTCCAATCTGCATAATGTTAACTGGACCAGCGGGAGCGGCTTTGCGGGCGATGCCATCAGTTCTATCTCGATGGGCGGCTCCGCTGGGTCCTTGCCCGCACCGATCATTTATGTTCCTTCCATAAGTTCTCCCGGCGTCTTCTTTGGTGTCCTCAACTCCGCCGGGGGCGACTGCGCGATCGTGAATGTGAATGCGGGCCGGTATCCCGACATCGGCCTTTTCAACAAGCGCGTGAAGATTCGTCCCTTAGGCGGGCCGGTAGTCATCGGCGACTTTAACTAACATCGCTTGTCCCGCGAAGGTAATGTAAACATCTCAGACACGACGATGCCCTGCGTAAGCCACGTGCTCAGGGCATTGTGCTTTTGGCCGCACATTTTATACCCTCATCGGGATTCAAGGAAATAGGTTCCTTACGTTGCCTGCTGAGTTTTGTGCCGCGTAACGATCGATTTGAGCCCTTTGAGTTGCAGCAGAATTTGCCGCGCCGACCAGGCGTGGATCAGTGGTGCACGCGGCTAGCCTTTCGACAAGTTTGAGCGAGGGCGCGGCTTCCAGAAGTCGTGGCGTGCCGCCGGTGGCACGGGGAGAGCCGCGGCACTGTGGAGCTAGCGCACTGGGAAGGGGAAACCTATTGTTATGAATGAAGATTCCTGGTGATGTTGAG
>CAYVFW010000077.1:0-13525 GCA_964450325.1 uncultured Phycisphaeraceae bacterium | reverse complement strand
GCCCCCCGCACGCGGCCCCGCGCGAAGTGCTTCTCGCACAGCTCGCGCCACCGACTCCATCTCGTACGCCGGGGGCGAGTAATCCGCCGGAACTTCGACATTAAGTTCGGAAATGACGCGCGCCGCCGGCGCCCCGATACTCGCATTCTCCGGCCAAAGCCACGCCGTCGCGGCGTCTCTTGGCCCCCGATAATCATCCACCCTCGCAAGTCGGTTTGAAGCGCTTATCTGCTCCGCCTGATCAAAATGATCCCTCGCCTCACGCAGTTGCCCCGCTCGCCCCTCAATCAAAGATAAGTTATGCAGCGGCCGCACGAGCAACGACCGTCTATTGCCGTGCAAACGCAGACCTGCTTCCAGCCGCTCTGCCGCCGCGCTTCGCGCTGCTTGCCAATCCTCCTTTGTTGCCCTCGCCAGCACCATCAGATCCAATAGCCCGATGGTCTGCCCAAGTTGATCATTCCCTAAGAGCTTCCAGTCGCGAAGAAATGGTTCTAGTACCGCAGCTGCCTCGTCGCTGCGACCGTTATTGATCTGGGCGAACGCTAACGCTCCTGCCGCCTCCACCCTCACCCTCTCCGCTGCGTCGCCGCTCCCGGGCCGCGTAACCGCCGCCAGCGCCAGTGCCGCTTGCTCCGCAGAGGGGCCCCATTGCTTACGGTCCGCGTGCGCCCGCGCCAGAGTGAGCCGCACTCTGGCCTCCGCAACCGGCGAGTCGCTGAACGTCGTCGAAACTAAACCCGCGGCCTGCTCCAGCGAAAGCCCCCCCGCCCCATCCTTAGTCTCTGCTTCCTCCCCCGCGCCCAGCGCAACACTGGTAAACTGCGTAAATCGCTTCAGCTTGGCGTTGTCGCGGCCCGCCTTGAAGGCCAGTGCCGCGCTGACCAGCGTCGCCGCCATCAACGCGGCGAAGACCACCCCCGCCGCCACCACAACCGTCCGGTTACGTTTGGTAAATAATTTAAGTTGATGCGCGATGCTCGCAGGCCGCGCACTCACCGGTTCTGCTGTAAGATACCGCTTCAGATCATCCGCCAGATCCGCCGCGGAGCGGTACCGCCGGTCCCGGTCCTTCTCCATCGCCTTTAGTATAATTACTTCCAGGTCGCGCTTCACAAACGCGCTCACCGCACTGGGCCGAGCCGGGCTCTGCTCACGCACCACCCGGATGGCCTCCGGCACCGAGCACTTGGTGCAGTCGTAAGGTAATGTACGGCATACCAGCTCAAATAAAATAATCCCCATCGCGTAGACATCGCTCCGCGTGTCGATATCGTGAGGGTCCGCCGCAACTTGCTCAGGGCTCATGTACTGCAGCGTGCCTATCAGAGATCCTACATCAGTCTGCTGCGTCGTCACCGCCATGTCCGAATCGGTCGCCCTCGCTACACCAAAGTCGATTATTTTAGGCCGCCCCTCCGAATCAACCAGGATATTAAGTGGCTTAAGATCGCGGTGAACGATCCCCTTCTGATGCCCGTGATGCACCGCATCACACACCTTCATAAACAGTTCCACCCGCTGGTCCGTGGAAAGGTCACGCTGCTCGGCGAACTCAGTCAAAGATCGCGCGCCCGCGATATACTCCATCGCGAAGTAAGGCACTCGAACGCCGTTTTCAACGTGCGTGCCCGCCTCGTAAACCTGAGCAATCCCCGGATGCTTCAGCCTTGCGAGCAACTGTGATTCGTACAGAAACCGCCGCAGCGCCGACCGACTCGCGGCCCCCGTCCGCATGACTTTTAACGCTACCACCCGCCGAGGCTGCTCCTGCATT
This sequence comes from uncultured Phycisphaeraceae bacterium, assembly GCA_964450325.1. Taxonomy (GTDB): domain Bacteria; phylum Planctomycetota; class Phycisphaerae; order Phycisphaerales; family UBA1924; genus UBA2402. The sequence continues at coordinate 11,748 of CAYVFW010000077.1, read as the reverse complement.
GCCTCGTACACCGCGCCCATCCCACCATGCCCGATAATTCGCTTAATATGGTACCGCCCGATGTACAGCGGGATTCCCATGCTGGCAAACGATGCCTCAACCGCACTGCCCCGCATCGCCGAACCATCCTCCTCCTCGCTAAACAGCGGGGCCGGGCTCGTCGACGGCGGCGTTGGCCGCGGCGGGGGTGATGGTTCTTTAGGTCCGGACATCTAAGCGAACAAGCTAATTAGGTCATACTTCCGCTACCCCCACACCACTACCTCCGGCGTAAGTGTCACCCCAAACTTCCCCTCTACCCGCCGACTAACTTCCTCGATGAGCGCGATGACATCGCTCGCCCGCCCGCCCTTATCCGCTGTTAAGAAGTTTCCATGCACGTGGCTCACCTCCGCCGACCCGATCCGCAGACCCTTGCACCCGGCCCGATCAATCAATCTCCCTGCGCTCACCCTCGCGCCAGCGGGGCCAAACTCCGCGTCTTCAATCGATAGCGTGAGATTCTTGAAACAACACCCCGCCGAGTTCTCCGCCATCGGCTGGCTGTTCTTCTTATACGCCATCACTTCCTTCAGCCGCTCGCGCAGCGCCGCTGGGTCCGAGGGAACCAAACGCAGCTGTGCCCCTAATATAATATAATCATTCAGTCCGCTATGGCGGTAAGAGAAAGCGATTTCAGTCCGCTCTAGCGTTCGCTCCTCACCCCCGCGCCCCATCACATACACCCGCTCCACTACAGATGAAATCTCTCCGAAAGCTCCACCCGCATTCATCACCAGCGCGCCGCCAACCGAAGCGGGAATCCCCCCCAGACTCTCAAGACCGCCCAGCCCCTCCCGCACCGTCATAGTAATAAGCCTGGGCAGGTTTACCCCCGCACCCACAGTCACCACCCCGCTCGCTGCATCCATCGTAACATTATTCAGCCCAGCGAGCGACACCACCAACTCGCGCACGCCCCCATCGTTCACCAATAGGTTCGCCCCATCTCCCAACACCCGCAGGCTCGCGTCCGAAACCACACACTCTTTCACCTGCCCGATCGTAATCGGTAGCGCCAGGCGATCCGCCGTGCCGCCAACCCCGAACCACGTAGAGATCGGCGCGTTCAATCGCACCTCGCACACGCTGGACAAGTCGGTCATAACTATTTCTCTGTACGCCTCCCGCGCCTCCTCCACTATCTCCACAGCCCAAGTAGCGTCGCTCCGCGTCGCCGCAGCTGCCAATGTCTCGGATATCGGCGGAGTTTGCGTCACTGGTACTGTTAAGTGGGGCTAGCGATACTTATCATCGGCATCACAACGCTTCGAGCATCAAAACACGCGACCACCCCCTGCCGCCCCGCTTAAACGAGGCCCGACCAACACCGCTTAGCCCTCGTCCGTCGGCTCAAGAAGCCTCATCAATACAGGATGACGCTCCGCTTTCTTCTCGCGAAGCTTCTCAATAACCAGCGGCGGAACCATCGCGCTCAGTTTATTTAAATCCTCTCCCATCGCCGCGATCTGCCGGATCAAACTCGAACTGGTATATGCAAAACTATGGCCCGCAACAATGAACGCCGTCTCCAGACCCGCCACCTCGCGGTTCGTTACCGCCTGCTGCACTTCATATTGTAAGTCAGATAGGTTGCGAACGCCGCGGACCAGCACCGATGCGTCGTTGGCCTTGGCAAAGTCAACCGTAAGCCCCGAGAATGCCTGAACCTTCACAGGCGCCTCGCTGGGTTCGAGTTTCACCATCTCGCCTATAAGCGTGGTCACCATCTCCACCCGCTCGTCTGCGGTGAACAACGGATCCTTACCCGGATTACGTCCAACCGCCACGATCATCGTATCAAACAGCCTCCTCGCCCTCGAAATGACGTCGAGGTGACCGTACGTAATCGGATCAAACGACCCGGGATAAATGGCGATATGAAGTTTGGCCATGCGCTAGCGAGAGTAGGGACGCAACTCCCCTCCGCGCCAGTGAGCCTCCCCACCATCCGCCCTTTGACCGCAGGCCGTGGCCGCCCTCGCCAATCAAACCAGCCCAATCGAACCAGTCCAACTAAACCAGCCCAACTAAACCAGCCCAATCAAACCAGCCCAATCAAACCAGCCCAATCAAACCAGTCCTGATCGAACCCAGCTCTATCAAACCCAGCCTGATCCCAAGCCCGCACTCCACCGCCTCACCCTGACCACGCCTCGCATCAGGATGGCTCCCGGAATACCAAAAAAACTGGGGCAAAGCACTTGGTAGTGCCTTACCCCCATGCGTTCAATGCAATTCTGATTCTTCCCACTCTGCCCCAATCGACATCCCCTCAAGATAATCTTATATCTTGCTGATGGCGGGGAAATCCAACACCGTTTCATTGGCGTGATTAAAGTAGTTTGTAAACACATTCAGAGCGTAGTTCCCGATCACCTCCGTGGCGTGCCCATCCGTGTACCCCACCTGCTTGAACGCGGCGAGATCACTATCGCTGACAAATCCGCGCTTCTCGTGCAGAGCCAGTGTGAACTTAATAAGTGCCGCGTGCTTGGCCTCGCTCGCCCCGCCGCGCCGAGCTTCGATGGTTTGCGCCTCACTTAATCCCGCGCCCTTCCCAATCGCCGTGTGCGCCGCCGCACAATACCCGCAGTTGTTCGCTTCCGCGACCGCCAACGCGATCAACTCACGCTCAGCCCCGCTCAGCCCACCCTTGGCCAGTGCACCAGAAAACGCAACATAACTCTCAAGTGCCGCGGGACTATTCGCCAGTCCCTTGAATAAGTTGAAATGCTTTCCCTTCAACGGCCCTTCCAAAATTGTTTTGGACGCTTGCGGGGCGGAATTTACATCTAAGGCTGCAAAGCGAGGCATGGTCTTGTTCCTTTTAAACGCAGGAAGTCACATTAGTCAGACTCGAAGAATCGTTGCACTTTCGCGCAACCGCCAGAGCACTCCGGCTATCCAAGTCAGACGTCTGTCGATCTTACAATACAGACAAGTCTGTATACTTTTCACAGGTGGAGCGTGTTCACCGCCTCCACCAGATTTCTGAGAATAAGCCGGGACGCTACCGCGCACTTCGCAGGATCGTCGCCGCGACCGCTGCCGCATTCTTAGCCGCGTCGGGGCTGCGTTCTGCCAAGGCCGCCACCGTCGCGCCGTCGGCCAACATGCCCAGCACCTCACCTAACATAACATATTCCTTGAATCCCGCCTCCCACGCAAGCCTGGAGAGGTACGCCCGCACCAGCTTTCGGTGTTCCGCCGCCACGACCCGCGCCGGATGCGCCGGATCCGAAAGCTCCGCCAAGCAGTTAATAAAGGCACAGCCGCGAAAGTCGGCACGCCCAAACCACTTGCCCAAGACGTCGAACACATGATCCAGTTTCTCCCTAGGATTCTGCGATATCGCGTCCAAAGATCCCTCCAGGTTCCCACGCCACAACTGGCTGCTCCGCCGCAGCCAAGCAGCGACAAGCAGATCCTTGCTCTCGAAATGCTTATATAAGGTCATCTTCGCAACCCCCGACCGAGCCACGATCGCATCCACCCCCGTCGAGTTAATTCCCCCGGCATAAAACAGCTCGGCCGCCGCGTCCAAAATCCGCTCCTTGGCACTTACTTTGCCGATCACGCCACCACCAACGCCCGGTTCCTCAGAAGATGCTCCTCCCCCACCCCCATCATGAGACAGTAAAGGCGAGTTTTGATTCTTGGAAGAGCTCATGTCAGAATACGCGATCGACCAAAGTACCACTGTACAGAACTGTACGTACGCATCGACGCCCAGTCTCGTTCATCCATCTCTCAACCCATACCGAGCAAGGTTGCCGAAGGATCAATACATTAACAATCAAAATACAATCACAATCCAATATGTTACCAAACAGTCACACCAGAGGCCCCCGCGGCAACCTCTTGACGTCTAAAAGGTCAAAGCCTATCATTTACCCCCAACCGCTTGCGATAAAACGTAAGTAAAAGGGCACCCAGACTGCGGGGTGGAGCAGCCCGGTAGCTCGTCGGGCTCATAACCCGAAGGTCCTAGGTTCAAATCCTAGCCCCGCTATTTGATAAACCCCCGGGTCGCAAGACTCGGGGGTTTTCGTTTTTGCAGCATTCGGAACGTCGCGGACTAAAGCCAAGGAAACCAACAATCGGCCCCGCCAAAGGCCCCGCAACATCGATGTTTAAAAAATCAACAGTTGGAACCAAACATCCATGGCCGCTGGCGCGCGATCATCAGCCCGCCCAAGCTCAACAGATCACCCCGCGGCAAGCGCTAGGACGGCTAGAACAACAATTTGATAAGACCGGCAAACAGTGGACAAAGAAATCTCTTTTAGTCCTCAAGGCGTGCTGAGCGACTTATGCTTGACCGCGAACTTGGAATTGTTCCGCTTGAAAGCGCAACTTCCCAGAGAATCAACGCGAACTCGTAAGGCTCACATCTTGGTACACGCGATCCATCGCACGTCGAAAGATCCACGCCTTCTTCGCACCGTCATTTTCGGTTTGGCCCTCCGCCAGAGCCAGCCGCAGACGCTCAACAGAGTCGTTTCCAACCGCGCCGGGTGCCAGATCAATAATCGCGACGATCGTCATCTCGTAAATCGCGGCGCATGCTGCCGGCTTGCCATCATTAAAGAATGGCACACCTCGCTCGATCGCCAGTTCCACCAGCCCAGAAACGGCTTTCATCCCATCCACAGACACGACGCGGGCAGCAGCCGGACCAGGGACAATCACCCGATCAATAATATGAATGACACCGTTGGAGGCCTCAATATCAGCCGTAATGATTGCAGCACCAGCCACCACGATTTTCCCATCAACGAGCGAGAAAGAGACCGCTTCGCGGCCGAGCAGCGTTCGCGCAGATCGTTGAGCAATCATGTCGCCGCGCCGGATGCGGCTGGGGATCACGTGCCCACTCAGGACATTTGCAAGTTGTGAAGAGTCCGCAAGAAGCGACTTGATCGCCTCTTCCCCCAAAGCATCGAACGCTTCGTTTGAAGGGGCCAACAAGGTCCACGGCCCTCCGTTTTCACCACTCAACTGTGTTACAAGGCCCGCCGCCGTGACCGCCTTGAGAAGTGCAGCGAGCCGTGGCTCTTGACTTACAATCTCGGCGATCGAGCGAGTTTCCGGCATCATGACTCGATCAACTACATACACGATGCCGCTGTCAAATGCAACGTCCGTCTTCAAAAACGATGCGCCAGCAATGGTCAGGCTTTCTCCGTCTATCGCGAGGTTCTGGCCCGAAAGCGCAACCACGCCGCGGCGTTGCAGGAGCGAACCCGAATCGATAGCCATCGGCAGGACGTGATGCTTGAGAATCGCGACCAACTTTGCACGCCCCTCCTCGCTTGTCAGGAACTTTACGGTCTCGGCGGGAATCGCCGCGAAGGCCTTGTTGGTCGGAGCGAAAATCGTGACGCGACTATCGGCGGGTAGTTGAAGCCCAGACACTTCGACGAGCGAGAGAAAGGTTGTAAGTTCCGCGCTCCTCGCAACACTCGCTAAGTCCGTGCCGGACGCGGGTGCTTGTCCCTCGGGGATCATCGCCCGAATGAAATCAACATCCAACTGAAAGGGCCCCGTTTTCTTGTCCGACAGCGTCACTCCAACTGACTCAACGCGCGCTGGGGTGAGCTTGGGAGCGTTGGGAACAAGCCGACCAAAGCTGTAGAGACGGAACTGGTCGAAAGGCAGCCGGAGCGTCACCCACTCCCCCGCCACGGTGGCAAACTCTGTCTGAAAACTCCCAGCCATCATTTGTACGTCCGAGCAACGCACATCGAACTGGTACGTCCGGCCATCGCCACGGACTCGCGCTTCAATGCCGCTAGCACCACTCAACGATGCCGCAGCCACTGTTGTCTGTATCTGCGAGAACCCCCCATTTCTCTCCAGCGACAACTCACCCGAGAACCGCAGAACGCCAGCTTCAGGCTGCATCACGCGCCCCGTTGAGAGCCCACCCATCACTCCATCAAGCACCGTGCGCCACCCGGCCACACCGGAATCGAACTCGATATTAACGGGCTGAGCCGAAGCGACAGAACAGAAAGATAACGCGGTTGCGACGATGACAGCGTACTTCATACAAGACTCCTGGAGCCGGGCACTTCGCTCGCGGCGTGCATACAGATTCACCGCCCTAGCCCGCAAAATATCACACCCTCATCAAGATTCGAGAAAACCGGTCCCTCACGAGCCTGCCGAGGTCTGCACCGCGTAATCACCGCTTTGACCCCCCTACATAATCACGAAGAAGCGCAACCACCCCCAGCAGGAGGCCATTCATTATGCATGTTGGCTCAGCCTCTTTACCCTTCATGCTATATGGCCCATCGTCTTCCTCTGGGCCGTCTCCAATCGTGGGCCCATCAAGGTCACGGTGAAGAGTTCTGCCGGAAATCCAGATGTCAGCGCCCTCTCCGGCGAGTCTGCGGATCTCCACCGCACCATTGAGGATCTGCAGACCCGCCTTCCGTGAGAACTTTCACGATAGGGATCCAAACTGAGTTTGCATCACGGCCTGAAACTTCGCCTGATGCCCGGCGAAAAGCCCCCGATCTGCTCAGCCCCGCCGGCGCGATCGGGCGATCGTCAGGCCACCAATCGCCAGCACCGCCGCGCCACTGGGTGTGGGCACTTGCAATATAATGTTGTCAACGCCGGTCACTTCGCCGGGTGAGGCGGTGGATGTCGCGGCGGAGATATTTACGCGCAGCTCGGTTACGTTGGCAAGCAGCGCCAACCATGCGCCGCTGGAGACGGACCACGAGCCAACGCTGACAGACGCAACAAAGTTGGTCCAGCCGAACGTACCCGTGGGCACCGGGCCTGACCAGCTCGCCGAGCCGCCCGGACCCGAAATGATAACTGTGGGCGTTGTGAACGGCACGCCAGTGCCAAGGTCAAAGAGGATCATGTCAAGTGACAGAGAGCCAACGCCGTCCGCCGCGGACCAATCGCCCAAGTAAGCTGCGGGCGCGATGAGCTGGCCGCCGTCGGCCGGGCCCAGATCGGTAAACCCGACGAACCCGCCCGGGTTGCCGCCAGCAGACTGCCAGCTCAGGCCAGTCGAGTCAGACGAAGTCCAGCCCTCAAAGCCAGTCGAGAAGTCGGTGACGACGGCCGCGTGAGCGACCGGGGCAGCCACACTGGCGCCAAGTGCTCCGCACAACATGAACAACGAACGTAAATAATAATTCATGGTCTGTCTCTGCTCTTTGCGCCGCCCTTATGAGGCAACATGCACTCAACGAATCCGCAGATTCCAGTGGCGGCAGCAAAAATCATACTCCGCCCAAAAAAGCCGGTAGCCCTTCACACCAGAGTTTCCGGTAAAGTTAAGATAAAAAGATACATCTAGAAGCGTCCCATAATGCTCGGGTCTGCCCGCCGCAGACCGCTCAAACCCCTTGACTTCAAGTCCGTCGATAGCCATCACCAGCTCCGCCATCGGTCATGTCGTCGAGAGCGGCCAGTTGCGTTGGGACTCCACCATCGGCGAAGTGCTCGGCCCCAGTATTCCCACGCTCCACCCCTCGTATCGTAATGTAACTCTCCCGCGACGGCGTCGACGACCGCGTCCGCGGCTTGCGCTCCGGCGCCGACGACTATCTCGTCAAGCCCTTCGCGTTTGAGGAGCTTTTGGCAAGGGTCGAAGCACTCGTTCGCCGCAGGTTCCGACGCGCCTCCACAACTATCCGCATCGCCGACCTCTAAATCGAAACCCAAGCCCGAACGGCGACCCGTGCCGCCCGGCCGCTGACACTGACGCGACGTGAGTACACAATCCTCAAGTGTCTTGCGTTTCGCGCAGGCGTCGCCGTCTCCCGCGCTGAACTTGAAGAAGCCATATATGACGACCGATCTCAGGTACAGAGCAACGCCATCGACTCAGCAATTTCTCTGCTCCGCCAGAAGCTGAATGCCGGTGGGCTCGACGACCTGATCAGAAACAGGAGCCGTAAACAACTCAGCCGCCTCGCTACGGAGACTTACACCTCTGGCCCGCTGGTGCTCGGCACCTTTGTGCGGGGCAACACTACCTCCATCCAATCGCCTTGAGTTCAGGCTTCCCGCACACGTCCGTGCGGATCGCCACAGCCTCGCGGCAACCAGAGGCGAGCATCGCGCAGCGCAACGCCGCTGCGGAGAAATACGTCAGGTGGCAAGGGCGAAAGACATGATGAGTTACTTCGTACTTCGTGTTCTCAAGGTCCGGCGTGGCGATGTATAGCACCCCGCCGGGATGCAAATATGAAGCGCAAGTGCGAAGGAATGCACACGGGTCCGGCACATGCTCGATGACGTGAAACGAAGCAACGACATCAAAAGTGTCGATCGGGAGCGGACAAGGAAACATCGCCGCCGCGACATGGCAGCCGGAGCTCGAAACAGCGCGTGCCGCGAGGACCGCATCCGGCTCGATACCAACGCACTCGAACCCTTTTTCGCACGCAAGCCCGATGAATTCACCTTCAGCGCAGCCGACTTCGAGCAGTCCTCCGCCGATCCCAAGAAACTGCTCATTCAGAAACTGCATCCGATTGATCGCCTTGGCGCGTTTGGCCGCAATGAACTTTGGGTTGTACGGATCGGTGGCTCCGAACTCTTTCGCGTAGTCGCTCGCGTAGTACGCCGCGAGCTCTTCGCCGCCGGGCAGGGGATCCAACACCGCGAACTGGCAAGCTTCGCACAGCAAGACGCTTGCTGACGGCAACGCGGGGAGCCGGCCAAGCTCGCGCAATGCACTGTGCTGGCACAGTCCGCAGATGACTTGGGTGGCAGGGGTCACGCCCTTGGGTATCGGGCGAGAAACTGGCGTCAGGCCAGATTCATCACCGCCGCAGGGCAAACACCCACTTCTCGCGGCCATGGCGTGGCTTTCCCCACCATTTCGGGTGAATCCGTTCACCTGGCTAACCCGAATATTTCATACCAAAATCATCTCGCCCAAAAGCGCGAAAGCCCAAGTGCTTCCTAGAATAAAGGGTTACGACACCATTTGCTCCTAAACCCAAGGGCTTCGCGCTATAACACACTGTATTCACGTTTCCGCGTCTAATTCCATCCGCTTTTCAGCATTCGGCAGGCAGTTGGTCATCGCCGACCTTAGTGGCGGGCGGATCTCTTCAGACGGCGGGGCGTTGTTGCTGCGCGAGGCGGAGCGCTCGCTCAAACTTGCCTGAAGGGCTGGTCGGACGGCTCGCCGCGTGCATCGCCGATCAGCGGCGTGGTCGATGCGGCGGATCGTGCTGCAACTCTCAATCGCCTGGCCATGGCACGCGGTCTTCAGACAGGCGGCCGCGCGGTTGATGGCGGCGGTGTAACACCACAACAATTTGAAAGCAGGGCAAGGGGATTGGGGGCGGTGCGCGCTCAAAGAGCGCAAATCGATCAATACGCGACAAGAACCTCAACAGGCAGCGCGAGGAACCTCTGTCATCGAATCCCGATGAGGGTATGAAATATGCGGGTTAAGGTTCGCACCGTGTATCGACCGCTTTGACCCCTTTGACCCAGCACCGCCCCCTCAGGCCGAAGGCCTCGAACGTAAGTAACCTGGGTTTGGAGGAGGCCCTGCGACGACACACTGGTAGGCGACCACCCTCTCTCCTTCTATCTTCACGCAGCTCGACGGGCTGCTCGTGTGGGCGATCACGAACGGCACGTTGACCACATCGTGGTCGGGCGCGCTATGGGCACGCAATCCGCCGGTCGCACTTGAAGACTCGCCTGACCTCCCGGCTACGAACAGCCACCCGGTCGGGCTGAAGAGACGATCAAGTTCTACGAATCGCAACGCGGCGTGGGAAGAGCAGTGGAGTATAATATGGCCTCTCATGATAACTCCCGTCACAAACGCCGTTCAGCTCACGCCTAGCTCGGCAGAAGGCGGACGGTGAGCATCGTCACGCTTCCCAACTGGAGTCCTGCGGGCGTGCTGCCCCCAATCGACGCGGTTGCGCCAACCTCCGCGAACCGGTCACCCTACCGCGTCGCGCTCGCCGACTTTGTCTTGCGCTTTGGCATCTCGAGGGAACGCAGTGACATCCTCGATGGCTTGCTTCGGTATCGGGCCGCGCTTCATGCCGCCGGACTGGTGACGGGGTTCCAATGGATCGACGGGAGCTTTCTGGAGCATGTCGAGCTGGTTGCGGGACGCCCGCCCAACGATGTAGATGTCGTGACGTTCTTCCGCATCGCGGCGGGTGATTCTCAGGACGCCGTCCTGAAGCGAAACCCCGACCTCTTTGATCAAGCCAAGGTCAAGCAGACTTTCAACGTCGATGGGTATCTTGTGCTGCTCGATGGCGACGCTTCGGTTCTGGTCGCGAACAGCGCATACTGGTACGGCGTATGGTCTCATCGTCGCGACATGACGTGGAAGGGCTTTGTCGAGCTTGACCTTACCCCAGCGGAGACGCCGGCAACCGATCTACTCAAGACGCTGACAGCCTCCGGAGTTACACCATGAACCGAGGCGAACGCCAACTTCTCCTTTCTGAATATTCAACGCTCCAAGAGCTTCTCAAGCGGGCCTCGGCTGGCGATATTCTGGGCAAGCGGAGTTTGGAATCACGGCTCGCATCGGTGAAGGCCCTCCTCGATCAGATGCCCGCCGACACGAGGATGCCCGCCCGTGCCTGTGTGACCTTCCGCGGTAAACCGGTGGTCGGCAGTCACGGCATCTTTGCCGAATTTGGGGCCAAGGCGACACAGTTGTTCACAGATGTGGTCTCCAAGGTTGCCGCCGGGATGGAGGGGCCACTCAAGGAGACGGGGCCAGTCCCCAACAAGGCGCAGAATCAACTCCTCATCACCAACACGGCAATTGGCTCCTTTGGCTTTGAACTTGAGGAACACCGCGATGAACCGCTCTTGATCGACGATGGCGGCGTGGTAGGCGAAGCGCTAGCCGCCACGCTGGACCTGCTTGAAGCGACCAACTTGGACGACGACCGTCTCGCTGAAGCAGCGGCGGGAATCGAAGACCGAGCCATCACGGCGGCGCGGACATTCCTCATGCTGCTGGGCGAGAGTGACGCGGTCTGTGCTGTGGAGACCCGCGGCAAGCGTTTCGGGTTCTCCGATGTGGCACAGGTCCGCCGCGCGGTTTCGCGGCTGGCGAAGGAAAACTTGATTGAAGGCTTCGCAAACAAGGCAGGCGAGTTTCAGGGCGTGCTGCCCAAGAGCCGTACTTTCGAGTTCAAACTGAGCGGGAGCAATGAAGTCATCAAGGGCAAGATCGGTCCCGGCGTCGCCAACCCCGATGCCCTGAACGCGATGCTTCACAAGCCGATGACGGTCGTGTTTGCTGAGACGCGGGTGGCCACGGGCAAGCCGCGCTATACGCTGAACACCATGCCGATAGCATGAAGCAAGGCGAGCGGCACTGGCGGGCTAAATATTTTGGCCCAGGAGTTCCTGCGGCGTGGAGAGCATCGTCCGCGGCAACAAAGCCCCACCGTCGCAGGAGATCTGCCCGCCACTAAAGTCGGCGATGACCGGCTGCCTGCCGAATGCCAAAAAACGAATGTAAGCACACGTGGGAACGTTAATACCGTCTGCCATAACGCGGAGCCATTGGCTTTATAAGCAAATGGTGTCGTAACCCTCTACTCCATAGGCACTCAGGCTTCCGCCCTTTGGGGCGCGATGATTTTATTATGAAGTATTCGGGCTAGGTTCCAGGCGCCCAACCACCAAATCACCCCAACAATACTTAACTTCGACCCG
>CAYVFW010000076.1:0-13904 GCA_964450325.1 uncultured Phycisphaeraceae bacterium | reverse complement strand
GCGGCGGACGATCATTGAGGAGGTGGTGCTACCGCCACCTGATCTGGATGGGAAGGGTGCCCAGCCGGGCACTGCGCGCGGCGGGCAGACGTAACTACGAAATGCCGCTTGTGCGAAGCAACGTTTTGAACGAATCGGAAAAGACGAAGTTTTCCTTGGGGAATGCTGTTCCCGCCATGTTATTATCAACATGGCTGAACATCAGGTCGATCGTGCCGATCTCCTGACTCTCGCCGGTGGAAGGATCGATCAACTCGACTCTCCCGGTCGTGCTGGCACCGGCGGGATCTAAATATTTAATTAATGCGGTGTAGCGGAGCGTGTAGCCGGGGACCGCATCGTAATGAAACTCCGCTTTATTGATTTTGGCGAGGATCACCTTCTCGCTAAAACCGTTAGCGTGGCCGACCAGTATTCCCGCAGACTGGGCCATCCCTTCTAGGATGAAACAGGAGGGCATCACCGGCAACGCCGGAGAAACGGGCGTAGCGATGAAGTGGTCGTGGACGTATTCCTCTGCCATCGAGATGTTCTTGATGGCCACGAGTCGCTCGCGGGGAACCAACTCAATAATGCGATCGACCCACATCCAACGCATGGAAAGCCCTTTGAACGAACAAGCCGGTTTGATACGCCGACCTCTCATGGCGGCAAGTTGAACCACCGCGGATCAAACTACTTCTTAGCTAGTTTAAACTCAACGAACTTGATGAGCGTCTCGACGGTAAACAGCGATCCAACTTTCTTCAGAACCGGGTCCGCCTCGAAGGAGGAAAAATCCACGTGCGGCAGCCGGCCTTTCAGGAGCGTCAGGCCTTCAGGGGTGAGCTTTCCGCTCTGAACATATCGAGGATCCTGCGCGAGATTCTCGGGGAAGAGCTCGCCCTGAGGAATCTTGATCGCAAAGACTTGTTCTAGTTTGAATACGATATCAAGGAAGTCGATCGACTCCGCACCGAGATCGGCGGTGAGCACCGACTTTCTGGTCACGTCGTCGCCATCGACCGCGAGGGCGTCAACGAGTACGCCGCGTATTTTGGTAAAAATTTCGTCTTGGGTCATCTGCCGCAATAATAGCGCAGGAGAGGCGTGGGGGCAGGGCGTGAAGGCGTGGCCGAGAGGGCGTTTGAAGATGCTATCCCATGCTGATGCAGCACCCGCTTCGTCTTGGCGATAGTTGGAGGCAACTGCGACGAAAACCTGAGGAATGAGCAACACAACGGCGGCCGCTACGGTACATTGATACAGCGATGTTTGCTTCCGGTGGCTACTGCGGAGGGGGATTATCTCGGCTTTTTGGACCAAAGGGCGCTCACCCGCGTATTTTAACAGGCCGGGGCCTTGGACATGGCGGAAAGTTTCAAGAACGGCGTCCCTTATCTCGAGGGAAGCGGAGGCCTACATCTCTATGGCGCAATAATGTATATTCTTACATTGATGCGAGCGACGACCGTAATTCGGTTCGCAATGGAACTGGCTGGTTTTGAAAAGGTTTTTATCATGACGCACACTTTACAGTCGCACTTTCAAATTAACGCGGCTCATGATGCGTGGGTTGGTAGCCGACTTGCTCGGAGCGGCGGCGCCTTCGGTGGGGCCTTGTCGATCCTACTCGCCGCGATCGCGCAGAGTGGAGCCGCCCAAAGCAGATCGCCCCTCATCATTCTGGAAAGGGCCAATAGTCAAATGCGGGCGGTCAGCGCCGATGGCAACGTCGTGGCCGGCACAATGAGGATCAGGGAATGCGGTAACGCGGTGCGTTGGACGCTCGATGGCGGAGCCGTGTTTCTCCCCGTGTCACCGACTACTCGGTGCTCAGCCGTCTCGGCATTGTCAGCCGACGGATCGCGAGCCGTAGGTAACATTGTAGGTAACATTGTAGGTTCCGGGCAACCCGCCGCGTATTGGGACGCGACTGGCCTTCCCGTAGTTCTGGGCGATTTGAGCGGCGGCAACTTGTCGGCTACCGCGGAGTGCGTTTCGGCGGACGGGTCGATCATCATGGGAGCCGGAAGGCCCAGCTCGGGCATCGAGACGTGGAGGTGGACTGCAGACCTCGGAATGCTAAGTCTGGGCGACCTGCCGGGCGGCAGCATCAATACTTTCCCGTTCGCAGTATCTGCCGATGGAAATGTGATGATGGGGGTGGGCTTTGCTGAAAGCGGGGCGGTTATGTTTCGATGGACCCATGAGACCGGCTTTGAGAACTTAGGTCCGGTCCCCGGCTCGACCGGATCGGGCGGATTTGGGATGTCTTCCGATGGCACGACACTTGTCGGATGCGCGGCGACCGGCTCAGGACAGGCAGAGTACGCTGTTTTATGGCGACGCGAAAGTGGTTACGTCGCACTTGGTCAGCCTGCCGGTTCGTTCAGGGGGTTAGCAACCTGCGCGGACCGTGATGGAACAAATATCGGGGGTCGGGTGCTGAAGATCGCCTCGAACGGCCGAGGTATCGATCACGCGGTGTTGTGGGTTGAGGGGCGCGAGACCCGATTATTCGCCGATGTTTTGCGCGACGATCTTGGTGTCGACCTGGGCGAGTTTCGGCCCGCGAGCATCTCAGGAATAAGCGACGATGGCACGACCGTGGCGGGATGGGGAGTGATGGATCAACTCTCTCTCTCAACTTTTCCCAATAGCTTTGGGTTTATCGCTTATCTGCCGCGGGTCTGCCGCGTTGATCTTGACAACACAGGCGGGGTAGACGGAGGCGATGTCGAAGCCTTCTTTACACTTTGGGAAGATGGCTTGCCGCAAGCCGACTTTGATCGTTCGGGGGAGGTAGAGGGAAACGACATCGCGGCGTTCCTCTCGGCGTGGCAGGTGGGGTGTTAAGCTTCCGGAGATGGTGAAGCTCGTCCGCATCGGAGTTATATTTCATCGCAAGATATGGACCCGAACTGAACAAACCTGAACTGCACAGTGCTGGCTGCATGGTCTTAATTTCAGAGTGAGTCGGTCTGAGCCTTAGTCAGTACGGGCCTTCATTGCAACGCGTCGACCGAGCAGGAAATGGCGGCAGGCCTCGGCCGCGCGAGTATAATCATAAGCTGGGCGCCTCAGCCAGCAGCGAGCGGCCGCTTTGGGACTCGCTCGACCTTCACCGCCAGATTGTAACTAACCATAACCGTTTGGTTAGTTGACCATATAAGTCGGCTGGATGGAGTAGACGTTGTCGGTAGTCGTACCCGGGTTCCGATCTTCCCCGGCGGAATAAAAGTAAGGGCGTTTACCCACGCACTTACCACCGTCGCCATCGGCGTAGGGTGGCGAGGCACCCGTCACATAACTGTTGCGGCGTATTGAGGCTATGCCCCAAACTTCATTGGCATTTATCACGGGAAAGCCCGGATCATCCAGGGGGACCGCGGCTCCGACTTCCAACATCGGCGGGCCGCCAATCACACCATCAAACCCGGGCATCACGAACCGGATCGGCTCGCCCCAGGCATCAATGGGCGTTGAAATTAAGTTAGTAGCTGCGTCAAGCGATCCGGTGACCGACCGGCGTTGAAGAAACTTCGGGGGGATGGCGTCAAGGTGTGATTTAGCCGACGGAACCGACGCCGCCTGAAGGAAATATAAACCTGCACTATTGATCATCGCCAAAGAGGGCGTGGGGGAAGCAGGCGGGGGGAGGTTATCCCCAACGCGCGCATCTGCAACCGGCAGGATTTTCGGTGCTTCGTTCTCATCGCGGGTAAGTCTAACCTTCACCAAAGGTGCGGGCAATCCGCCGCTCCCCGCTATATAAGCTTCAAGCGAGGTATCTAATATCCGGATCACGTCGCGGGTTGAAGTCTGCTTACCGCCCTCCAGCACCTTGCCACCCGCCACCAGCACAATCGCCGCGAGGACGGAAATAATTCCGATCACCACTAACAGCTCGATGATGGTGAAACCCGCCCGCACACAACCTCGCGATCGGTGAGTTTGCGCGGGGGCGTCAGCGTCAGATCGTTTAGCCAAGCGGGTTTTTCGTTCTGGGAGAATCATGATGACACGCTCGTAAATAAGAGAACCAAAGAGATACCCAAATGCTTGACGACGCCGCGAGTGCAATTCACTACACCAAACATCGCGCCCGCACCAGCTTTGCGCACAGCTTCGGGGCAGGACGCCACAAGATGGTACGGCCATGGCCGGATACGGATGCACTTACGGTAAGTGTTTGGAGCACTCTCGTTGGATGTGACAATTGAAAACTTTGCCTTCATGCCCTTTTCTGACGCGCCGTACGCTGGAGAGGGCGCGAAGATTTAGGCGTTACTGGTGATCCTGCCCTTGTAACCGCTTGATGGAAGCCTTAAACCCGCATATTCCTCGATGCTGTCCGCCGCGAGCGACGCGGCATTCATATTTTCGTAGGGTTTCAGGATCGCCGCGAGGTCGTATCGCTGGAGGTCGGCGGTTCCGGGGTGATCAACGAGATCTTCAACGGCACGGATAAGCGGAGCTGGGCCGCCCCAATGCGGGATGAACTCGGGGATGATCCGTTTTCTAGCGAGGATATTGGGTAGCGAAAAGACTTTGGTTGCCAGCACAAGGCGTGCGAGGAGATAGATCAGCGGATTGCTCTTCTTGTAGAAAACAATCATCGGCCGCTGCTGCTTGGCGACTTGTAAGGTGATGGTGCCGCTCTTGACCATGGCGACTTGGCACCAACGAATAACCGCATCGGTATCCTGAACTACCACGCGGAGTTGATCGGGCCAACCGCCGTTTTCACTCGCCATGGCGCGCAAGTATGTGGCGACGCGATCGTTGGTCGCCGCGACAACGCCGCGCGCGTGGGGGTACTTCGCAAGCAGCGCCCTGAAGGCCTGTAATAGAACGGGAAAATGGCGTTTGAGTTCGTCAGGGCGAGAGCCGGGCATCATCGCAATACGCGGCTCACCTTGGTCGCTAAATCCGACGCCACGCTCGTCCGCCGCGACGGTGTCGATCGGTTTATCAAAGAGAAAGTGACCGATGAATCGAGCGGGGATGTAGCGTTTACGAAAAAACTCTTCCTCAAAGGGGAGAATGCACAAAAGCATGTCCGTAACGCGGCGGAGCTTATGAATCCGCCAACGCCCCCATGCCCATATTTGCGGCGCTACTAAGTGAACCACCCGAGCGCCGTGCTTTTTAGCGATGCCGCAGATTGAAATATTCGCAGATGGTGAATCAACCGGCACATGCACCGTAATTTTGTTCGCCTTCATAAAGGCGTCGATTCTGGCGTTAATGCGGAGGTGTTCGAGTACCTTGGCAACGCCCGGAAGCCCCATCACGGCGTCTTCGCCGGTTCGCTCCTGAATCGTGGCCCCCGCTTTCTCCATCTTGGGGCCACCCCAGGCGTAGATTATTAAGTTAGGATGGCGATGCTTAAGTTCGGTGATCACCGCCGCGGCGTGATCGTCGCCGCTCGGCTCAAATGCCGTGAACAGGAGTGCTGGTACTGGACCCTGGGCGGGGCCTGCTTGCTGGGGAAGCTCGGCACCGGCGGGGGTTGAGCTGGGCCGCTCAGCGCTGTTCCCAATCCACGCGGCAAAATCCGCACGCTCGGCAGGCGGGTTAGCCATATCGCTTACCTGTGAGCCAGCGACGGCTTTAGGGGATAACGCCGCCGCGTCAAAGGGGGTGAGGGGGCTGCGTGCCTTGGTGCTAGCGGTTGGTGTAAGCAGGCGAACATAGCGTACGCTAGTTAAAGCACTGTGCAAAGTCGGGCAACCAAGGGCCAGCGCTTGTACACCGGGGCTTGGTGTGTGGAATGAACGTGTTAAAGGCCCGCCGCTTGAATCCAATCCGAGGGACGTTGCTCCATCGCAATCGCGATGGCAACCATCGATTCGATGCTGGGCAGATGGGCCCCTCGCTCGATGGAACTCAGCTGACTTACACTTACGTCGGCCGCCTCTGATAGCTCTTTGAGCGTCCACCCCCTCTGGGTTCGAGCGAGGCGGACTTGCCGGCCGATCTCCATCCGCAGGCGGTCCTGGGGTCGCTGACCAAGATTAAGTTGTTCGGCCGCCTGCGCCAGGCACTTACGCAGGTCGTCGACCGAAAAGGGTTTGGCGAGGTAATCAAAGACCTCTTGCTTAAAGGTTTGACGCATCCCCTCAAGCGTCGGATAGCCAGTAATTATGATAACGCATAGCTTGCGCCATCGCTGGCGGATCTGCGTCAGTACCTGCGTGCCGCTCTCGCGGCCCATGTTGAGATCAAGCAAGACGACCTCTGGCAGTTGTCGTTCGCAGCTCTCAAAGAACTCTTCTTGGCTGCCTACAACGCGGCACTCGTGGCCGTCGGCTTCGAGCACGGAACGGATGTATTGGCGAAAGTCGTCATCATCATCGAAGGCAATTATTGAAAGCGGCGGGGGAGTCGATGCGCCATGTTCGGAGCTGGGTGATGATGGTTCCGGCATGGATAGTTGTGAGTAGTAACTATGTTAAACTGTGAAGTCAGACTGCGGGGTTTGGACTGGGGGTCAGACTGCGGGTGTGCTGAAACTAACCCCGAAGTTCGGGTTACCTACGAAGAATAGCGTCGATTGTATACATCTACCAGTTTTCTGCCTATTCGTGCACCTCGTTCGACCGCCCAAGCGAGCGAGCAGAGGCTCGTGCCTGCTCGCCTGCATCGCTCAAGATTCTGGGGCGCACGGCTATCGCACCTGGCGGGCAAGCCAGCGACCCCGAGAAAGTCAAACTGGTCCGAGAACCATTTATTGCACAGAAGACTTGAGTTTCGCTACGAATTTCGGGGCGAGTGCCCGCCTCATGCCCCAGCGATGCGGATACTTATTGCAATGACCAACCCATCTTTTAAGTTTGCCACCCCCGGCCCCGGGCGTAGGGCCGCGGTACCCGTGCGGTGCGACGGAGGATGGCGGAGCCTCGTGTTGCCTGGGTTGGCCTTTCTGCTTTTGGCGGCCGCGGCGGCGGGGCAGCCAGCGGTAATCAACGGCGACGCGGTTCGGCCCTTTTTCGACCTCGCGAAGACAATGCGAGTAGACATGGTGGGAATCGGCGACTCCAATCAACTGCAACGGTCCAACGGATGGGATGAGGGGTGGCACAAAGCCTTGGAGCGAAGGTACGGCATCTATGCCACGGGCGTTGTTAGCTTTGGTGAAGCGAGCGGGGGTGGTGCGGGCAGTGGCTTTGGATATGAGTCCATGCCGAGCATCGTGAACGGCGGATTTGCTTACAACGGGGCGCCCGCGAGCGCCGATGCGTATCTCAACAGCTTTTCATCGGGACTCGTCCCGCTTAACTACCTGTATGTGCCCAGCGGGCAGAGCGTTGCAACCAGAAGCATCGTGGGCTTTCTTCTTAGAGACAACAGCCAGTTGCCGCTCAACGGACCGCTGCGTTTTCACTTCTCTTACGGATTGTTCTCTGGCAGTGGTGCGGGAAGTTTTCAACCCTTCATGCGGTACGAGTCGCACCCGTTTGACACGGTGTTTACCGGCCCGGTCGTGACGACCCGAACTGGCGATGCATCCGCTTTCCGGGTAGCAACCGGCAGCATTTCGCTGACTGCTTCGGCCGCGCGAACACGGGGCTTCTCGCTGCGCCCTGCCCCGATGAGCGGCGGCGTGGTCGGGCCTTTCATTGGTTACTACGTCCGATGCGAGAGCCAAACGCGCCAGACCGGCGCGGCGATGAACACGCTCTACGCTCGCGGCAGCCAGTCGCTCCGTGATGTCGCCGCGGCACTTCAGGCCTCAAGCGATCAAACGCTGTCGCTCTTCTTCTCAAGCGTGCGGGCTACCCAGGGCGAGACCAAGGCCGTCTTGATAAGAATCAACTCAGGATTGAATGACCGGAGTGAAACTGAGGCGTCGATCGCCCGCGGGTTCTTACCGGGGAGTTCGGCAGCGGCCTATGAAGACAACTTACAGTTTATCATCAGCAAAATACGGGGAACATGGGCCCAGAACGGATGGCCCGCGGATGAACTTTACTTTCTGCTCACCCCCTCTCATCCGGTCGCGGAGCCCGATGAGAACGGCCTGAGGGGTTATCGCAGCCGGGCCGAGGCGGTCGCCCTGGCCAACCCGCGCACCTGCGCGATCCGGCTTGATAAACTTACAAATGCGCCGGAGATGCTCGCCAACATCTGGTATCAGCTGAATGGCTTTGACCGCAATCACCTCACCGACGATGCCTACTTTGCGCTGGCAGAGCGCGAGCTGCTCTCGATCGTCCGCCCCTCGTGCGTGAGCGACTTCAATAGCGACGGTGGAGTAGATGGCCAAGACGTGGCAGAGTTTTTCGGATCTTGGACTGATGGAGATTTCATCGCCGATGTCAACAACGATGGTGGCGTCGATGGCCGGGATGTGGGTTCATTCTTTGATCAGTGGTCGATTTCGGCCTGCTGACGCGCCCAAGTATGCTCGGTCTATCTAACTTAATATTAAGTAATCCACCGTCCGCCATCCACACGCAAGATCTGACCGGTGGTATAGTTGGCCTCCATCGCGAGCCACCGGACCGCCTTTGCGGCATCTTCCGGCACCCCGCTCCTTCCCAACGGAACTCGCTTAAGATATGCCTCCTGCTCCGCTTGCGTTGAATCCGCTCCGTCCGCTGGCCAGGCGACCACCCCCGGCGCGACGCCGTTCACGCGAACATGGGGAGCCAGCTCGCGCGCCGCCGCATAGACGAGTTCAACCAGCGCAGCCTTTGACATCGAGTACGCGATGAAACCGCGGCGCGGCCTGCCCATCGCATGGATGTCAGCCAGCGCGACGATTGCTCCCCCTCCCGGCAGGCGGCTCTGCCGCAGCAGAATCGAGAGCCGTGATGTAAGTATCAGTGGCGCGAGCGCGTTGATGCTCAGTTGCTGAATGGCTTCGTGCGTCGCTAGATCGCGGAGGGGCGTCGCTGCGTAGACCGAGGCGTTATGAACAAGCACGTCCAAGCGCGGGAGCGACTTACGCAACGAGTCGGCGAAGACTTCCACCGCATCAAGATCGAGGAAGTTCACTCGATGCGATACCCCGTGTGCCCCCACGCTCTTAAGCTCCGCCACGAGCGATTCTGCTTGCGCCTCGCTGCTATTATAAGTTAATAGAATGTCACAGCCCGCGCGGGCGAGTTCGAGGCAGATGGCCCGGCCCACCCGCTGGGCCCCGCCTGTGACCAACGCAACTGGCCGCCGTCCCGAGAAAACATTCGGCGTGACCTGCCTGGGATCCGGCGAGGCATTCAAATCCGCCCGCAACGCCGCCCCTCCCGCAGCTCGTTCAGTACTGTCGTCCTCGTCCAAGCTGGAGGGAACTGGCATCCTTCGCCCCGCTTCGGCCCACGCATCGGCGCGCAATGAGGGTTCCGCCCGTGGCGTGCCGGTTCGCCCGATCCGACGGCGGACGAGCACGACCCACAGCATCCCGATGACCGTCAAAAGTAGAATGAAAATCAGCACGAGCATCAGCAACGCCCAGCGGCCCAGCGAGTCCCGTTCGGCCGGTGTGTATTTCAACGGCTGTTGCACCAGATCCTGCGAGAGCCAAACCAGGCGGGGCGGGATTAACAAAAGCGCGTGCCACATGGACGGATGGTAGGATGCCCTTACGTGTACCGATCAGCCTCTTCTACTTGGACGTGACACGTGCGCGTATCTTTGCGCAACCTTAACAATCTTACCCTTTCTTTTGCGGGCAAAATTGCTATAGTTTCGGGTTACGTTACAGGGGATCGGTTGGAGGTCAGCCTCCTTGGAGTGGTGCGACGTTGCAGGAATGTGGAGCGAGCTTCGGCGATAAGGGCAGGGCTGGCGAAGAACTTTAAAGCGTCGTCGCTGCTGAACAATGCGAGGTGCAGGCGTCGCGGGAAATTAAGGGAGAAACAAGTTCGAGGGAATGGGGTCGAAGAGGATAAAGGGTCAGCACTAGCAATGCTATTGACAACCTCGTCCGTTGTCTGGGCTTCTGGCGTCTCGGCAGGTACTTCGGAATACGTTGGGTCTTAGCGGAATTCGCTGGTCTGCCCGTTTGCTCGGTCGCTGAAAATTTATGAACACATACTCGTCACGCGTGAATTTAAGGAAGAGCTCAGGGGTTTGCTGGTGTCCGCCGCTTGCTGCGCGGAGACGGGGGTTTACGCTGATTGAACTGCTGGTAGTAATTGCGATCATCGCGCTTTTGATTGGGATCTTGCTCCCTTCACTCGGGGCCGCGAGGGAGAGCGGACGCACGACCAAGTGCATGAGCAACTTACGTCAGTTGGGGATGGCCGGGCTCACGCACGCGAACGATCAGAAAGGATTCTTTTGCACCGGTCCTTTTGATAATCGCCTGAACCGCGGCTACGGCGCGATTAACGAGAAGGGATGGGTGGCGGATTTTCTGCTGGGCGGTTACGCGAACCCGGGAAAGTTACTTTGCCCCAGCAGTCCTGCGAAGGCGAGCAATCGGCTTGCCCCAGAGCGCCTCGATGGCCCGGTCTATCGGACGTTTAGCTCCGCCGAGGTGGACTCGTTGATCGACGAAGGTTTCAACACAAACTATTGCCAGTCGTGGTACATGGCTTACACGGCCATGAAGAGCACCGATCCGAACATCGCAGTGGAAGTTGAAGACATCGCAAGCGTGATCGGACCGCTGAATGAAAAATCTCTTTCGAAGGCCCCCACCTCGATGGTGCCTCTTTTCGGCGATGGGGCGGTTTGGATGAACGAGCAGACCGAATATGTTATTTATCGCGGCGAAAGAATTCCAGGCGCGAAGTCGCTTACCGACGGGCCAACGCAGGCGGTGATTCCGGGCCGCGGGCGTGTGTGGGGGAGGCAGTCGTACAACCGCTGGGGCCCGGTACACGGCAAGAGCTCCAAGGTTGGCGGACTTTTCGGTCATGATCGCGTCAATGGCAACTTAGCATTCGCCGACGGTCATGTTTCTACGTTCACGGATTCCACACGCGACGGGCAGTTTAACGCTATCAACGCGATGATGAACGGAATTACGACTATCAAGTACGATGAACTTGAAGGTAAGGTCTTTGGCGGCTGGTTGACCCAGGGCGGATTAGACTTTTAGGCTCTCCAGCGAGGAGAGCCCGTCTAGTCGCCACGCGCGGATTCAAACACAATTAGATTCTGTTAAGGAAGAGATCACCATGAAAAATACTCGTAAGCTCATTGTTCGCGCCGCTTCGGCGCTCGTCCTGCTCGCC
Organism: uncultured Phycisphaeraceae bacterium; assembly: GCA_964450325.1. Classification (GTDB taxonomy): domain Bacteria; phylum Planctomycetota; class Phycisphaerae; order Phycisphaerales; family UBA1924; genus UBA2402. Next base: position 2,730 of record CAYVFW010000076.1, on the reverse strand, counting down.
GGTGCGGCGACCGGACAGATTATAACCCAATGGAACTTTAATACCCCAAACGGCAACGCCGGTTCCCCGACAATCGGAACGCTGAGCACCAACATCGGGACGGGCACCATCATCAAGCTCGGAACGCCAAATATCGCTTACCGCTCCGGCACCGCCGATGGCGGCAGCAGCGACCCCGCCGCCGACTTTGATAACGCGGCCCTGGATCTTTCGCCTTGGGCGCAGCAGGGACAGAACAGCGGCGTAAACGGTGTGAGGTTCTCCACGAGCACCGTGGGCTACCAGAACATCGTTGTTAAGTTTGACATTCGTCACAGCAACCGAATGTCCCGATTTGTTCAGTTTCAATACACCACCAACGGCACCAACTTTATCACTACCGGGCTTGAGAACAGCGGTATCTTTGAGGCGAGCAACGACGGCGACGTTTGGTACAAAGGTCGCACCGCCGACCTTTCGCTTATCTCCGGCGTTAGCAACAATCCCAACTTCGCGTTCCGCATTGTCGCGATCTTCGCTCCCAACACCAGTCAATACCAGACCAGCGGGGCGGTACCCTACAACAACGGCGGTCGGGCCCGCTTCGATATGGTGACGGTCGCGCAAGACCTCCTGGGATCGAACCCCACCGTCGAGACTGACACCCTCCCTAAGGCAGCGTGTAGCTTCGGCGTGGGCACGCTTTTAATCGAAGGCGATACCCGCCCTGGCGTTTCGCCGCCGAGCACCGACATTACCGTCTCCGGCGACCTCACAGCCATTGGCGGATCAGCCACTCAGCAGTTATTTGATGACGGCACCAACGGCGATCCGGTTGCTGGCGATGGCCGGTTTAACTTCCTCGCCGCGATCGGGGGCGACGTAACTCCCGGCACCAAAACTGTAACCTTAACTGTAACCGACGCGCAGGGCCGGTCGAGCACCGATACCGAAGGATTCAGCGTTGTCGACTGCAGCGGCACTTCGACCGCGCGGGTGGTCATCAGCCAGATCTTCGGCGGCGGCGGTAACTTCGGCTCACCTTGGAACAGCGACTTCGTTGAACTCCACAACCGCACCGACGCTCCCGTGGATATCGGCGGCTGGAGCCTGCAATATGCCAGCGATTCCGCCGCGTTTGAAGTGCCCGACAACATGGCGATCTTCAACAGCGGGACGATCATTCCCGCTGGAGGTTACTATCTGATCCAAGCCAATAGCACCATCGGACAGTACGGAGCACCTTTCATTCCGGACTTGGCGCTCAACCCCGGCTTTGGCGTGGGTCAGACCGATGGCAAGCTCGCGTTAGTGAGCAACACCACACTCTTAGGTACCGAGTGCCCTACCGATAATCCCGCCGTCATCGACTTTGTCGGTTACGGCCTGCGCGCCAACTGCTCCGAGGGCGGGAGCAGTACGCTGAACACAAACGTAAGTCGGGGTGCGCTTCGTAAGCTCGATGGGTGCCAGGATTCGGATCAGAACTTTGCGGACTTTGATCTCGTCGAGCCCAACCCCCGCTCACTCAGCAGCACACCTCGTAGTTGCGCCGCCTCGTCGTGCGCAGCGGACTTTGACCAGAACGGTGGCGTCGATGGCAGCGACGTGGAAGCCTTCTTTTCGGCATGGGTCGCTTCGGATGCAACCGCCGATGTTGACTTAAGTGGTGGCGTCGACGGTGGCGATGTGGAAGCCTTCTTCATCGTTTGGACCGCAGGCGGCTGCGGCTGATCATCCCGAACTCACCACACGGATCTCGCAAAAAGCGTTAAGTAATCTCAGCCGCCTGCTCGCCGAACCCACTTGGGGCCGCATAGCAGGCGGCTTTTTTTACCGGGGTGTTGGCCCAAGCCGGGCTTCTATAATGGGTAATGCCGTACTACACCAAACTGGGATTGCTGCCGCAAAAACGTCACGTGCAGTTCCGCCGGCCCGACGGCGCGCTCTATTCCGAAGAGCTGTTCGGCACGGAGGGCTTTGTCGGGCCTAGCTCGACGATGTATCACATTCACCCACCGACCCAGGTCTACGGCTGGAAAAAAGAGTACTCTACCGCTGCGGAGTATGTCGAAACCGACACGATGCGGATGAGACACATCAAGACCGCGCCGCTCGCGCCAGCGGGGGATAGTGTCACGGGGCGCGTGGTTTTGTTCGGGAATGCCGATGCGGAAATGGCGGTTTGTAATCCGCTCGAGCAGATGGGTTATCATTTCAAGAACGGCCAGGGTGATGAGTGTTTCTTCGTGCACTTTGGGAGCGGGGTCGTTTACACGATGATGGGAGCTATCGCCTTTGGACCCAAAGATTATATTATTATTCCCAAAGGTGTTATCTACCGATTTGTCTGGGATGCTCGCGTCGCGATCGAGGGTGAGCCCCCGGTAGAGTCAATGCCCTTTGGCAAGTTTCTCCTGATCGAAACCGCGAACGGTTCGCACATCGGGCCCCCCCCCCGCTACGTCTCCAAAACTACCAGCCAGTTTTTGGAACACAGCCCCTACTGCGAGCGCGACTTACGTTTGCCGATCCATGATCCCTCCCGAAGCCTCGCGATGACCTTCGACGAGCGGGGCGACCACGAGGTGCGCATCAAGGCCCGCAACCACGTGCACTCTTACACTTATCATTACCATCCACTCGATGTTGTCGGGTGGGACGGATGCTACTACCCATACGCCTTCAATATCGCGGACTTCTCGCCCATCACCGGCAAGCTGCACATGCCCCCGCCGATCCACCAGACCT
>CAYVFW010000075.1:3301-13982 GCA_964450325.1 uncultured Phycisphaeraceae bacterium | reverse complement strand
AACTGAGCAACCGCACAAGGGTAAACTTATGTAAGAGGGCAGCGAGTGTGGCCTCGGTGTCAAATTCGCTGCCCTCTTGCTAATTACTTATCACCGCTCGGAACATCGGGTGTTAAGAAGTAAATAGTGATAAAACGTCCCTAAGAACGCACTTCGCACTAAGTTGAGGGCCCATGACGGCGGCAAGTGGCGGCGTAGTTCGCGTCGATAGCGGTGAAACGGGGGATCAGCGATCGCCTTGGCATAGTCGCATCGAGCGGAAGTCACACCGAGGCGACGGAACGATACGCAACTCTGCCCGGCGATCACCCATCAGAGTCGCTGTCGAGTACCTTGACGAACGTGAGCACGATGTCGTCGCCATCGAGTTGTGCTTCGTAGGCGCAGCATTTGGCCTTCCTCAATCCGTCGGCGTAGTTCATGCTTGGGAGTGCTCTCGTCGCTACCTTTCCCGTTTTGCAAATTCAACCATCGTCTTCGCCCCTTTTCACTTCGCGATGGTGCACGCGATGCCCCTGCCGCCCGCGTCGGCCACGCGGTCAGGCGAGACAAACCGCAGTTGGATTGTGGCTATCTTCCCGCCGTGCCAGATATCGGCGAGGCGCGCGGTGTGGGTCAAGGTGGCCATCTGCTCATCAGGTTTCGATGGCGCGTCCATTTTCGCCCAGTCGATGGTTAACCGCCGCGAAAGTGCCAGCGTGGCCGCTGTGGAGGTCGCCGTCTTCAAATCAATCGCCACCAGCATTCCGCACAGGGCGATGCCGATGATGCAAACTAAGACAAGGTGTCCGTTGAAGATGGTGATCCACTTTCAGGTGTGACTATGCTTGAGGGGGAGCAGCTTGCTGGCACCTTTGGCCTACCTCCGCCTCCCTCATCGTACGGAATACATTCGAGCTGGTTTCAAGCCGGGGGTCCGGGCGCATCGGGTGATGGCCATGCATTATCGGTGAAGCGATAGCCAAAGTGGCTCGCTGCGGGGTCATCTGAAAAATATTGATTTACCGGATCCGCTGTAACTTCCTCGCCGAAGACACTGCCATGGGCACAAACCACCTTCGTAATCAACTTAGAAGGTTTCTCCGCCCTACATTGGTGCCGGTCGCCGCGATAGCTGTTTCATCGGCGTGGGGCCAAGTCACGGTCACAACGACCGCCGAGTTGGTGGCTGCGGTGGATGCCAACCCTCCGGGAACAACCGTCAATGTCGCGGCGGGCACCTATTCGCTGCCTTCATCGCTCAAGCTCAAGAGCGGGATGTCGTTGATCGGTGCGGGCGCGGGCCAAACGATCATTCAGAACGCCGCGGCGTTCGCATTTCCTGCCGCGGCATGGTACGACGCGGACGTGAACTTCGAGTTCTCGAATCCCACCGCGTACCTGATCGATCTCGGCCGCGATCAGGCGAACCTCACCGTAAGAAACCTGACGCTCACCGGCCCCCAGGTCTACGGCGGGATCCATTACATCGCCTGCAACAACGTAACTATTTCGGGCGTGGAGTTCATCAACTTCCGCTGGAGCGGCATTCGCGGATTCATCGGCGACAATATCTTTATCACCAACAACCGCTTTATTGACGCCGGTGGACAGACCGTCAACCTCGATGGCTCCTTTGGTTCCACGGGCGGGTCGATGTTCATCTCCTACATGGGGATGTCGCTGATCGACAACAATCGTTTCGAGCGCAGCGGCACTCGCGCAGACAACGTTTTCGGTGTCAAGGGCCGCGAGCTCCGAAACACACGCATCAGCAATAACACCATTCGCTGTGACTTCGCCATCGAGCTCCCCTTCGAGAATGACTATTATGTTGACATCGAGAACAACTTGCTCGACGGCGTTCTCTCTGTTCCCCGCTACGCGGGAGGGCTCCTCCCACCCACCGGCGCAAACCCCTACACCTTCCGCATCCGCAACAACTATTTCACCAAGTCGTACTCAATCGAAGGCCCGCACAACGGCATGATCGTTGAACGCAACGTCTTTGACTTTCCCGTCGATAGCGATTACGGCAATCTGTTCAGTACCTTTGACCCCGGTAGTGACACCCCCGCCGCTCCCGGGCCGCTCAACTTCAATAATAATATCGTCATCAACCCGGGCCGAGGGGTCTTCTGGAGCGATGCCGTCTGGAACAACCTCTCTTTCACAAACAATCACATTCAAGCCAACGAGATTACGCCCTCGCAATACCCCGAAGGCCTCTTCAGCTTCCGGGACTCTAGCCCTGCTATGGGCGGGCAACTGACCAACTACAACACGATCACCATCGCGAGCAACAAAGTCGAAGTCTTTGGACAAGCTCGTGCGCTTATCCGATACTCGAGCGCGTATGCCGCGAACATCTTCAATAATGAGCTCATCAACATCGCCGACGCCGGTGCCATGACCAACCAAGAGACCGGCGCACCTCGAGGCCTGCTCACGCCGCTGAACTTCAACGTCGGCGTGAACGGCGAGTTCAACGTAAACGGCGCAGCTCTCCTTCTGCGCGCTGGCCCGACGCCTCCCTGTAACTCAACCCCCGGTGTAGCGGTGCAACCTCTGCCGCAGTTGGTTGAGCTGGGGCAAACGCTCGAGCTTTCGGCGACCGCGACTCCGACAGTGATAGGGGTTTCTGTCGAGTGGCGACGCAATGAAGTTCTGATCTTCGACGGCCCCGGCGGCGCATCCTCTTCCGGCGGCACCGTCTCGGGTGCCTTCGCCCCGCTTCCATCGCCCACCAACGGCACGCCCACCACGCTCACCATCACCAACGCCCAGCCAACCGACAGCGGGGACTTCACCGCCGTGTTCTCCAACGCCTGCGGCAGCGTCACGAGCATCGCCGCCACTCTCACCGTGAACGCAGCCCCCTGTCTCGCCGATTTCAACCAAGACGGCGGGATCGACGGAGCCGATGTGGACGCCTTCTTCGTCAACTGGGCGGCCGGCGACTCTCAGGCCGATGTCAACCAAGACGGCGGCGTAGATGGCAGCGATGTAGACGCGTTCTTCGTGATATGGCAAGCGGGTGGGTGCTGACTTTGTATCAACGAGCCCCAAACGTAAGCAAGTTGGGGTCCCCACTCACCTATGTTCGGGGCTCGTTGTAATCAGGGAATAGTATCTGCACGATGGCAACTGCCGCATGCTTCATCACGTTTCACTGCGACAGCACTTGGCTCGACGAGTGACTGCGAGTAAGTTACGACTCTTCACGCGAATGCCAAGTCAGCCGAGTCACTTACGTTGGGGGTCCGTTACAATCAGGCACCCAACTCACTTACAGTCAGGCCTCGCTACAATCATCAATACCCCGCCCTCTCCGCACCACCACCTCAGCCATTACTACACATGACCCTCGCAGACAGCATCCACCACCTCATCAACGGTGCGCACCGCCTACTTCGTATCGTTACCGATGATGAAGCCGAGGCATCCAGTGCCGCGGTAGAAGCCGCAATGTCGCTGCGTTGGCCCGTGAGTGCCTGGACGGCCACCATCGGTATTTACGATGGTGCGATCGGGGGTGGGGTTCCGATACCCAAGACGCAGAACGCTGGCGCTGCGCTCGCGCTACTGCGCGAGGTCGTGCTGGGGCGGGGCGAGCACGCGGGCAACGGGCCGCGACTGTGTCTATTCCTGGATATAAGCCAACACCTGCTGGACGAGAAACTAATATTACGTGCATGGCGGGAGCTCCACCACGCCTGCTCTCTACAGAATCCGAGCGGCGCGGGTTCTACGATAGTTATGATCGATCATCACGATGCGGCCCCGCCGATCGTGCGGTCGTTGGCCGTAACCGTTGAGGCGCCCCTGCCCGATGATGGGCAGATCGAGGCGATCGTGCGTTCCGCCCTCCGCGGCATCGCTCGCGACCTCCAGCCCAGCGGGCGCACGCTGAAGGCAGGTGTAAGCAAATCCGACGCGGAAACTCTGCTCGGTAATTTCCGCGGCCTCACGGCGTCGCAGATCCGTCGCGTAGTTCGCGAAGTTACACTCGCCGATCATGAGTTCTCCGTCGATGATCTCCCGGCCATCATCCTCGCTAAACGTAAGTTATTTGCAACTGATGGTGTGCTCGAACCCGTCGAATCGCCCGCCTCCCTGGATTCCATCGGTGGCATGAACGTCCTCAAGCGTTGGCTTAAGCAGCGCGAGGTTACATTCGGCCCAGAGGCGAAGGAACTGGGCCTGCTCCCACCTCGCGGCGTCTTGCTCCTGGGGGTGCAGGGTTCGGGGAAAAGTCTATGCGCCAAAGCCATCGCAACCGCGTGGGGCCGTCCGCTTATGCGGCTGGATGCAGGTGCCCTCTACGACAGGTACGTCGGCGAGAGTGAGAAACGGTTGCGCAGCGCGCTGCGTCAAGCCGAGGCGATGTCGCCGGTGGTGCTGTGGATCGATGAAATCGAAAAAGCCTTCGCGGGTGCCGCGAGTACCTCTTCCGATGGTGGGCTTTCTCGGCGCATGTTCGGTTCTTTGCTCACGTGGATGCAGGAACACCAAGAACCGGTCTTTTTAGCCGCGACCGCCAACGATATCGAGGCACTCCCACCCGAGCTGCTCCGCAAAGGCCGCTTTGATGAGATCTTCTTCGTCGATCTTCCCGGCAAGTTAGCCCGCGAGGCAATCTTAAGCATTCATTTGCGTAAACGTAAGCAAACGCCGCAAACCTTTGACCTTAACCATCTGGTAGATGCAAGTAATGGCTACAGCGGCGCCGAGATCGAACAGGCGATCCTCTCCGCACTCACGCAAGTGATGGCCGAGCGCCGACCGCTGGATACCCAGACGCTCGCGCAGACACTTGAAAACAGCCCGCCGCTAAGTGTAACCATGCGCGAAAGAATGCAACAACTTCGGGACTGGGCCAAGGGCCGCTGCGTCATGGCCGATGATCCGGACAACTGATCCAGACACGTAACCCATACACGTAACCATACATGCAACACGTAGCCACTGCGGCCCCGCGCACCCACAGGCGCTCGTCGTGGTCGGCGATAGGATCGGACGTGGGCGACGTCGCGGGCGTCTCCGCCCTCGCGGTCCTCCCCAGCGGCGACCTTATAGCGGGCGGCGGCGTCACGAACGCCGGGTCTGTCGTCACCCCGTACCTGGCTCGCTACACCGGCGTTCCCGGTGTAACGCTGAACCCTCTGCCCCAGTCGATCGCGGCGGGGCAAACACTCGCACTCTCGGCGTCCGCGCCGCAAGCATTGACTGGCGTCGCCGTCAGGTGGCAGCGCGACGGCGCACCCATCACCAACGGCTCCGGCGGCGCATCCGTCCCCCTCCCCTCCCCCACCGACGGCACACCCACCACACTGACCATCACCAACGCTCAACCCAGCGACAGCGGCGCATACACCGCCGTCTTCAGTAACACTTGCGGCAGCACCGTAAGCACCGCCGCGGCCGTGACGGTTACACCCGCTCTCCCCCATTGCCCCGCCGATTACAACCAAAACGGCGGAGTCGACGGAGCCGATGTGGAGGACTTCGTCGTAGAGTGGGCAGCAAGCAACCCTCGCGCCGACGTCAACCAAGACGGCGGCGTAGATGGCAGCGATGTGGAAACCTTCTTCGTGGCATGGCAGGCGGGTGGGTGTTAACTCTGTATCCAACCAGCCCCGCGCATGAGCGAGTTGGGTGGGCAACCTCTCTTCACGCGAACACCAAAGGCACCCGACTCACTTACGTTCGGCGCTCGGTGAAAGCAAGATGGCAGCCCCGATGCCAACCTTCTCGATATATAATTTTACAAACTTCTTAACCGCTGATTCCGCCTGCCTCAAGGGCTTACTTTCAGCCCCAGCTTGCGATCAGCCCGCAATAAATCGCCACGCCAGCGAGGTTCCAGAGATTCAGTGCCCCGGTTTCATTCCATCATTCATGTGGCGCGACGAGGTCGGTGCCTACGGTGGAACTGGCACCTAAAACGGGCCGCGAACGAAGCTCGAAGTCAAGCCGTCGTATCGCCGCGGGTGTGGAATCGGCGTTAGGATGCTCCTTTAAGGTGTATTCCAGTTGCAGGATGCCCTCGTCGAGCTTGCCTTGCCGCAAGAGAATTTCCGCCACTTTCAATGCCGCCAGCGAGGCGCGATCACGCTCTAAGATACGACGCTCGGCAGGCACCGCCGGGTCCGTTGCCGCCGCGGCGGCGAGCATCTCAACGTAACGCCACGTAAGCATCGCGGCATCTAATCGTGATTGTGAGCCGTAGGAAGACGCCAGGTTATTGGCGAACGTAGATGCATCTTGTGATGCAGCGAAATCTGGATGAAGCAGAATCTCCTCGTAGATGTCGGAGAAGCCTCGCTCGTTGGACCCGATGTCCAAAAAGCTCGCCTTTCGCGCGATCCACCAGAGGCGCTGTCCTTCCGCCCGCCCGCACTCAGGGCAATCAGCCAGAAGCTTGTTCATAACTTCAACGGCTTGCTGTCGATCGCCCCTTCTTGCGAGCAGTTCTGCGTATCCGATCGCGACCCTCTGCCTAGGAAATAAGAAAGACTCTGGTTCGCCGTGACGAGTTGAAGTTGCCTCGTACTTCATGCGTCCAAAGTCTAACTCACGCTGGCGATCTCCCCTTTTTGCGGCATCTTGCTGCATAAAGAGCAGTGCTCGCAGTCGGTCGTTTAATGCCAGCGATCGATCCTGCGACGGCACGTCGGGCTCGGTAAGCCGCAGCGCGCTCTCAAAGTACTCACGAGCTACAGCATCCTTGCCCGACATCCACGCCGAGGTGGCTGCATACATGGTCGCGCGGCGCCGAGTATCTGGTGCAACTCCGCCACGCTCAAGGGCATCAAGAAACTCGTGCAGCCGCTCATCACCAGTTTCATTCAAGACCAGCGCAAACGTTAAACATCCGTGGTCTCCAGCGAGCGACGCGAAGCGGTGATCGGCAATGATCTGGGTGACCCAGGCTGAAACCAGGTCCATCAGTTCTGGCTGCTGGGTGATGCTTTCGATGCTGTGCCCAAACAAAGCATACGGGTCAGCGGGCGCCTCCAGAGCCGATACCGCAGCGGTCGTCGTAGGGGGCGCCACCATGGAAGCCGCTCGCCGTTTGCCCGTTCCGCTTGTCACAATAAACCAGGTGGCCAATAGAGCGGTAGTGACTGTCGTAACAATGGTGACCCGAAACGCAAACCTGCTACGAGGGAAATACCACATGGTGCCTCCAGTTTGGACCAATGATTTGCCGAAGGTTTCTGGATGAAAACAGCGTCAACTTTAAGGGTGAGCAGGTCGTGCGGCAAGACTCAAGGAGGACAATCCATCACACACGGCTGTTGTATCGCCATTGCCGAGATTACCTCAGTGGTTCCACCATGTCCATTGGCCTTTGCGACATACTCGCCTGTCCAGCATTCGGTGGTTTGCGACAAGATCGCTACCTCTTCATCTAAATCTGGGTTTGAAAACTTACATTCACTTTCCCACGTCAACCTGTAGCCGTGCGGCTGTCGGCTTTGATGATGAATCACGTCCCATTCAACATCTCGCGTAAAGCGCGTACAGACGTGGACGGGTATGATCGTCGTACTGATGATCTTGACCGACGATTGCAAACTGTCGCCAGTTGTGGGCTCAACCAACGCCCGAGCTTCTGTTCTCGCGCTTTCTGCAAGCGCGAGTTTAAGTCCGGCTTCCACCTCCGTGGAAACTAAGCCATCCGCTTGAGCCGTACCGGAAACATTCATGGTGTGTGTCGTAGAAATCTCCTCTCCGAGTTCCTTAGTCAGGCTCAGGGGGCGCCAATGACACGGGATCGGAAACTCTCCGGCATACCGATATTCTGCTACATCCTGATCCGTCTTTTTGACGGTGATGACATGCTCCGCAGTGTAAGGCTCTCCGACAATATACTCCTTGGATTTGAATGCGGGCTTAGAACATGTGAATTTGCCAAGAAAGGGCCTGGCCGGGACATTTTTCTCGCAAAGCTCAACAGAACTGATCTCCTCCTCCTTGGCACACCCGTTGATCACAAAGCCGCACGCCACCAACGTGAGAGTGAGCACGCCGAATCGAACAGGTTGAAGATTCCGCATAAGAAAACTCGATTCTCTCTCGATCCAAGCCTTCGCTGTAGGTTCGCGAGACTTGCCACGAAGAATCTAACTATGACCGACGCAGCCGGATGTTAGCCCCCCCCCTCGCGTCAAGCATACAGAGCACCAAAGGTGAGATAAACATACCTATTGCGCATGTAATCCTTTACATCCCACCCGCAACGTACCTGACCGGTCTAGCTGCGGAGAATGCAACCCCCCCCCGGACGTACCTCGCCCCGAAACGAGTGGGCCAGTGGACCATCTTATCAGGTTTACGAGCATGCATTCCAACTTACGATCAGGGATCGTAAGTCCGCGCAGCTCGCGTCCGGCTTAATCGCTCTCTACGCCGCAGCGCTTACTTTCCCGCCGCGACCGCAGCGCAGATTTTGCTCGCCGCGTCGCTCAGGTCCGCGCCGGCTTGCATGGTGGGAATTCGCGACCTTGCATCTTCTAGCAGGGCCCGGCCCGCGTCCACGTTGGTTCCTTCCAGCCGTACCACCAGCGGCACCTTAAATCCCAGCGAGCCGTCGGCGTTTTTGAACTTGGTCGCCGCGTTGATAATTCCTTGCGCGATGATGTCGCACCGCATGATCCCGCCGAAGATGTTCACCATCACGCCCTTCACGCTTGGGTCACTTAAGATGATCGAGAAGGCCTCGGTCACTGCTTCCTCGGTCGCGCCGCCGCCCACATCGAGGAAGTTGGCCGGCTCTCCCCCGTGCAGTTTGATAATGTCCATCGTCGCCATGGCCAGCCCCGCGCCGTTCACCAGGCACCCGATGTTACCATCCAGGGCGATATAAGTCAAACCAAACTTCTGCGCCCGCAGCTCGGCGGGGTTCTCCTCGCGGGGGTCCGCCAACGATGTAATATCTTTGTGCTTGAAGAGCCCGTTGTCGTCAAAGGAAAACTTAGCATCGATAGCCGTGACCGCTCCGGCCACGCCCCCCACCGCAGATGTAACTACCAGTGGGTTAATCTCCGCCAGCGTGCAGTCCTTCTCGATATATAACTTTGCAAGCTTCATCATCACCGAGGCCGCCTGCCCAATGTGCTTACCTTTAAGCCCCAACTTGACCGCCACGGCCCGCGCCTGAAACTCTTGCAGGCCAATCAGCGGGTGCAGTGGCTCTTTAATGATCGCCTCGGGCCGATCGTGAGCCACCACCTCGATATCCACGCCCCCCTCGCGGCTGGCGATCAATATGTTACGGCTTGACTTACGGTCGGTCGTAATCGCCAGATAGAACTCTTCCTTACCCGCCGCCCGCGTCCCCTCCGCTGGCCGATCAGCGATATCCACCGCGCTCGCCACGAGCAACTGGGTCACCTCGAGCCCCGCCGCGGGAGTCTGCGGGCTTATCATCCGGTTCGAGAACATAAACCGCGCGGCATCCTCGGCGTCCTTGGGCGTCCCCACCAACTTAACAAATCCGGCCTTGCCCCGCCCCCCGGCGTGTACCTGAGCCTTGACCACCGCCAGTGGCTTGGTCTGCCCACCCGTCACCGCTTTGAAGGCGCTCGCCGCCCCTTCGAGACTTTCAATTACTTGGCCCGCTGGTACCGGAATGCCATAGGCCGCCAGCAAATCCCGACCCTGATGCTCGTTAATCTTCATTGTGAACACACAGTAGCAACCTCGTCCGCCATTCCGCTCAAACCGGACCGCGACCGAGCCCGTCATCGCCGCCGATTAGTCGCCCTCCCAAGGCCCCAAGCGGCGATCACGAGCACGGTGAACGTCGCCGCGGCGTAAACCGCCGCGTAAACCGCCATGGCCCCCGTGTATGCGAAGGCTGAAACTGTGATCGCCCTGCCAGCACCAAGATATAACGGTCCGGCCCGCGTCGAACCCCCGCTCACTGCAATCGCGGTCTGATAGAAAGGTGTAATAATGGCCCACGCTGACTCGACCCATTGAGTGAACGCCCGCGACCGGTGGCCCGCCAACATCATCAGCAGGGGGAGTGCCAAGTAAAGCACCAGAGCCAGCACCATGTTAAGCCAGATCGCGGTGCGCGACCGTTTGAACCAGCAACTTAAGTAAACGCCGGTGGCCGTGAAGAACGCGGCGGGCGGGAGCACAACCAAAAGCAGATGGAGCGGCGCGAGCGGCTGTATACCGCCTGCTATCACACCGAAGATCAGCAAATTGCTAAAAGTCGCGACAACAGGCCAAAGTAACTTGCGCATTCCCCCGACGAACTTCCCGAGAATAATCTCAAAGGCGGTGAGCGGCGCGGTCATCAGAACGTCCAAGGTGCGAGATTCACGTTCGAGGGAAATAGCCCCTGCCGAACCGTTGATCGCGGCGACCATAATAACGGCCGTGCCAATGATTGCCAGCGCCACATGAACGACGGTCTCGCTCACACCCACCCGATAATATAAGTACAGCAGTCCGCCCACCACCCCAATCACCGCAAACACACCAAGCCACGCATTGGTACGTTTACGCGGGTGCAGTTCACGCCACAGCACCGGATAATCCGAGACCACTCTCGACCCGCGGATCGCCTCGAAGCGTCGCTTTTGCGGCACTTTATCTACTTCTTGGACTACGCTCGCTTCAAATGTCGCAGGGTCTACTATCACAGGGCCTAATGTAACTGGTCCTGATGTAACTGGAC
>CAYVFW010000075.1:0-3201 GCA_964450325.1 uncultured Phycisphaeraceae bacterium | reverse complement strand
CTGACTCCAGCGTCACCATCTCTTCGTCATCGTTCTCAGATTCGTTGTCCGCTGACCCCGCCGCTAACGCGCCTCCGGTACGGGCGTGACTTACAACCGGCGCTGCGCCGCCCGATGTTCTCCCGGACTCTCGCACGATCGACCAGCGCAGCGCTAACGACGCAAGCAGGAGCGCCATCACCCCCAGCACGAACGTAAGTATACTTGCCGACCGCCAGGAGTTGGCCTCCACCGAAGTGAAAATGGACGCGGTCAGCTCTCCCAACGCCAACGGCGAGGAGACACTGAACATAAGTCCACCGGGGCCCGTTAACCCGCGCACCAACCCCAGCACCACAGCAAGGGGGTACGCGAACAGAACTACCTGAGTGATGAACAAGCCCAGCGCGGTTGCCGAGGCGGCCCGCTTCGCGAATATGGAGCACACAACCGTGATGGCCCCGGTGAGGAACGCGGTAGAAAGCGCCAGCGCATACGCCTTGAACACCAGCGAGGCGGGCAGCCCGCCGAAGATGCGGATCGCCAGCAGCAGCGGCAGCGACACCGAAGATAATAGTAATACTTGCGCCCCCGCCCCCAGCAACTTGCCGAGCACGATCTGCCATGATGTAAGCGGCGTTGAAAGTAACGCCGACATGGTGCCTTTACGCCGCTCGTCGCTGATCGCGCCGCCGCACAGCGACGCAGCCGCCAGAGGGAGGCAGACCATCTGAAACCACATGATAATAGAACCCAGCACGGGCGCGAGGCTCTGAAACTCCTGCCCGCGGTCGCTGCCGTCGCTGCCGTCCTCCCAAGCCGCTTCGTAAAAGACCATCGCCACGATGCCCGTCAACAGTATCGCGAAGGCACCCCTCACGACATAAGTTGAGGTTCTCCGGCCCAGCGAATGTAACTCCATCATAACGATGGCGTCCGGCCATAGCCACCCCGACCAGCGGGTGACAGCCCCCCACGCTCTCCCGCGCCGCGCCCGGGGAGGCAACGGCGCCTGGCTAGCGACCGGGGCCTGGCTCATTGGAGCGACCCTTTCGTTAACTTGAGGAAGGCATCCTCAAGCCGCACCTCTTCGGGAGCCATGGCCGAAACGCCGGCCCCGCACGCTACGCACACCTCAATTATGAAGTGCCGCGAGGCGACCCCGGGGGTAAGTATAACCCGAATACTCTGCGCGGTGCCATCGGCCACCGCGCTCAGCACCCGGGCATCCACACTCAAGGCCGCGGCAACGGCGGCCGCGCCGTTCTCAAGCTTAATATTGAGCACGTCCCCCGTCAGCGTCCCACGCGTGCGTGCGAAGGCATCGGCGATGGAGCCTGCGTAGAGCAGCTTGCCCTGCTCGATGATCCCGATGGACCCGCACATCTCCCCCAGTTCACTTAAGATATGCGAGGAGACCATAATTGATTTGCCCATGCGCCCAAGCTCCAGGAGCAAGCTGCGCATCTCAATCCGGGCTCTTGGGTCAAGCCCGCTCGCGGGTTCGTCGAGCAAGAGCACCTTGGGGTCGTGTACCAGCACCCGCGCCACGCCCAGCCGCTGCTGCATGCCGCGCGATAGGGCATCAACCAGCGAGTCTCGCTTGAATGTAAGATCCGTCAGCTCCAGCACGGAATCAACAGTGGCGCGGCGGCGTTTGCGCGGGATGCTGAACGCCGCAGCGAAGAACTGCAAGTATTCGTCCACGGTGAGGTCGTCGTAGACCCCCAGAAAATCGGGCATGTAACCGATCTGGCGGCGGATCGCATCGGAGTTGTCGCTCACGTTAAGCCCAGCGACGGCCGCCGTACCGCTGTCGGGCTTCATGAGGCAGGCCAGGATCTTCATCGTCGTGCTCTTGCCAGCGCCGTTAGGACCGATGAAGCCGAAGATCTCGCCGGGGCCGATCGACAACGTAAGATCATCCAGGGCGGTGAGCTTACCGAATCGCTTGGTTAGGTTGCGGATTTCGATCATTCGGGGTAGAGTGTACTCCCCTCTGCGGCCCGGTATACTTCTCCCACTTCGCCTCCCGCCAACCCTTCATGAGAAAGGCCCCTGAGTTGATCCCCCTGTGGCTGATTGCGGTATACGTTCTGTGCCTTCCTGTTGCGGGCCTGGGATTGTGGCTTGTTACGTTTAACCGACTGGACGCGAAGCAGGGGGACGCGAAGAGTGAGAGCTCCCCAAGGGACGGCGCGAGAGGACATCACATAAGTAACGGCTGGCGGCGGCTGGTGGTTTGGCGGGCGACATTGACCGCCGCGTCGCGGCTTGTGGTGGGCATCTGCCTGATTCTGGGGGCGTACCACATCGCGGCGTATGCAAGCCCGGACGCTTGGTTCGGGCTTAAGGTTCCGCGCGAGCGGTGGTACATACTCGCGGCTGGAGTTGTGCTGGCACTCCTGGGCACGGCCACGGCAGACCGGTTGGAATCGCGGCCTACGCCCACCGACCCTTGAACGGGCTGAAGGGCCGTTTAGGGTGTGGCATCCTACGCTTGGTTCTATGACCTCACTCTCTTCATTCGTAAGCGAGCACAGCGAGCAGAACCGTAACCAGGGTTTCTTTGAGCTGGAATCTGAGTGGCTGCTTGAAGTTAATCTGCGCTCGGCCATGGTGCTCATGAAGATAGGCTCGATGGTCGCGTACCGGGGTGATATTACGTTCGCGCGCGAGGGGATTCTGGAGCAGGGGGTTGGCAACGTGCTGAAGAAGGTGATTAGCGGCGAGGGAGCGGTGTTTACCAAAGCGACGGGGACGGGCAAGCTGTACCTGGCCAACCGCGCACGGCTGCTTACGATAATTAAACTTGCCGGCGAGGCACTTTTTATGAATGGCAACGATTTGCTGGCGGTGGAACCGACGCTCACGCGCGATATCCGGATGGTTCGGCGGCTGACGGGGATGTTGAGCGGCGGATTGTTTAATGTTAAGCTAGAGGGGACGGGGGCCGTCGTCATCGCCACGCACGGCAAGCCGATGGTGCTGGAAGTTACCCCGCAAAGCCCGGTGTGCACGGATCCGCAGGCGACGGTGGGCTGGTCGAGCGGGCTTGAGCCTGAGCTTAAGACTGACATCCAGTTAAAGTCGCTGTTTGGCAGGGGGAGCGGGGAATCGCTGCAGATGCGGTTTGAGGGCAAGGGGTTTGTGATCGTGCAGCCGTACGAGGAGCGTTTGGCGCGGGTCGGGGCATAACCCGCGGGTAGATGTAACATTAGG
>CAYVFW010000074.1:2559-14249 GCA_964450325.1 uncultured Phycisphaeraceae bacterium | reverse complement strand
GGATGTAACTTATGGACGTCCGCGCCAGCCTGCCCTTCCCGCGGCGCGTCGTCTACCGAAGTAGAGCACGTGCCTTTGCCAATTCCCGTAGTCGATGTTGCCGGACCCTCGCGCGACGGTCTCGGCGCCCCGCCACGGCGATGCGCCCATCTGAAAAAGCGGGTTCGTTCACCCTCCTGTGAACGCCTGCCACATTCGCGGCTCAGCTCGTGAAACGCGGCAAACTTTTCCGGACCACACAGGGGCGGCAATATTCGCGGGTGTGCGGATCGCGCCAGCCTCCGCCCGTTTAGCTCAACCTTATTAGAAATCCACGTCTCGCCGCTTCAGGGCTTTAGATGAGCGAACCAAGCCAGGCCCGGGCAAGGGTAAAAGCAGGGCAACCTCGTTCGGTATCGCCCTGAGAACCTTGACCGGAGTTGTGATACCAAGTCTCGCCCGCTACCCTCCCGTCCGTCTGAACCTGCCCACGCCCACAGCCAGTGTTGTAACTCCGGTGCCGACCGACTATCGCCGCTGGGTGCCTAATGCGCTCACAGGACTACGGCTCCTGATCGCCGCGGCGTTTTTCATTCTTCTCTCCGTTTGGAACTACCCAGCGCGTTCACTGGTAATCACACCGATTCACCCGGTGTGGCCCTACCTCATCGCGGCGGGACTCTTCGGCCTTGCCGCGTTAACAGACGCCATCGATGGCCCCTTGGCACGGCGTTGGAGAACGGTCAGCAAGTTTGGCCGCGTTATGGATCCATTCGCGGACAAAGTGCTCGTGGTCGGAGCATTTATTATGTTGGCGGGGCCCACCTTCGGTATCGATATCGAGGGCCAACCGCCCTACCAGGTCAGCGGCGTCACGTCGTGGATGGTGGTTATAATTCTCGGACGCGAGTTGTTAGTTACAACGCTTCGTTCGGTGATGGAAGAATCAGGCATCGACTTCTCCGCGCGGCTTTCGGGCAAGGCGAAGATGGTGGTGCAGGCCTGCGTGATTCCGTTCATTCTGCTGATGCTGGGAATCACGGAAGTGGGGCGGGGCACCTGGGGCAGGGCGTGCATAGACGCCGCGGTCTACGCCACGGTGATCATCACGATCGTCAGCGGATATCCATATGTAACGGGTGCGCTGAGAGCCTCGCGCGCGGCGTAATCGGCCCTCACGCCTAAGACACAGCACGATGAGCACACCATTACCCTTCTCTTCGCCGCCCCTTTGGATCAGCGTTTTCGGTCTGGGTAAGTTACGTCCGGCCCCCGGCACGTGGGGCTCGATGCCCCCGGTTGTGCTCGCCGGAGCGTTGTGGCTTGCGGGGCTGGGGCCCACCGCCGCGCCGGTTGTATATCACGTCGCGCTGGTGGCCGTCTTACTAGTATTCTCCGCGGCGTGCATCCTGCAGGGAGATCACGCGGAAGCTTACTATAAACGCAAAGACCCGAGTAACGCCGTGGCGGATGAGACGGCGGGTCAGTGCTTCTCGCTGATGCTCCTGCCAGCGGGCGCGGTGTATGATTGGCGCATCGCGGCGGTTACGTTCGCCGCGGCCTTTGTTTTGTTCCGCGTCTTTGATATAATAAAACCATGGCCCGCCCACTCGCTCCAGCGGCTGCCCGCGGGGTGGGGAATCTTAATTGACGACCTCATTGCCGGTCTGTACGCCATGCTCGTGGTGCAGGGCCTGGTGCGGTGGGGGTACCCGGCACTCGGATGGGTGCCCGGCCCTTAAAGTTGAATCTTGAACCAACCCCCGGGCGAACTGAGCCAGACTATGCAACCCCCCGCTCCCGCGCATCGTAAGTTTGTCCTGGGGATCTCCGGCGCCTCGGGCGCTGCGTACTCGCTGCGATTCCTGCACCTGTTGCTCGAGCAAGGGCACGAGTTACACCTGGTTGTAAGCGATTATGGGCGGCGGCTCCTCTTCGACGAAGCCGATATCAAGAATCTTAAGCTCGAAGAACTCGCGCCCTCGCTCGTGCAGGTAGAGGGTACCCGCGAACGCCTGTTTATTCACCCCGACAAGGATGTGGGCGCGGTCATCGCCTCCGGCAGTTTTCTGCACGATGGAATGGCGGTGCTCCCCTGCTCGTCCGCCTCGCTGGGGCAGATAGCTAACGGCAGCGGCAGTAACTTACTCTGCCGTGCCGCGATGGTTACACTCAAGGAACGCCGCCCGCTCATCGTCTGCCATCGCGAGATGCCCCTCTCCCTCATCGACATCGAGAACATGCGCAGGTTAAGTCTAGCCGGCGCGGTCCTCTGCTCCCCCAACCCCGGCTTCTACCTGGGCCCTAAAACAATCAGTGACATAATCGATTTCACCGTGGGCAAAGTGCTCGACCTGCTGAGCGTCCCCCACCAACTCAACACCCGATGGACAACCGATAAAACCCACCCACCGCGTCCCGAGTGAATGTAATTTGAGCGGGTGTGTTTTACGTGTTTGGCATTATCTCGATCGCCGCTTGTGTATCAACCGCGCCTCCTAGCGAAGAGCGAACCCGCTAGCCTCCACGTCGCGGAGTGCCTGAACCAAGGCATCCTCGCAGTCGTTATTGGAGACGCAACCCCATCCCCCGATTCCAGAGCGAGAGTGATGAATTACAAATGGAAATGGCCGCTGAATATCGCGGGGCGAGTGTCGGGCCAATGTTCTGCAAGCGACCAAGCATTCGAGGATAATCTACCAACCGCGACTGCAAAGTCCGACCCATGACAGCCGCGATTCTGCGCCGGTGATCTCAAAGCATCACCCAAAAAATAACATTACAATCCAAACACCTCGCCGATGATTCCCGCGTTTAATAAAGTTTGCTCCGCGGCACCGAAGGAGAGGGTCATCCCTGCCCCACCCAGGCCTGTAAGGGCGTGAACGCGGGGGCTTTGGGGGGCGTGAACATAGGCCAGGGATGGGTGCTTGGCATAGATGCCGTGCCAGCGCTGCGCGATGTCCCAGGAGGGGAGGTTAAACACGAGCTGAAGTTCGCGAAGCATAAGCTCATCGATCAAGGCATTATCGAAGGGTGTTATGTTATGATCATACTCGTGCGAATCTCCGAGGATGATTCGCCCGGCGTCGTCCTGAGAGGCCATGACGTGGATGCCGTAACGGTCGAGTTCTGGGGTTTGCGTGGCAATGCGGCGGCGAAGTGCCGCGTGGCTTTTGCAGATCTCAAAGTTACGATAATGGCGCAATGTAAGTCCGCTGGCAAGGTGGGGGCCGATGCGAGGAGCTTGGTTGGGCGGGGTGGCCAGCATGTGCAGCTTGCACAGGCGCAGGGTGTGCGTGGAGAGGAAGTCTGGATAGAGTGTGGTGATGTCTGCACCGCCGCAGATGAGGCAGAAGTCAAAGTCGTGGCGTTCGCCGCGGGCAGTAATAGCATGCGAGTCAGATACTTCGCGAACAAGCGCGTTGAACTGAATACTTACATTTGGTTGTGCAGCCAGCCACTGAGCGAGGTGTGCGCTCGCGGTGCGGGGGTTCACTGCCGCTTCAGTAGTGCTGTGAAGGCCGGCGCGAAGGCGGGCGGGGCCAAGCCTACTGGCCGCAGCCGGGGTGATTTCTCTTACCTGATCCGCTGTAAGCAGTGAGAGAGATCGGGCCGGCGACTGTGCGATGAACTCTTCCAGCACGGCTTGTTCATCCTCGTGGTGGGCGAGGTGGAGGGACCCGCAAGGATTGAGCCAAAGCCCGGTGGTCTCCGCGGCGTGCTGCCAGAGTGCGCGAGAGCGGATTGCAAGATCATGGAGCGGGCCCGTGGGCTGGCCGATGGGCCAGAGCATCCCAAAATTACGTACGGATGCGCCGCAGGCCAGCGGGTGGCGTTCTAAAACGGTGACAGAGAGACCAGCAGAGCGGGCGATATACGCAGCAGCGAGACCCACAACGCCAGCGCCGATGATGAGAAGCTTGGTAGACATTGAGCAAGAGGGTTGGAACGCCAATGGCTCGGAGAGGGGGCCGCGGCAATAACTTCGCACAATCTTCGCGCTAATCGGCTGGTGCTGCGGCGAATTGGGAGTAACAGTTGAACCTTGCCGAATGTCAACAAAAGTAACTTGTCAGCTGCGGGGACTGGTGCCGGGCCCAGCGGAGAAAGTCCGTCCGCGCCCAGACGTGACCAGTTGTATTGGGCCGTCTGGTCAATGCTCGCCGCGTTCGGCACGTACTTCTGTATGTATGGCCTTCGCAAGCCCTTCACAGCCTCTGCCTACGCGGGAAGCGAGTTCTACGGTCTGGATTTCAAGACCATCGCGGTGGTTTCGCAGGTGATTGGTTACACGATCTCAAAGTTTTTAGGTGTTAAGTTTGTTGCGGAGCTTCCGCCCTCCCGCCGCGTCCCGGCCATTTTGCTGCTCGTGGCAGTCGCGGAGGTCGGGTTGGTGTTGTTTGGGGTGCTACCGCGGCCGTGGAGTGTGGTGGGCTTGTTCTTGAACGGTTTGCCTCTGGGGATGATCTTTGGGCTGGTTTTGGGTTTTCTGGAGGGGCGGCGCGTCACCGAGGCACTGACGGCAGGGTTGTGCGCTAGCTTTATTCTGGCCGATGGAGTCACCAAGTCAATCGGGGCGTGGTTGCTGGAGCAAGGTGTAACCGAGGGCTGGATGCCCGCTGCGGCCGGAGCGGGATTCTTGGTGCCCTTGGTAGTTTTTGTTTTTATGCTTGGGCACATTCCCAGGCCAGACGCGGCGGATGTGGCGGCCCGGAGTGAACGAAGCGCGATGAGGAGGGCTGATCGGCGAGCGTTGGTTGCGAGTTACTTTGTGGGTTTGGCCCTGGTGATTGCCATGTATCTTGTGCTCACGGTCATACGGAGCGTGCGTGCGGACTTCGCGCCCGAGATCTGGCGTGGCCTTGGCGAGGTGGCCGCCCCTGGCACGTTTGCAACCACCGAGATGGTGGTGGCACTTGGTGTGCTCGGTGTGTGTGGGTTGATGGTGATAGTGCGGGACAACCGCCGCGCGTTCTTTGGTTCATTGGTGTGGTGCGCGATTGGCGTGCTGCTGGTAATAGCGGGAGTTTTGCTCCGGAAGTGGCTGGGGGCGTTTGGCTTCATGACCATGGTTGGGCTGGGGATGTATATACCTTATGTCACAGTCCAGACGTCGCTGTGTGAGCGGCTGCTCTCGACGACGAGGGCCAAAGGTAACCTGGGATTTTTGGTATCAATGGCGGATGCCTACGGGTATCTTGGGTATGTAGTGGTGCTGCTGGCGCGGGGGGTAATCGGCCGGGGCGATGTATTTGGCTTATTTATTACGATGTGCTTATGGGGGTCCATCGTGTGCCTCGCATGCCTCGCGGGTGCTTGGGTGTACTTCGCGCGGCGGCTGGACCGCAATGAGGTATCGGCGGTGAGGGAAGTGAGAGTGGGGCAGTGAAGTTTTATTGAGTGGTTTGCAAGAGCGTGAATCAAGATGCAAGAGGGCAAGCGGGTATTGTGCAGTTGAGCGACGTGGAGATTATGTTATGAAAATTGCGTTATGCGTGTTTGATATGGCTGGAACGACCGTGCAGGACACTGACCACGCGGTAGCGCTGCGGCTGTGCGAGGCATTGGCGGCGGCGGGGGTCAAAATTGAGCGTGAGGCGGTGAACCCGGTGATGGGAATTCCTAAACCTGTTGCGATTGCCTCGTTGTTGGAGGCGGCGCGAGGTGGCACGCCGCGGCTTGAAGAAGTGGAAGCGATCCACCATGACTTTCAGGAGCGGATCGTAAAGCACTATCAAACTGCGCCGCACGTTGCGGAGATGCCCGGTGCGAGTGCGTTATTCCGGGAACTGGCGCGGCTTGGTGTGGCGGTGGGGCTGGATACAGGGTTTGACAGCCGGACCAAGGACGCAATTATAAAGCGTTTGGGATGGGAAGGTTTGCTGGATGCCTCGATTGCGAGTGATGAGGTGGCGCACGGACGGCCGCACCCGGACATGATCGATGAGTTAATGCGCCGCACAGGTGTAAGCGAGGTATCGCGGGTGGCGAAAGTGGGTGACAGCGTAAGCGACCTTGAGCAGGGGGTCGCGGCGGGGTGCGGGCTGGTGTGTGCGATGCTCTGCGAGCGGACGCGCCCGGTAATGTCAAGCTTTCCAACCGTGGTCGGCCTGGAGGGGTTGGATGAGTTCATAACACACTTGCATGCTTATGAGGCGGCAACGTAGCGGTGGACGCGGCGGCCAAAACGTAACAAAAGTAAACGCAACGGCGAGAACCTCACGCGGGGCGCGGTGCGATCGGGCGAGAGCGATGCAGTCGCGAAATGAAGCGTTCAAATACCCCGCCGATCGTGGCGAACGCTCAGCCTGCGGCCGCCCGCGATGATTACGATGGCAATCCCCGCGCCGGTGGCTCGGCATCGAGGTTACGCAGTGGGCGAACCGGCGGCCTGATTGCACGCGACGCGGAGGTGCTTCTCCATTACACCCAAGGCGCAATCGAGTTGCCCTTGGGAGCTGTTAAGCGGAGGAGTGAGGGTAAAAATCCTGCCCGCCGAGACCTTGTAGCAGAGACCCTCACCAAGAGCCAGCTAGAGAGTCTGCTCCGCAGCGGTGGGTTCGCCACCGGATGCGCCAGCGAGCTGGCAAGCGAGTTGGGTAAGTGAATTAGGTAAGCGAATTAGGTAAGCGAGTAAGGTAAGCGAGTAAGGTAAGCGAGTAAGGTAAGCGAGTTAGGTAAGCGAGTTAGGTAAGCGAGTAAGGTAAGTTGTGCCTAGGGTTATTACTATTCGGACGGGGCGAAATAATCTCGATGCCGATGAGAAGCCCCGCAGTGCGGATATCCCGGATGATTGAGGCCCGTGTGGCTAAATCACACAGCCGCGTGAGGGCATGGGAAACAAGGCGGAGTGCCGCGGCGGGTGGATCTTCAGATTGAATGACATCAAGGGTCGCTAAGGCCACTTTTACCTGAGGCCGGTATAAAGCGGGAGCGCGGTGTTATTTTCAGCCTTGCCCACGGAGCGCACATGCCCATCACCCCAGGCGGTATTACAGCCGGTGTTGTGCCGGAAGTACTCTTTTTGCCATTCCTTGAAACGAGGATCGGCGGCATCAAGCTCGGGGTTATATTGGGTGAGGTCATTGAGGGTGTCGCCGTTTGCATCCAGCATGTGCTCAAAGGCATCCTGGAACAAAATCAACGCCGAAGGCTGAGTAATGTCGGCGGTCTTGGTGGGGGTAGAGAGGACGCGGTTGTATTGGCCCGAGCGGACTTTGCGCCACCACGTCATCGCGATCTTGCCAGTGCCAGGGTCTAGGCGGTCATCGACACCGTTGAAACCATAGCTTTGATATAAATGGTCGGGATTAAACGTCGTGCCGTCGGGGAAGGGATCCATCAGCTGCGCGCTCGGACACCTCCACATCTTCCAGCCAGCGAACGGAGGGCTGGTCATCGAAGGCCAAGGCATTCTGGCGGTGTACCAAGCGGGATCGATGGTGATATTGAAATACGGATCGTAAATAGCACCCCAGTACGCGCGATCAGTATCTGCCCCATCAGAGGTGAAGTTGGGGGAGTACGGCCGCAGTAACCGAAGGTTGGTGCTTTCGTAAGGCCCGCCCGCACTGATCCGCTCGAAACGGAGACCCCAGTTCAGCCGCTTGGCGTGGTGATAGTCCTTGAAATCAAGGGTGTATTGGAAGATCGCCGCGTGGATCTGCTTTTGGTTGTTGGCGCACACTATCTGACGGCCAGAGTTACGTGCTTTGCCTAATGCCGGCAGGAGGATGCCAATCAGCAGCGCGATGAGCGCGATGACGACCAGCAACTCGATGAGCGTGAACGCGCGTGAGGCGCAGCGGGTACGGACGGGGCGATGATGGCCGAGAAATGAACAGATGGCTGGATGCATAGCGGCTCCGAGAGAGAATCAAGTGTGCAGCGGGCTGGAACGTAAGCTGCCTTTGGAAGTAGTTGGCAAGGCGGGTATATACGAGGGCGTTGCCAGAGCTGAGAGAAAAGGAGAGAAGGGCGTAAAGCTGCGACGGACACTGCAAAGCTGGCCAGTGATGTTCGCGCGTCTGTGTGCCGTTAAGGTAAGCATCGAGTCTTACAAGGGCGAGCCCGAGGTGTGGTTTTTCCGGTTAACTTTGTGTTATGAAATGATGAAGGTGACCCGGGAGTGTAAGAAATCCACGAATCATCTGAACCAACTCTTCACGAAGTTTTGACAATATATAAGCTTCATGGGTGGGTAGATTTGCCGTACACTGATGGTGCGGTTGGCCCGAACGTCGGGCGGTGAAAAGTGTGTAACATGTTGAAAGTAGGAGAGTTACGATGAAGATGATGAAGCAAAACGTTGGTACTGGTTTGAGTGTGAGGCGCGGCACGCGCGGGTTGTGCAGCGTTGGAATGCTCGCAATGATCGCGGGTTCAATCGTGGCCAGCCACGCGGCGGCACAAACAGTGTTTTATTCAGAAAACTTCGACACCGCAGTGCTGAACCGAGTCTCCAATGACCCGCGCGTCACCAATGCGTGCGCTGGAAACGTGCCCTCGTTTACTCATACTCCGCCCCCCGGCTGGGCTTGGAAGGCTTGCGGCGTATCGTCATTTGGTTGTCGCACCGTTGGGTGCCCCATCGACTCCGCCTTTACCTGTGCTACTTGCTCTAACAACGAAGGCGTGCTCGAGTGGGAAGGCTGGTCCTTCGCCAACAAGGCGTTCTGGGTTCGTGTTGCCGGTGACCAGAACCGCAGCGAGTTCACGTTGGGCGTGGGCAATGTTGCAGTCGCGGACCCTGATGAATGGGACGATCGAGGTAACCCCGATCAAAACTGCGGCTATTACAGCACCTTCATGACGACGCCGAGCGTGAATCTCTCCACCGCCGATCTGTCAACCGTTGCCTTTGCGTTTGATTCGAGCTGGCGTCCCGAAGGCTTTGATGATCCCCGTTCCTTCACCAATAACCAGACGGCGACCATCAAAGCGGTGTACGTCGTTGGCGGCGTCGCCCAGCCCGCGGTGGAAGTCATGCGGTGGGATTCGGAAGAGGGCGGTATCTTCTTCAAGCCCGATGCGACCAACGAAAGCGTGGTGCTCGATGCATCAATGCTTCAGATTCCCCAAGGCGCAACCTCGGTGCGTCTGGAAATGGGCCTCTCCAACGCTGGTAACGACTGGTGGTGGGCGCTAGACAACCTCGTGATGAGCGGTGATGTAAGCGGTACCCCCACGGTACTCATGAGCGAGAACTTCGAAGGCGTAGCACTCGAAGCCCCCGTACACGAAGTACCTAGCGGCTGCGGCGTTACTTACTGCGGCGAGTTTACCCATACCCATGACGGACCAAACGGCGTTTTGGTAACGGTGGACAGCCCCGCAAGCGGCGGCGTGAATGATTGGTTCGGCTGGTCCTTTGTTGATCGGCCTTTCTGGGTGTGCGCTAGCGGCGGCCCCAATGGCTCGGCATTTACCAACTCGAGCGGCAAAGTGGCCGTGGCAGATGGTGATGAGTATGACGATCTGGCGCACCCGCCTGGTCCGCTCAACACGGTAATGGCTACGCCGCTGATTGATATCTCGGCACGGTCTGGCTCCGTGCTTGCCATTTCCTTCGATTCAAGCTGGCGCTTTGAATCTGGACAGACTGCGAGCTTAATTGCCGAGTACGACGATGGGTCTACCCAGGAAGTCATCCGGTGGGAATCCGACCAAGCCAGCGCGTTCTTTAAGGGTGATGCGGTCAACGAACGCTTCGCTGCCGGCCTTGCCGTGCCCCAGGGTGTTAACGGAGTAACACTTAAGTTCCGTTACATTGGCGGGAACAACTGGTGGTGGGCGGTTGACAACATCTCGCTCTTCGAGGGCGAAGCCACCGTAAACGTTGCTTCACTCACCCCAACCACCAACCCAATGGCCGTTGCCCCCAGCATTGATTATGCCCCCTGCTTTACACCTTGGTCGCCCACCGCTCCGGCGGGCTGGACTCAGGAATTTGTGCCGCAAGGTTCATGCCCCATGGAGTGCGGCCGTCCCGAGTGGCGCGGCTGGGCGATTGGCTTCAAGGATTGGTGGTCCACGCGGGTTGACGATCAGCTCCGCAGCGAGTTTGCTCTGGGCACTGGTTATGTTGCTATCGCCGATCCCGATGAATGGGACGACTTTGCTAACGGCCAGAGCGAGTTCAACGCCTTCATGACAACACCGCTCATTGCCCTCCCCCTCAACATAAGCGATGTCAGCCTCGGGTTTGCATCAAGCTGGCGGCCCGAAGGGTTTGATGATTCCTGCTCGTGCGCACCCTCTGGCGCGGTCGCCATCATCAACTTCATTTCTGCGGGCAACCCGGCCCAAGTGACGACAGATGCTGCCCACGGCTTTGCAAATGGAACGATTGTCAACATTATCAACTCTAACTCCGTCCCCTCGGCGGATGGAACCTACTCGGTGACTGTAACCGGCCCCACGACCTTCACGATCCCCGTGGAAGTCACTGTGGCGGGCAGCGCAGGCTCGGCAGTTATTGGCAACTCAAACAACCAGACCGCGAAGGTCAACGCAATCTACACCGTTGGTGGCGTAGAGCAGGCACCCGTCACGGTGCTGCACTGGGACTCAGACAGCGAGGGCCTTACGCCGGGTAACTTCTTCCATCCAGACAACACCAACGAGCAGGTCACACTAGATAACGCGGCGTTGAGCGTGCCCGCGAACGCTCAGGCAGTGCGGTTCGAGTTCTCGCTCACCGAGGCCCGTAACGACTGGTGGTGGGCCATTGATAACCTCGACTTCACCGTCAACGGTACTCAGGCCTTTGCGGAAAACTTTGAGAACCCCGGCTCGTTGCAGGCAGCACCGACCGAGAACCCCCCGGTCACTGAGTGCGCTTACTTCTCGACGGTTGCTGCGCAGGGAGCAAACCTTACAGTTGATAACTCACTGCTGACCAACTGCATCCAAGGCGATGACTTCTATGGCTTTAACGCCTGGGTTGTAGATGCCTGGTCCCGCGCGCTTGGCGGCCTGCGCACCGGCCACCTGGCATCGACGGCCTTCATCTCTGACTTCGCGGCACGCGGCTGCAATGGCACAGCGCGGCTTACTACTTCTAACTTCAGCGTGGCCAGTCTGAATGCCTCCACCCTCTCCCTCTCCTTCCGCTCGGGCTGGGAGAACGAAGCTGGCCACGCCAGCAGCGTGGAAGTTTCCTTCAATGGCGGTGCGTTCGTTAGCGTGCTCAACTGGAACGCATCCAACAAAGCGACAACGGTTGACGAGATCGTAACCATTGCCTTGGATAATCCCCAGGGTGCCAGCACCGTCCGCCTGCGCTTTAACGATGCAGAGTCCGGCTGGTGGGCCGTAAGCCAGGTCGAGTTGACGGGCATCGTCGGTTCAATCCCATGCGCGCCGTGCGCTGCTGACTTTGATAACAGCGGCGGCGTAGATGGTAACGATGTTGAAGCCTTCTTCACAACCTGGGCGAGCGGCGCGGCCTGCGGCGATGTCGACCTCACCGGCGGGGTAGATGGTAACGACGTTGAATTCTTCTTCGGCGTCTGGTCCGCGGGTGGATGCTAAGTTCAGTGATGGCACTGTAGTACGAACGTAATCTACGATTGATTACGATTAGTGTTGATTGCAAAGCCCCGGGGGTGAGTCAGCCCCCGGAGTTTTTTATGCGGTACGTGGGGAAGCAGGAAACATGCAGCGGCTCAAGGGAATATGGCGAGCCGCGTGGAGCCGCGTGGAGC
>CAYVFW010000074.1:0-2459 GCA_964450325.1 uncultured Phycisphaeraceae bacterium | reverse complement strand
ACATGCAGCGGCTCAAGGGAATATGGCGAGCCGCGTGGAGCCGCGTGGAGCCGCGCGGGCTGCCTTGCATGGTTGCATACCTTGTTGGTTGCTGTGCGCAACCTTGACGTAATCTGAACATGGACGGGCTGTAAGTTGGGTGTGGCCCGTCCTACGGTGGGGAGCAGGAACTCAAGCGAAGAAGGTAACAAACCTCATGATAATAATTAAACCTGTGACAAACATGAATGCGATGAAAACAACCAATCACACCGCAGCCGCCCACAATGCAAGTCGTGAAAGTCCGTGCGGCACTGGTGCAGGCACCTGGGCGGTCAGCGGAGCATTCGGACCGCTTACGGCCCTGCTGTTACAACTGCCGCGCATGGCTTTGGCGCGGGCGCTTGGCTTGTTTGTGTGCCTAGGTGCGTGCGCCGTAAGCCGGGCAGCGTGGCACCCTGATAACAGCGAACCGGGCCTGCTAGCGCACTTCGTGGCTGGCGGGCACGAGCCAGTCGATGGAATGGTAGAAGATCAAACGCATAACTTAAGTGCCAGAGTGACCGGCCCCCTTGGTCTGACCACGATCGGGCCGCTTGAGGGCGTGGTATTTAATGGCAAGGACTCGTGGCTTGAGATAGATGTAGCCGCACCCGGTGTAGCGGCCAAGCTGCCTGTACAGGCATTCACTGTCTCGGCGTGGGTGAACCTTTCTGAGATGCGCGGCGATGGGAGCGTCGCGGGCCTGACGCTGGATAATGGAGGAAGAGAGTACGGTTGGACGCTGGGGTATGACCGCGAACGATTTATGTTTTCGCTGGCGAGCAAAGGCGGGGACGACGGGGATGGAAAGTTAACACCCATCCGCGGGACGACCGTTGTGGGGATCGGGCAGTGGTATTATATCGTTGGAACCTACGACGGCAAGGAGCAGCGGCTGTATGTCAACGGCGAGCTGGAGGCGAGCAGTACGCAGCAGTCCGGAGATATCCTTTACCCGCCACCGGAGAGTGGCTCAAAGTTAACTATCGGGTGCTACCTGGATGATAACGAAAAGCACCCCTTCAACGGTGCGCTGTACGAAGTAAAATTATATAATGTCGCAGTGCCGCCAGAGAAGATCAAAGCCGCGGCGGAGAAATCCTCGAATGCGGTAGCCTGGCGGCCGCCGCTCGCCGAAGAGCTGAGTTTTTTAGTTAAGCCATACTTACAGTTCGCGACACTTGATTCGATGGTGGTGATGTGCGAGACGAGCCGGCCCACGACCATGCGAGTGGAATACGGTGGTTTGCTCTCGCCCTCTGGAGCGCTCTTGGGGATCAATGCAGGAACATCCGAGAAGGCCGCATTAAGTGCGGCGGGTTCAGTTACTACGAGCGAGCCAAAGTTCATAAGCGAAGCAAAGATCCAGGGATTAACACAGGCCACGGCCTACCTCTACCGCGTGACCTGCACAGATGATCGGGGACGGGTTCTTACCGCACCGATCGCGACGTTTCAGACCGCGGTCGGGCCTGAAAGCGCGTACGCCTTCACGGTGATCGGCGACACCCAGCGCAACCCGGAAGTAACACGCCGCGTGAGCGAACTGGCATTTGGTATGCGCCCCAACTTTCAGATCCACTGTGGGGATGTGGTGGATGATGGCTACAGCAAGGCCCAATGGCTCAAGGACCTCTTCGAGCCTTCCAGCGTGCTCACGGCCCACGTCCCGGTATTTCCCACCATCGGGAATCACGAGGACGATAGCCACTGGTATTATGATTACTTCTCGCTCCCGCGGCCAGAATATTACTATACGTTTAAGTTCGGCAACTGCCAGTTCTTCATGGTTGACAGCAACCGGGACCTCTCGCCCGGGTCCGAGCAGTATCAGTGGTTAGAGCGAGAGCTTGGAAGCAGCACGGCAGAGTGGAAGTTTACCTGCCACCACCACCCTTGTTTCTCCTCAGACAGTGACGATTACGGCGACACGATGAAAGGCCCTTCGTTCTGGGGCGACCGCAACGCTCGAAAGGTTGTCGAGCTCTATGAGCGCTTCGGCGTTGATGTGGCTTTCAACGGGCACATCCACGTCTACGAGCGCACCTGGCCGATCTACCAGATGAAGGTAGATCAGGACCGGGGTGTGCGTTACATCACAAGCGGCGGCGGCGGGGGTGGGCTAGAGAAGGCCGCACCTCAGCGAACATGGTTCAGCCTCCACTTCAACCCAGCCCACCACTTTTGTTACGTCGCCTTGCAAGGAAAGACCATCCAGTTCAAGGCCTTTGACGTCGAGGGCCGCCTCTTCGATACCTACGAGATGACCAAGCCGTGAAGCTTTGGCCAATCACCCGGTCAACCCCTACATGCCAGGTGGTCAACCAGGAAACGAAAAACCCCGGCGAGTGCCGGGGTTTTTGCGTGATTCGGGTGGCATATCGGCAAAGCGGGCGAAGGGATTCGAACCCTCGACGTACAGCTTGGAAGGCTGTCAC
>CAYVFW010000073.1:0-14465 GCA_964450325.1 uncultured Phycisphaeraceae bacterium | reverse complement strand
GGGGTGGGGGGGCTCGCGCTCGCCGCGGCATGGATGGCGTTGGTCATCGGTGCGGCACGCGCGGCGGTGTGCATGGGCGGGGTAACGACGCTAAACGCTCGCGTGGCTGAGGGAGAGAACCGCGAAAAGTTACGCTGGGCGTGTGGGAGCATCGCCGTGGGGGTGCTTGCCGCCGCGATGTTGGAGCAGCAGGTGGCATCGCCAGCGTCGACGCTGGTGCGGCTAGGCGGGATGGTGCTGGGGGGAGTGGTTGCCGCCACGGTCATTTTGTTAAGCAGCAGACCCACGCAGCAAACGGGCGCGGATGAAAAAGAACGGTCCTTACCAAACTGGAACGCGGCGGGTCCGGCGCTCGCGTGCGGGGCGCTCGCGGTGGCGGCCCATGCCCAGATCGAGCTTACAATGGTTACTTACGGTGCCGCAGCGTGGGTCGGACTTTTGATGGCAAGCGCGGGCGGAGGGGGTCGCGCACTCTTCTGCGGTCGCCCTGATTTAAATGTAACTCAGTCCGCCAGCGCGATGGTGTTTGCTCGGCGCAATGCGGGTCGCTTTGCAGCGGCGGCGGTCGCCCTACCAACACTATGGATCTGTGCGACCGCACTACCGGGCGTATTTCGCTGGGACAGGTCGCTGCAGGATGCAAACAGCAGCGTGTATATCGTCGGTGACCTGGTGGCCCGACGGGCGGACTATGAGAATCGGCTGAAGCTCAATCGGTTTAATGGCGAATCGTCGCGGGAGATAGTTGGAGCAATCTACTCGGACTTAGGAGATGCAGTGGGCCACCGGATCGATGATTTGCCAGGGAGTAAATGGAGCTTTGGCAAGGCACTTGACCGACTTCGGGTGGAACGTGTGAACGCGGCGTTACCGTTGCTCAAGACGGCGGCCGCCGCAGCGCCGCTTCATTTCCGCACTCAGCAGGCGTATCATAATTTATATATGGAAGCGGCGATCTTAACGATGCGCAAGGTCCCAGAGCGTGCGGCGGAGGTACGTGCGTTGGCGAAGGAGACAGCCCAGCGATTAGATACATCGACGGCTTGGAGTTGGTACGCGACGACGCTCGAACAGTCGGCTTACCTGGATGTGACGGGGGGGGGCGTACCTAGCACAATGCCCGACGTCGGGGCTAGGTTGTACTTGGCCAAAGCCCGCAGTGAGGTCATCGCAGCGATTGAGCGAGCTCAGAAGCTGGCACCATTTGAGCCCAGTTTGCCCGCAAGGCTCGCGCGGCTTCTGGCCTCGTCTGGAACACCAGTTCCAACGCCGGTTGGACCGGTAAATGGGACCAGCAACACACCAGGAGCTGGGCAACACGCGGGAACCGTAAGCGTGGAAGATCGGCGAAGGGCCGGGGATCTTGCCCGCCAGGCACTTATGTTAAATGAACGCCGCAGGCTTGATCCACTGGTTCAAATGTCTGAGGGAACCAAGGCAGAGTTGGAGCGGATCGCGGGCGGCGACCGGTAACAATAATAATATTATTATTTAGACCCGCTGCGCCGACCTTGTTTTCCCGCATGAGTCGCGCTGCTTCTTGCGCCTTATGTCGGCGGCGGCCGGGACTAATTCCGCTTGGTGGGGGTTGGTGAAGGAGCCAGCGCGGTCACCGCAAGATAGTTATCTTTGAAGAAGTTATAATAGCGAACTTCACACGCGGATTTAAACGTCCCATCCTTCCACGCGCTCACGATCGCTTTCACATTCTGGGGCGTGAAAGGCAGCTCTGCCCCATCTGGCATAATGGTGGTTGGCCAAGCGTGAAAGAGCTGTTCCATCTGGGCGAGCGTTGCGGGGGAGAACGAGGGGCTTTGACGTGCCGCGCGGAGCGCCGCCCACGCGCGGTATTGATAATCGGATGTTTCGATGGCGAACGCGCCCATCATAACTCCGATCGTTTCGCGCCAGCCGGCGGGCTTGGTGGTGCTCGCGCTCTCGAATGGGTTGACTTTATCGATCAGTCGGTCGTAATACTTTTCGTACATCACCCGCCGCACCGGCATGCGGCGGAGCTCATTGCGCTGAGGCCCCAAGCCATCAGAAGATTTAATATTATGATTGGCGACCTCTCCGGGCGGCTTTCGCGCGGGCGAGCGAGCGGCGAACTGCCAGAGGGCCTGGCCCTCCTCGGTCAGTACGAACTCGATGAATCGCTTCGCTAACTCCGGGTGTGGCCCGCCGCGCAAGAGCGAAACTGGGTCCGCATCCATATAGGTTGCGCCCTTGGGGTCAACGTATCCGACCCTGCTCTGGGCGGGGTCCTGGCCTGCGGCGAGCACGTATTGACTTTGCGTGCGACCGTAAAAGTCAATACAAAGGCCGGCCGCCGCTTCACCTTGGCTTACGTCGATGGGGGGACGGGGCGCCGAGTTGGTGTAATATCTTGTGTTGGCGCACATTTCCCGCAGCAACCGCCAGCCCTTCTCCCAGCCATAATAGCTTAAGATTGCATCGATGGTGGTTGCGACCGATCCCGACTGGCGGGGATCGGCGAAGACGATCCACCCCGCAAGCTGAGGATTAATCAAGTCTTCGAAGGAGGTGGGTTCGCTTACTCCCAGCGCGGCGAGCACGTCTTTGTTGTAAACGATCCCAAAGCCCGAGATTGCCGTGCCTAGCCAGTGCTGATCTGGCTCGTAGAGAACTCCCGCGCCAAGCACGTTGGTGCCGTACCACGTGTCAAGTTGCTCTTGAGAAAAGCCAGCGGGAACCGAGATGGAAACAGAGGCCTGGCGCTCTAACTGACCCAGGATCAGATCGCAAATGACTTCTCCTGGTTTAAAGTCTTTCGCGGTGGCTTCTCCCGGATTGGGCTTGCTCGCGGCGACGACTGCGTTGATGTCGGCCTGGCCATTGACGAAGGCTCCCACGGGGATACGGAGCAGTATCGGGGTCGCGTCGGTTGCCGCGAGCTTAACATAAGCTATGATCTGCCGCTCGAGGTTAATCGTCGGGGCGTCCAGCACGCCGCGGGGGCGAACGACTACTTTCTCGGCACCCCGGCGCTCGAAAGGTCTAAACCAGTAAGCGGCAGTGTTCAGGCTCTTCAGCTTGGAGTGATCAAACGACCCGCCCCCCATCATGAGGTCGAAGGCGAGCGTGCCGTCGGCAAACTCGCCGGAGAGATCAAGGTCGGGCTGGAGAAGTTTGGATGGATCTTTTTTCTTCCACGAATCGATTATTTCCCCGCAGCGTGCTGCGTACTGGGCGGAGAGCTGCTTAATTATATCGCCGGTACCCCCCGGCTGGCGCCAATCTACTTGCACTTTCTCGCGATAGTTACGTTCGTACCAGGCCTCAAAGGCGAGGGCGAACTCGTACTGAATTTGCGGCACATGAGGCGTCACGATGATCAGCGTTCGCTCAGGCGAGGCCCGCTCGCTCGTCGTCGTGGCGGGGCGCATCAGAAACGGAACCCCCAGGATTAAAGCGAGAAGCACCGCGATGATCGTCTTGGATACCATGCGGTAAGAGGGTAGTGCTCGATGCGAGGATCGGCGACCGGCGGGGCACCCGCGGCGGAGACGGATTAAACGACGGGCTGCGTGGCCCACCGTGGCGGCAGGGAGCGGTGGCCAAGACTGTTATGAACTGCAAGACCTGCGACTACCCACTCTGGAACCTTGAGAACCGGATCTGCCCCGAATGCGGGGCTGAGTTTAAGGTCCGCGATTTTGAGTTCGCCATCAACGGCGTTCGCTTTTGTTGTCCGGGGTGCAAGCAGTGTTACTTCGGTACGAGCTTGCAAGGCCACCTGGTTCCGGACGAGTTTGATTGTGTTACGTGTAATCGGCATCTGCGGATGGACGAGATGATCTTGCTGCCTGCGCAAGGGGTGGCCGAGCATCAGACCCGCGGTGACGCCATGCCTTGGCTGGAGCGGGGCCGAACAGGGCGATGGTCGGCTTTTTTCTCGACCTTTGCCCGATCTCTCAGTATGCCCGACAAGTTAATTGCGCTGGTTCCGGCCGAGCGCAGCGCTTTAGAGGCTTTCCGGTACGGGTGGCTCGTGCTCTGCCTGTTTGCGTTGATTAACTTTAGCTTCGTCTTCTGGGATTTTGGGAAGTTGGGCTTGGGGGGGATGGGGGCCGGTGGGAAGGTCCTAAACTTGGTGATCGCCATCGTCGCGAGCTGCGCGACGGCGGCGGTTATCCTTATCCTTCAGACCCTCACCGCTCACGCGATATTAAGCATCCGCAGCACCGGCCGATCTCTGGGCCGCACGATGCACTGTTTGGGGTACAGCACCCCCGCCGCGGTCTGGTGCGCCATCCCGTGCCTGGGCACCCTTCTATCGCCCCTTCTATTACTTTGGTGGTACATCAACAGCGCCAAGATGCTCCGCACGGTGTACGGCGCTTCCCGCGCTATCTGCGTGATCGCGGTGATTACGTTGCCGCTGCTCGTGGTAGCCGGATGGGTGGCCATCATGGTGTTGAAGGCCGGTCCCGCCTCGCGATTTACGATCACGCCTACATCGATTTCTGTGAAGAACATTCCAACCGTTATGGTGGTCACCTCGCCCGGCGGCTCTGCGGTGGCGGTGGCGGGACTCTCGGGTGTGACGGGCGTAAGCGAAGCGTCCAACATCGGCGAAGCGTTGAAGACCTGGAGCCAGAAGCACGGAGAGTTTCCGGCTCACGCCGCTTTACTTACTATTGATAGCAATTTAACATTCCCGAACTTCTGCCCGCTCAGCGATACCGCGAACGCCAAGCTAGGCACGGTAAAGTATAACGACCTGACCAGCGCGCGCCCGGATGCCGCCGAGCGGGAGGTGAGGAAGGTGGCGGCCTTGATGCCCGCCAACCTAATCGCCCACCGGGCGGGTGACTTTGTGTTCGTTTATCATGGGATCAAGCCAGTTGTCGACGCGGTGCCCGGGGGGGCCCCGGTGGAAGGCGCGGTGCCTGATACGGCGCGGCTCGTAACCGAGGAGCTCTGGGCAGCGATCCTCGCCCCGCTCGATTTCGAACGTGAACCCAGTGTTGTAGTTATTACATCCGGTGGCGGGGTGATTGTGTACAAAGGCGAAGCCGATTTCGGGCAACAGTTGGCGGAACAGAACAAGGTGCGGGCGGGCTTTGGTCTGGCGCCCCTCCCAGATTCGGTGCTGAGTACCGTAGACTATCTAACTGCCCCAAAGTAAGTGTCTAAAAGAGTAAGTATAAAAAAACCTGCTTTGCAGCAGGTTTTTGTACGATTAATATAAGTCCTCGGACCTACTCAGTGTAACTCGTAATCAGACCGAGACGCCCAGCTTTGGCCTCTCTTCCCGCCGAGTTACGCTGGCCGGAGCACTCCGCCCGGAACATCGGAGTCCGGAGCCTGTGTCGGGGCATCGAGTTTGGCCGCGGCTTCAGCACCGCGACGGCGCTCTTGTGCGCGAAGCTCTTCCGCGGCTGTGGGTCGCGTAAGCACTTCGCCCCGCATCAACTTATCAACGTCGTCGCCGGACAACGTTTCATACTTGAGAAGCGCCTCGGCCACCGCTACCACGTGTCCCCAATTCTCTTCGAGCATTCGCTTAGCATCGCTGAACGCATCGGAGGAGATCTGCTTCACCTCATCATCGATGATCTTGGCGGTCTCATCGCTGTAGTCTCGATCAGGAACCAAGCTCTCCCGCGTGTCCGAACCCGCGTACCGGACGAAACCGAGACGGTCGCTCATGCCCCATTCCAGCACCATCGTTCGGGCAATCCGGGTGACTTGCTGAATATCCATCGAGGCACCACTCGACATATCACCCATCGCCTTTTCCTCGGCGATCCGGCCACCGCAGCAGATGCGCATGGTGGCTCGAAGCCACTTAAGGCCGTAACCTAACCGATCTTTCTCAGGAAGCCCGAAGGTTGCCCCGCCGGTCCCGCCGCGAGGAATAATCGTAACCTTATGAAGCGGATCGGCATCTTTGAGTAGTACCTGCAGAACCGCGTGGCCCGCTTCGTGGTAGGCTACGAGCTTATTTTCTTCCTTGTCCCGGGCGCGGCCGCGCTTGCTGCGGCCAAACTTAACCTTATCTCGTGCTTCTTCAAGATCGTCCTGCTCGACGAAGTCTTTGTTGGCCATCGTCGCGGAGATCGCGCCCTCGTTAATGATCGCAGCAAGATCCGCACCGCTGAACATCGGAGTGCCGCGGGCCACGCGCTCCAAGTTTACCTGAGGCGAAAGTTTGACTTTCTTGGAATGAACCTTCAGAATCTCCAGCCGACCCTTCAGGTCAGGCAGCGGAACAACCACTTGGCGGTCAAACCGACCCGGCCGGATTAGCGCGGGGTCTAGCACGTCCTGCCGATTGGTTGCCGCAATTACAATGACACCGTCGCTGGAAGTAAAGCCATCCATCTCCACCAGGATTGCGTTCAGGGTCTGTTCACGCTCGTCGTGCCCGCCGGTGGTAAAGCCGCTTCCGCGCCGCCGACCTACTGCATCGATTTCGTCCAAGAAGATAATACAGGGCGAGCTGTCCTTGGCTTGCTTGAACAAGTCGCGGACACGGCTCGCACCCACGCCTACAAACATTTCAACGAAGTCTGAGCCGGAGATGGAAAAGAAGGGTACCTCTGCTTCACCCGCGATGGCCTTGGCGAGAAGGGTCTTCCCGCAGCCGGGCTCACCGATCAACAGAACACCGCGCGGCACCCGGCCGCCCAGGCGCGCAAACTTCTTGGGGTTCTTTAAGAACTCGATGATTTCGGTAACTTCCTCTTTGGCTTCGTCGATGCCCGCGACATCATTAAAAGTTACCCCGGTCATTTCCTTATTAAGCGTCCGATGGCGCGACTTGCCGAAGTTGCCGAGCATCCCCGCGCCGCCCCCCGCGCCACGCATAGCGCGGCTGATGAGAACGTAAATAACACCGATGATAAGTATGAACGGCCCGAAGATAAGCAGAAACTGCATCCACTCGCTGGGGCGCTTGGTGATCGCCGTCCCGCCCGTGATCTCCAAGATGCGCTCGGCGATTGCCTTGCCAGCAGGGCCGTTGAGCGGAATCGTAATCGAAGTGGCTGCGGTGCCATCTTTGCTGGCTTTTCGCGTAGCGACGACTGCATCCTCACGGATGATCACCGAACCTGGCTCGATAGAATTGGGCCACGCCTGTTCAAACTGTTCGAGCGTTGTGGGGCGGCCACCGATGGACGAGTTGAGCATCATAAAGATAACGATGCACAACACGATTAACGAGACAATGCCGAAGAGCCCGCGGCTGGGTTGTGGCGGCGGGTTTGATCCCTTGCGATCGTCGCCCGGCGAACCGCGATCTTTTCCGGAGCGACCATCGCCGCCCGATTTTCCGGCTCGACCCGTGCGGCCACGGTCCTCCGACCCATCAGAGGCGAATGCGAACCAACCGCGGACGCGGTTTATGAGCTGATTTAACTTCGGCATAATGAGAACGACCAGTTGTGGCTTCAAAGTGTGTGCCTGCTTCCCCGTAACTTACTCAGAAGTGTATTACCATTGTGTGGACCCTACGGAACCAAACGCGTCGAGAAATAATTTCGGGTATAGACAAAGCTCGATCTACTCTCATAGTAAGATCGATTTGGTTACCCCGGCCTCTGCAAGCTCAGCTAACCTCTTTCGCAGTCTGTAAGGTCACGCTTGACCCCCGATCTGCACCAATCCGTCTGTCGCTTCCCAAACTGGTTTCAGCTGACCGACCTCGTTTGCGGCAACTAACCCTGCGCGGCTCTATCTATTGACGACCATGCAGGGTGATCCAAACCCGCCGCCTCTGGTGAGTTGGAAACCCCAAAGCGACGTTAAAGCTCAACCAACCCAGCCGGAGATCGCAGTAGCGCGGTCTCTGGTCAAACGCGAGGAACCCTTACTCATTTTCGGTCCTCACCGGCCCCGGATGCACTTAGAGACCCATATTGTTGCATGTTACGCGGCAGACGCTACGCCACTTTATACGATTGCCTTTGGGGGAATGTTCGGACGGCAGGGCGGTCGGTGGATCGGCGATCGGCTTCCGGCGGAGAATCAATGCCTTCTCATACGTCTCGCCCTGTTTAGTAGTGGGGGACTGGCCAGAGATTTTGTCAGGAAGACCTAGATAGACGCATCGACGGGGAACCGTACAAATACCTTTCAGCTATCTCGTCAGGATATTGGTTTGGCAACCACCAACGAACCTCGGCTCCACCGGCCAGATGCCCCCGCCGCCGCGAGGCCAGCAAGTATGACGGTCGCCGCGAAGAGCAACAGCCCAGGAGTGGCATGCCAAGCGCTGAAATCTGTCGAGAGGGGCACGGTGAGACCCAACACCATGAAAAAAGAGGCAACGCAGGTCGCGAGCAAACCAAGGTAGATCAGGACCCCGGTCAAAAGTGTCGCGACTAAAAATCGGGCGGTTACCTCTGGCCAGTCACCGGGCAGATCAAAAGAAATAAGTAACGCTATGCAGAAAATTCCTGTTGGATAGACGAGCCAGGGGCGGCGGAGCCCCCGTCGCAAGCCCACCATGAGCAACGTAAACACTAACACAACCGCGACGGAAGAGTTCAGTAGACTCCAGGTTTTCGAGAGTAAAAAGCCCCCTCCGAGCAACATCGAATAATCGCCCGATACCGGCCGTTGA
This sequence comes from uncultured Phycisphaeraceae bacterium, assembly GCA_964450325.1. Lineage (GTDB taxonomy): Bacteria > Planctomycetota > Phycisphaerae > Phycisphaerales > UBA1924 > UBA2402. The sequence goes on along the minus strand of CAYVFW010000073.1, from coordinate 5,869 downwards.
GGCTGGTCGGTAGCGAGCGTGAATATTTGAGGAACCGCCGTGACCAGCAACGCGGCGGCGCAGCCGCAGAGCGTGCCCGCAAGCCAATCGCGGCTCACACGGGCGTCACGAAGCTGGCCGCCCAAAACCCTCGCCCAAGAGACAAGACTTTGGGGCCAGAAGCGACGGACAAATGGCTCTACAGCAAGGTAAAACAACCAAATAATTAAAGTTTCCCAGGCCGCGCGGGCGAGCACGCGCCCGAGGATGTCGGCGGACGCCATTTCAACGATCGTGTGACGGGCAACCGCCATTCGGATGGCCTCACCAACGAACACCGCCAGTGCGAGCCGGAATGCCCCGCGGCGATCAGCCCGGCCGCGGTGTATATTTAGTCGCGCAAGTAAGCCCGCAGCGACCAACCCGCAGATCATCATGAACGGCCCAAAGTAACGCATGATTCGGGCCATTGGGGCGGGAGGAGGTGGGATGCCATCTGAGGCCTCTCTCCACGGAGGAATGATCCGAAACTCGGTTGCAACGCCGCGGTATGTGGAGGCTTGGACCCGAAGAGGCATCGAGGGAGCATCGGGGTAGTACCCCGTCCACGCGTAGGTGGTGTCGCAAGAAACATAAGGCAACCGATCGGGAGGTACTGGGGTGAAGCCTGCCATCACCAGACCCGCCGCCTTAAACGCGGGTTCCCAGTCGGCAACGGTTGTGAAGTTAGCTGGGGTAGATTCCGGCCAGCCATTTTCAGCCGGATTTCGATGGTAACGAATGAGGAGCCCGCGGCTGTCTACCAACACTAGAATCGCGAATGGCTCGTTATCGGGAGGGTCGTTTCGGGCTACCGCAGGGCGCCACCACGCCACCGGGTCCAGGGCCGAGTTTTGAGCGCGATACCAGAACGTAAGCATCCGGGGCGAACCCAACTCAAGTGCTCGCCACATGTCTGCGTGGGCAGCAGTAGATGCTTTCACTCCGCTGCGCGATTGCACCCCCGCACTTACTTGATTCGTGGTCGTCTCCGGCGGGGCGGGAATAGACCCGGCGTCGCTGACGGTTGGGCGTAGTTCATCCGATTTGTCAAGTAACGCCGCGCTGCCCACCTTGGCGGCGGCCCAAGTCGGATAGGCCTGGTCGGCATCAAAGCCAAAGGCCGCGCGCGGGGGAACAGCAGCCACGCCCATCGCTGCGGCGTGTTCGCGCGCTTTGGCCACCAGCACCGGCGGAGAGAGTTGCGACGGCGTCATCATAAGCAGTGAAGCGGGCGAGCTTATCAGAAATAGGCTTACGACGACTGCAATCAAAGACGCGAACAGCCCCGCAGCCATTCTCGGCGAAAGCGATCCGCCGCCCCCAGAAAGCGCGATCATCTGCGGGGACGGAATTTCACCCGCCGCAACCGCCGCAGCGAGCGGGTCGCCGCCGGGCAGCGCGGCAATAACGGCGATCGCCGACTGCGGACGGCACGCCGGGTCGGGGTCTAGGCAACGTAATATCGCAAGTTCAGTGGCGGGGTCAACCTCCGCCACGAGCGAGGAGGGCGTGACCAGCGTGCGGCCGGTCGTAAGCGACTGATGAAGCGTCCTGACTTCGGATACCGAGTGCGCATCCTGAGCAAGTTTGCCCGTGAAGAGTTCATACAGCACCAGCCCGAGGGCATAGATATCCGATTGGCGGGTCGCCTGCTCGCCGCGAGCCTGCTCCGGCGCCATATAAGCGGGCGTGCCAGCCACCCCTGTGGTGGATTCACCGATGCGGGAAGCAATGCCAAAGTCGGTGATGCGGGCATTGCCGCGCCCATCGATCATTATATTAGCGGGCTTAAGATCCCGGTGGATAATGCCCGATTCGTGCGCTGCGCTCAGCCCCATGCACAACTGACGGGCGACCTGGAGTGCTTTACCGTGCGGAAGGCGACCGATGCGGCGGAGGAGAGAGGCCAGATCCTCTCCGTCGATGTACTCCATCGTTATATAAATACGCCCCAGTTCTTCGCCGATGTCATGCACGCGGCAAACGTTGGGATGGGTCACGCTCCGCGAGGTGCGCACCTCATCGCGTATGCGAGCCAGCATCTGCCCGTCAGCGCTCACCGCCGCGGGCAGGAACTTCAGCGCAACCCCTACCCCAAGAGTTAAGTCATCGGCTCGGTAGACCTGGCCCATGCCCCCTGCGCCCAGCAACGAAACTACTCGGTAGCGATTTGCGATAGTCGTGCCTGGCGTAAACGCGCCATCGCTGCTCTGGCGAGCAACCGTTTGACGATCCGTTGGTGACCATGGCGCAGCCGCCTCGTGAGGCGGGTTGGTGGTGCGGTCCGGCTCATTCGCTCCAATCGTCGCCGCATCGCCGCCGACGGGAAGTGGCGAGTTATTAGGCGTTGGTCGCAGCTCTCCACTCGCGCGGCGGTCAGAGGGATTCATTCCAGGATGGTTAGGTCGTTCGATTGACACTCCAATTAGAACGATAGCACGAACGGGCCGAGAAGTGGTCGCTAACCTTCACGAGGTGATGGTTCCCACTCAGCCGACGATCAGGGCCGAACATTGCTTCATGTCCGACGCAACGCAATCGCGTTCGGTGCGAATAAGGGAGAGCGCATGTGTCGGGCAAGCTGGGTTTTTTCCGCAGCTACTACCGAGCGCTTAATCGGCGCTCGGTATTCTTGGGGCTGAATCTCGTTCCGATGTCGTCGGACGTGGCTCGTGTGTTAATATAGAAGGAATGACTCAATGTTGGAATTCTCTGGATCGCGTGTAAATGGGTCGAACCTGATGTCGGGCGGGGCAGCTCGTGCTCTGAAGTGGTGCTGGACAGGGGTAATCGCGCTTTCGTCGGTCGCCTGGGGTCAAATCGCAGCACAGATCGCCCCAGACACCATTATCTACCGCCCTTTGCTAGAGTCGCCCGTGGGTGGCCGCCCAGATGCGCGAGCATGGATAATCAGCGCGGGAGAGGTCGATGCCCTCGTTGAGGGCGGTAATCTGGTCTACGTGGAGTTGCCAATCGGATTGGGGCGACAAGCGGTCGCGGACCTCCGCCGCGAGATCGGAGTGGCCGACGACGCAGTGATCGAGGTAGTTCGTGACAACGGTTTGGTCGCCACCATTTCGCCGACGATTCAGATATTCTCCGGTCAGTTGGTAGGCGAGCCGGAATCCAAGGTTTTCATTGGTATCTCGGGCCAACAGGTCCACGGGTGGGTGCAGCTTGCCGATCAGCGGTGGCTCATCACGACTCCGCCGGGCACCACGACCGTGCTAACTTACGATTCTGCGGCGGTGGGCCATCGGCAGGTGCCTGCGGTATGCGCGGGTGAACTTTTTCACGATGAGGATGCGGGATTGGACCCCACCGGACCTGACGTGGGCGACCTCGACCCGATGAGCCGCAGCACTTCCGGCCAAAGCGAAAGCGGTTACGGCGAACGAGTCGCCAATTGCCGGGTGGTGCGCATGGCCATCGAGTGTGATAATGAGTTCGTGCGGTTATTCGGTAACGCCGTGGCGGCCACAGACTACGCGGTCTTCCTAACCGCAGCGAGCAGCGATATCTTCAACCGCGAGGTGAATCTCGGCTTTAACTTGACCTATCTCCGGGTTTGGGAAGCTGTTGACCCGTGGACGGGGGCGAACACCTCGGCGCAGTTAGCCGAACTCCGTAGCTATTGGCGAGCGAATATGACCAGCACCGTGCGATCAACGGTTCATCTACTTTCAGGGCGGAGTTTAGGCGGGGGAATCGCTTATATTCGCGGGGCCTGCAGCACAACCAACGGTTACGGCGTGAGCGCGAACCTGGGAGGTTCGTTCCCCTTTCCGGTTACCGACAACTCTTCCGCGAACTGGGATATCTTCGTCTTCGCACACGAGCTTGGGCATATGTTCGGCACCGAGCACACCCACAACGTCTGCGCTTACAGCCCGATCATCGACGGCTGCGGGTTGAGTTCCTCCGAAGGGTGCGAGAACGGCACGAAAGACTGTGCCACAGCCAGCGCCCGCAACGGCACCATTATGTCATACTGCCACACCTGCTCGGGTGGCATCGCCAATGTACGCATGACCTTCGGCGATAGGGTGCGCGCACGCATGGATAGTTATCTTTCAGGAATTTCATGCGATGTAAATACCGCCGGACCGGCGCTGGTTTCGTTAACAAGCTCCGCCCCGGCACCGCTCTGCCCGGGAACCTCGATTACGCTCACCGCGGCCGCAACGGGATCGCAGCTTCGCTATCAGTGGTTTCGTAATGGTGGACGCATGTACGCGTCAACCCAGCCGACGCTGCTGCTCGCCACGCCTCAGAACGGCGACCGCTACGACGTGATGATCTACTCACCGTGCGGAATGATTACAACGCTAAACGGCGGGGCTGGCGCGGTCTCCGCGTACACCGTGCAGGTGGCATCATCGCCCTCGATCACGCAGCAGCCGCAGAACAGCGAAGCTTGTTCTGGAGGGGCAGTGAGCGTGCAGGTCGTAGCCGCGCCGGGTTCTGCGAGCACTTACCGCTGGGAAGTTCGTAATCTGAATGTAACAAGCGGATGGGAGCCGATGAGCGATGGTCCGGTTATAATTGGCGAAGCGCAGGTCGCCGTTGCGCAGGGTTCATCGACAGCACAGCTGACCTTAACTGGTTTCGCTCCCGCCTGGCGTACTTCGGCTCTCAGCGCGGCCAGGGGAGTTCGCTGCGTTCTCTCCGGCCCGTGCCCGGGAACAAGCTCGCGTACAAGTGTTTCGGCGATAATTACTTTCTGCCCCGCAGAGTTTAACTGTGATGGCGGCGTTGATGGCGAAGATGTCGATGCATTCTTTCAGGCGTGGTCGACCGCACAGCCCGAGGCTGACCTCAACGCGGACGGGGGGATCGACGGTGGGGATGTAAGTTCATTCTTTGGCTTCTGGACGGCCGGATGCTAGCGCTGAGACGGTGCATAGCATGGGATTGGCAAGTTCACGCAGCCTCGTGGGTGTATTGAGTCAAGTAACAGAAGCGGTAAAACCAGCTAGCCATGGGCCGCACTATATGTGGGAGTAGCTATGAAACGATTTATTAAGGTCGCGGCGATCGCCGCAGTTTCCGCCGCGAGCGGAGCTTTCGCACAGGTTATCCCACTCGTGAACCCCGGCTTTGAGACCGACTTCGCCGCCGCGGGAACGCTCCGTATTCTGGTTCCTGCTGGCTGGCGCGTCTTCGATCCCTCGCGGATAGTCAACCAGAGCCAGAACTCTGTCGGCGTGCTGAATCCCACCGGTACTACTTTCTTCCCCGGCGTCCCCGAAGGCCGCAATGCTGCGCTGATTTTTCTCGCTCAAAGCATCGGCCGGGGCGAGGTCGGCTTGTTCCAAATGACCAACGTTACATTACAACCCAACACCCGCTACCGCTTGAGCGTTGATGTCGGTAATATCGCATCTGGATTCGGCGATCCTAATAACTTTTTCTACGATCTCGACGGGTTTCCCGGTTACGCAGTCCGAATCTTCGCGGCCAACACGATCCTGGCCGAGGATCGCAACGGGCTCTTCAACACGCTGAGCGAGGGTGAGTTTGCCCGCACTTTCGTTGAGTTTTCGACACAGGCAACCCACCCCCAGATGAATCAGGTGCTGGGCGTGGCACTTATTAATCTTAATACAGCTCAAACCCCCCAAAACCCCGGTATCGAAGTTAACTTTGACGACGTGCGCTTCGAGATTGTCCCTCCCTGCATCGCCGATTTTAACGCCGACGGCGGTGTCGATGGCGAAGACGTCGGAGCCTTCTTCACGGCATGGTCCGCGGCAGATCCCAGCAGCGATGCCAACCAAGACGGCGGGATCGACGGCACCGATGTAGCCGTCTTCTTCGAAGCCTGGAGTGCGGGCGGGTGCTGAGC
>CAYVFW010000072.1:8403-14474 GCA_964450325.1 uncultured Phycisphaeraceae bacterium | reverse complement strand
AGGTGAGGGTGCTGGGGGTGGTGGGGGGAAGGAAGCACGCAGATGTGTCGAGCGAGGATTGAAAGCTCATGGGCTAGCGTAGAAGCGTCGGCCGCACACCAGCGTCCCTCGCGCTGCCGTCGGGAAAGCTCCCCACTTCTCGGTCCGATCACGAATCCGATCCACCCAATGAGTAACCAATCGCCAGGTCATACGCTGCCCGCGAGCCCCCGCTGTGTGCTGTGACGCAACTCACCAGGCTCATTATGAGGCCCATTACCAGGCCGACTACCAGGCCCACTACCAAGGCAGCTCGGTCCCATCATAATTAAGAAACTTACCGCTGAGGCCAGGTGTCAGCGAGTTCATGCGCTCGATGAGAAACGAAGCACTCTGCGCCGGAAGCAGCGGCGCGGCTTGCCCGCCCATGTCTGTGCGGACCCACCCCGGATGCACCGCCACACACGTAAACCCTTCGGGCGCAAGCTCTTTCGCCAGGCACACCGTGAGCATGTTCAAGGCACACTTACTAGCGCGGTAGCCGTACGAAGAGCCGCCCTTGTGGTTGGTAATACTCGCAAGCTGCGACGACACGTTCATCACGCACCGCCGTTGGCTCGCGCGAAGATTAGGCAGAAGTGCGCGGGCGAGCATAAGCGGCGCAATACTATTAACATTAATCACTCGTGCCAGTTCCGGGGCGGTACATTCGGCGATGGTTTTGCTGGTGCTGCTCACCCCCGCATTGTTAATAAGCACATCAACCGGCGCATCACCCAGCCGTTCAGCAATCGCATCAACCGCGGCGAAATCCGTGACATCCAGTTGGATGGCACGCACCCCCGCCTCCACCAGCGGCCCGCTCGCCGCACGGTCGCGCACGGTCGCGATGACATGGTGGCCCGCGGCCCGCAGTTGTGTTGCGAGTTCTAAACCAATACCACGCGACGCGCCGGTGAGAAATATCGTCATGATGCCCAAAGCGTAGTGGAGTTCACGCCGTTTGGCAGGGTGCCGCCCCGCCGCGGCCTTCCGCTACCGGATCCCGCCACCAATCGAAAGTAGCGCGATGCCCGACACCTTCCACTCCCCCGATGCATCCTGTTCGTAATCAATCCTCCACCAGGACGGAACCGAAAACCCCGCCGACATTGGCGTCACAGTTATCTTCACCTGCGCTCGCCCTCGCGCTGGCCCGTCAAGGTGAGCCTGAAGGTTAAGTATGCGGTACGCCTTCACCTCATACACGCCCCCGGGACTCAGCTCCGAACGTACCCGCATCATAATTCGCTCGATCCGCTCGGGCGCTGTGAAATGCGGGAGCACCAACGCCGCGTCTGACGTAAGCTGCGCACGCACTACATCGGCCTGCGCGGTGGCCACTGCTTGTATAAAGCTCTGGGTGGTAGCCATCATGCGCTCCCGCGGCGTTTGCATATATTGCGACAGCAGGAACAGCCCCGCCGCAGCCGCCGCGCCCACACCAACGACGACCCCCGCGGCACGCTTACGTTGACGCTTCACCAAAACAAACACGGCCACGCCCGTCAATGCAACTGCAACCACCATCGCTAGCCACGGCGACTCCGCGGTGTAATGCGTCAGCGCGGCCGGGCTAGGCAACGGAGGCGGTGCCGCCGCGTCGAGCGCGGCCAAACCCCCCGCGACCTGAGCGCCAAAGCCGCTCGCCACCTCAATCGAAATCAAAAGCAAACAAATCAGAGCCGACTTGGTCACCACACGCCTCCAAGCAAAAAACCCCCGACCCTGCTGCGATGAACGCCGCCCACAACTCCCCAAACCGGGGATTACCGCTGACCCAGGGAGCAAAAGCCCGATTCCCAGATGCCGCCGATGTCCAGCACCTACTCGCCACCAGCCGATTCCACACTACCGGGGGCCATCCGTCGCGCCACACTTTCGTTTGATCGTCCTGATTCAGAACTCGCACCGGTAATCTCACCACGCTCATCTCACCTCATTCATCCTTCGCAACTTCAACCAGTAACCGCAGCGCCCATGCAGCAACCAGATAAACATCGTTCGCTGCGTCCGCTCGCTGGCTCGCCCCCCACCTCAGGCGGGGACAGAAAACCGCGTACTACGAATAATCTCTCCGACACCAGTTCCGGGGATGCCATTCTTCAAACGCGGACACGCCAACCTATGCAGTTGGCCTCATTGCTCAGCACATTGTGCCCACCAAGCATCCGCACCGCCATCAGTGATGATGCACTTCTCGCCACGAATCTTAAACACCTCGCGCTCCGCAGCCCCGCCGCGGCCCGTGCAATCACCGCCGCAACGGACTTTGCCCCCCACGAAGCGACCTTCACCATCGCACCCGATGGCGGGCTAAGCGCGACGATGGGGGACACTCAGCGACCCCGCCAACTATGCAGCCTCATCGCTCCGCTGCGTGAAGGTCGGCGTTGGGCCGATGCTATTCCAATCGCAGAATCAGCCGCGTTGGTAATCCGTGGCTTTGGTTGCGGCCATCACATTGAGGCCCTTGCAACCCGCGTGAAGCACCTGGGCTCTATCTTCATTTACGAGCCCGACGTGCGCCTCCTCCGCGCCGTCTTCTCAAGAGTTAACTTCGCCCCGCTCTTTAACTGCTCCTTCATCGTAATTTTTACCGACGCTGCCGATAGATCAGCGGTCGCGGCGGGCGTGCAAGGGCTTGAGGGCACCCTCGCTGCGGGCACCAAACTGGTTTCACACCCCTCTTCCATCGCGCGCCTCAAAGCCTTCGATCCCGCCGATAAGTTTAGCGAATCGTTCGCAGATGTTGTACGCGGCGTGCGCACCACGGTCGTCACCACCCTCGTTCAGGCCGACGTCACCGCCCGCAACTGCATCCAAAACTTATGCGGTTACGCAACCCAACAGGGCATCGCCGATCTCGCGGGCCTGTGCGCAGGCTTTCCCGCGGTTGTGGTCTCCGCTGGCCCAAGCCTTCAGCGCACGATCGATTTATTACAACAGCCGGGCATCCGCGATCGAGTGGTAATCATTGCGGTGCAGACCGTGCTTACAACCTTGTTGCGGAAAAATATCCGTCCCCACTTCGTAACCGCGATTGACTATCACGAGATAAGCAGCCGCTTCTACGAAGGGCTCAGTGCCGCCGATGTTGAAGGCGTCACGCTCATCGCCGACCCCAAGTGCAACCCCATCATCCCGGCGTCCTTCCCCGGCCGCGTCCGCTTCTGCGGCGAGAGCATCGCCGACCGCATCGGCGGCCCCGCCCTCATCCGCGAGATGGGCACACTGCCGCCGGGCGCCACCGTGGCACACACCGCGTATTACGTTGCGCGACATCTGGGCTGCGATCCTGTCATCCTCATCGGCCAGGACCTGGGCTTCACCGACGGGCAGTACTACTCCGGCGGCGCGGCGATTCATAACGTCTGGGCTGGCGAGCTCAACGAGTTCAACACGCTGGAAATGCTCGAATGGCAGCGCATCGCCCGGATGCGGTCGATGTTGCGCACCGCCACCGATCACCGCGGGCGTCGTATGTACACCGACGAGCAGATGTGTACTTATTTATTACAGTTCGAGCGCGACTTCGCCCGCGATTCCGCCGCGGGCCTTACTATAATTGATTCTAGCCAGGGCGGAGTAGCAAAGGCGCACACCAAACTGATGCCCTTTCAAGCATCTCTCGCCGAGTTTGCCACCCGGCCACTACCCGCCGCTTTTGTTCAAGCGTGTAACCCCGCTCCTGCGGCCCAAAACGCCCACCGGCGTGCTCGGACGATTTCGCGACTAGAGGAACTCCGCATCGGCGCCAGAGATATCGCCCGCTACTCCTCTCAAGCCGCAACGTTACTTGATGGCATGCTCGCCCACCGGTCCGACCAAGCCAGCGTCAATCAACGCATTCATCGCGTGCAAGCCCTCGCCCAGCAAGCCGCTGCCTCCCCCGCCTACTGGCTCACTCAGTTCATCAATCAAACCGGCCAACTCAATCGCTTTCGTTCAGACCGCGCGCTTGATCTTGATACCGCTCTTTCCGATTTGGACCGCCAACAAAAGCAGATCGTCCGCGACATTCGTAATGTGCAATGGATGGGCGATGTGGCGACCTATCTCGTCGGCCTGCTCACAGATGGCCTCGCAACCGCCCAAGGAAAGCCGCCGGTCACTCGCGATGCCAGCCCGACGGCTAAGCCCCCCGCGCCTCTTGCCAATCCGACCCCCGCACCGCGAAACTTAACTTCAGATTCCGCAGACCCACCCGCCGCGCCACGAACCGCGTTCGTCATCCCCGCGCTCAACGCGGCGGAACTCGCCGACTTCGTCCGCCTCGCAGCGCGGCTCGATCAAGCCCCACCCGACGCACAATGGCCCCGGCACGGTCTATTAGTTATTCCCGATGATGCCCATTTGGAAGCACCTGCTGCAGCCGCCTGCAACTCTTCACCGCACACGCTCGCCTGGCAAGTGGTGAGGGTGAACGGTGCTGCCATGCGTGCCCGCGCCCGTAGTGTCGCTACCGCCCGCGCCTGGTCGCGAAGCTGCTGGCGAGGCGGCATCGCCAACTTAACTTGCTACGACGAGCTCTATTTCCCCGCCCTTTACGCCCCCGTGCTCGAATCTTGCGGTTTGGATGCCGCCCTGCTTCTATCGCCCCGCTGGCGCTGGGTGGATCTCGATCTGATCGCGGCGATCCACGCCCGATACCTGGAGCGGCCCCAGTCGCATTCGCTTACATTTTCGCAGGCCGCCCCCGGGCTGGCTTGTTGCCTGGTCGCCCGCACCTTGATCGCCGAGTCCGCAGCAGTGGAGGGCCCTCACGCCACTATCGGCGGAATGATTTCTTATGTTCCCATCGCTCCTCAGGCCGACCCCATCAGCAAGCCAGTCTGCGTCGCAGTTGATCCCCTCTTGCGAGACTGCCCTCTCGCCGCTGATCCCGCGGTTCTTGGGCCACTCTTGACCGCCGCGCTCGATACCAAACTAGACGCCAGGTTTGACACCGCAGCCGACGCCGCACATAAACCGCTGACCGCGCTGGATGTCGTAAGCCTCATCGCCAAGGCCGTCGGATATTCAAAGGCGGATACTTATATTGTAAATGATCCTCTGCTTGAATCACTTACGGTGTACGTTGATGCCTCGACCACGCCTGAGGCGCTAATTCACGTAATCGCCGAGAGGGCTGCGGACCAGACCGCCCCCGCAGTAACCCTCATCGGCCCTTACGATTGCTGCCGCGAACTCTCCTCAACCGTTCGCGCCTGCGGCGTGAAATCAATCCAACTGCGCCCCACGCCCACAACGCTGAGCGCCATCGACACGCCCCCAGCCCCAAGCAGTCTCCACAATCACGCAGACTTCGATGTCCTAAGTCTCGACCTTGATGCCGATACGCCAGCTACTCACGCCCTGCTCACAGGCCGCGCCGACTTCTCACACCTTCGCGCCCTCACGGATTCGCTTATGGTAGAGCAACGCGGCACCGAATCTCAGGGCGGCGGACTGCCCGCCCGATGGATCGTGCCGCGCATCAAGCGGCGAGATGCAGTCTACGAAGAGCTCGAGCATTTCTACAACCGATACCTGATCGCCGCTGGCGTCTGTGTAATTGATCCCCGCGATGATGATCTGGAGATCGCTACGGAATCCGGTCAGACAATTACCCCCCTGCCCCTCCCCCCGCTCGCCGCGTGGCGTTCCAAACACCTACACAAATCTATCGATCTGCGCTCGAACGCACTCGCTCAACCCGCCTCGCACCTCCCCGCAATCGCCGCCTAAACGGAGTTCTTGGTACTTATGTCACCCTCGCTTGATTGTATTATTCTGGCACGCGGCGGCAGCAAGGGCGTCCCCGGAAAGAATGTAACGCTCGTCGGTGGCCGCCCGTGCATCGCCTGGACTATCGATGCCGCCGCGGCGTGTGCCGGTGTGGGCACCATCATCGTAAGTAGCGACGATCCCGTAGCGCTCGAGGTGGCCCGCAAGATGGGCGTCGCCACTCATCAGCGCCCCGAAAAATTGGCAACCGACACAGCACGCGTTGATGATGCCGCCCGCGACTGTGCAATCGCGATGAGGCTCTGCGGCCCAACCGAGCAGGA
>CAYVFW010000072.1:0-8303 GCA_964450325.1 uncultured Phycisphaeraceae bacterium | reverse complement strand
GGCGTAATATTATTGTACGCCAACGTGCCCGTCCGACCCCCGGACCTTCTCACCAGAGCCACGTCCCTCTTTCATTCCAGCGGGTGCGACAGCGTACAAAGCTACGCTCCGGTCGGCAAATATCACCCCTACTGGATGGTCCGCATTGAGGACGATCAGACCAGCTTCTCCGGCTGCGTCAAGCCCTGGCAAGGCGAGGTGCTTAACAACGGCATCTACCGACGCCAAGAGCTCCCCCCAGCTTACATCCCCGATGGTGGCGTCTTAATTGTCTCCTACCCCGCGCTCCAGTTGCAGCGCCTTGAACGTGGCTCCACCGGCGCGGGCCCGCATGATTTTCTAGGCATTGATCGCCGCGGCATCACCTCCCCCGGTGGCGAAGTTGTAGATATCGACTCCCCGATTGATCTGCTCGTTGCCGATGCACTCCTCATGGAGCAAACGTTACGTACGCCCGTTCATCACATCGCCGCGTGACCCAACCCCCTGCGCTGTTTAGCCCGCCCATAGTTTACGTTCACTCTTCGCCCGTGTCGCTTCACCTCCTCGGTGGCGAACTCGTCCGAGCCCCACAATGACCATCCCTCAACTCCTAGCCTCGCGGCCTCACGGGCCATACATCATCGCCGAAATTGGCGTGAACCACGACGGTGACCCAGCCCGCGCTATCGAGCTCACCCACGCCGCGGCGGGCTCCGGTGCCGATGCCATCAAGCTCCAGCTCTTTGAGCCATCTCGCCTCATGAGCCGTGCCTCGCGCCCCGCGGCGTATCAAGCCGCGGCGGGCGAAACCGATCCAATAGCGATGGTCGGTCGCCTCGCCCTCTCCATCCAGCAGATGGCCCCGGTGGTTGCCGCCGCCCACCGGCTGGGTCTGCACGCAATTGTAACTATTTTCAGCGTGGAGCTTGTGCCAACAGCCCTCTCGCTGCCGTGGGATGCGCTCAAGGTCGCCAGCCCAGACATAATTCACAAGCCACTGCTCGATGCCCTGAGCGCCAGCGGCTTGCCCTTACTCGTAAGCACCGGGGCGAGCACTCAGGCCGAGGTCCGCAGAGCGCGCGAATGGCTCGCGCTCCCTGCCGCCCAAAAACGCCTGCTCTTCATGCAGTGCGTCAGCAGTTATCCTACCCCACTTGATGAGGCCGCATTGGATGTAATTCCAACCATCGCCGCCATCACAGGCCTGCCCGCAGGGTACAGCGACCACACCGATGATGTCCACACCGGGGCACACGCGGTTTACATGGGCGCGATCCTCCTCGAAAAACACTTAACATACGCCCGAGCAGCCCGCGGCCCGGATCACTCCGCATCTTTAGAGCCCGCGCAGTTTGCCCGCTATGCAGCCCTCGCCAGAGATGCATTCTCGCACCCCGCCTCCGCGCCGTTTATCCCGGCCCCCAAACAAGTAGCACAGGTCGAACAGGATGTTCGAACCGTTTCGCGCCAGTCGATTGTAACTTCGCGCGCTTTGCCCGCTGGCCACACCCTGCGCCGCCAAGATATTACGTTTAAGCGTCCCGGTACAGGGTTGCCACCCTTTATGGCGGAGCAACTCCTCGGCCGCAGCGTGCTCGCCCGAGACATCCCGGCCGATACCCCGCTCGCGATGGCAGACTTAACCGCAGCCCACGAGCCGCTGTTCGCATCCACACATAATTAATTATTTATCCGTGTTGCCATTCGCCGTCGGCAAGCTCACGCCAGCCGCCTTCGCACCCGCCGCGTCCATTTGATTCATGGCGGTCTTTGCCTCCTCGCTTAACGTCCACCGTTGCCCCCCCAGGTCAGCCATCACATACTCCAGCGCAGTGCGCGATGCGATGGAAAACTCCCCAAGGGCGTATAGCTTTCGAGCATCTACCGCTTCTCCACGCTCAATCGCGGCACCCGCCTGCGCCCACAACGCATCAGCTAGCTTCTTCTGGCTCGCGACCCGCCCCGCCGCCCAACCGTATTCTAAACTAGCCGAGCTTGATCCAGACGCGCACCCACCGCTCAGTGCGACAGTCGCCGCCAACGCAGCGCTGAAAGCCAATACCTTCAATCCGCTAGTAATTAAGTTAGCCATGAGTATTCCGTACCTTTGTTCCGTTCCGGCGCATTCGCCCGTGTTGACACGAGTTCCTGCAAGCCAGCCCCAAGCGTAAGCCACATGAGCCACGCCGATTGGCCTGCCCTCCCATGCCACAGCTCTCGCCGCGTGGGGCGATAGCTCTGTCTCATCTCCCGCACCGTGCCAACGCGCCGTGCTGGCCAACTGGCGCTTCCTCTACGCAAACATAATACCCACTTCGGCAAGCTTTTTGGTGGGGGTAACGCAGAATCCCGCCCCCTCCTCCTCCCCTCTCCAGGGCCTCTCTTAGGGCTTTTACCGATTATTTCGCTGCCGGATTCAAAGCTCTTCATAACAGCGTCCGATGCCTAAACCGCCGCGTCTCTTGCGATGGAGTTCCACCCTGCCAAGGGGACTTCAACAGCAGTTATAAGTGCGGTTCCTGCCCGCGTGTTTGCGCGGAAGCAAGGGGCGCTGAGCAGTTTCAGCGCGGGCGGCAGAGCGTCTCGTGAAAAACAGAGTCTCCCCGGGCGGGACTCATAGAAGGGCTTGATTCCATGGATAACTTAAATCGTCGCTTACGTTCTTCGCTTCCCGCCGCCCCCAGCGCCAACGACATCTCCTCACCGCGCCGCGCCCGCAAGGGCCCTGGCCTCATCGCCGCCCTTCGCGCAGCAGCAGGACTTGATAAGCCCGCCCGAGATACCTTCGCCCCCCTCGAAGGCCGTCAGCTTTTGTCCGCCGCTAGCATCACCGGGGCCGTCGCTGGCCAGAACGTAAATGATAGCGCAACCGTCAACCCCTTCGCCGCCATTGTGGTTACCGACAGTGATAGCGACGTGCTCAACGTCGAAGTCCAGCTCGACAACTCCGCACGAGGCGTCTTCACACCCGGCAGCCTCGCCGACAGCGGGTTCATCAGTGAAGGCTCTGGTCGCTATACCTTCTTCGGCACCCCCACCGAAGCCACCACTTCGCTCAGGGCACTTATATTCAATCCCGCCGACAACCGCGTGCCCGTCGCTTTCTCCGAAACCACCCGATTCACGATCTCAGTCGATGATGCCACCGACGTCACCACGAATAACACCACCACCGTCCGCAGCCTCTCAACCAACGACGCAGCGTCGATGGGCGGCTTCTCAACATACTCGATCAACGATACCGCAACCACCTCCCCCTTCGCCAGCGTTACACTCACCGATCCAGATCCGTTCCAGACTCTCTCGCTTGTAATCACGGTAGATTCAGCCTCCAAGGGCGTCTTTACCTCCGCCAGCCTCATCACCGCAGGCTTCAGCGCCGCAGGCGGCGGCATCTACACCGCCAGCGCTCGCGTCGCAACCCTTCAGACCGCTATCCGCGCCTTAGTTTACAATCCCACCGACAACCGCGCTGCCGTGGCGAGCACCGAAGTTACAACCTTCACGGTTCAGCTCACCGATAACGTCGCCGCGCCCATTCAAGATAACTCGACAACCGTGACCAGCACGAGCGTAAACGATGCCCCAACTATCACGGGCGAATCCGCCGGTCAGACCGTTCTTGATGACGCAACCGTCAGCCCCTTCACGAGTGTTACGATCGCCGATGTTGATCCCAGTTCTACCCTCAGCATCACCGTCTCGCTAGATACTGCCGCCAAGGGCGCGTTTACCAACTTAAGCCTCACCGCGAGCGGATTTGTAAGCGCGGGCGGCGGCGCGTACAACCGCGCTGCCGTGGCGAGCACCGAAGTTACAACCTTCACGGTTCAGCTCACCGATAACGTCGCCGCGCCCATTCAAGATAACTCGACAACCGTGACCAGCACGAGCGTAAACGATGCCCCAACTATCACGGGCGAATCCGCCGGTCAGACCGTTCTTGATGACGCAACCGTCAGCCCCTTCACGAGTGTTACGATCGCCGATGTTGATCCCAGTTCTACCCTCAGCATCACCGTCTCGCTAGATACTGCCGCCAAGGGCGCGTTTACCAACTTAAGCCTCACCGCGAGCGGATTTGTAAGCGCGGGCGGCGGCGCGTACACCTTCTCGGGGTCTGCCGCCGCTGCCACCACCGCCATCCGCGCCCTCGTCTTTGCTCCCACCGTAAACCGCGTCCTGGTCGGCTTGACCGAAACCACTACGTTTACGATCGCGGCTAACGACAGCAATACCACAACCTCCGGCACCAGCACCACGGTGGTCGCCTCGCCCAACAATGATATAAGCAGTATCACCGGCGCGAGCGTGGGCCAGAACGTAAACGATAACGCTACCGTTTCCCCCTTCACGGGCGTTACGATCAGCGACGCCGACAGCCCCGACCAAACGCTTACGCTTACGGTAGCGATCGGCAACTACACCTACGGCCTCTTCACCCCATCGAGTGTAACCTCAGCCGGCATGAGCTACTCCGGCGCGGGCATTTACACCCGCACGGGCACGGCTTCCGCGCTCACCACCGCCGTCCAGGCTCTGGTCTTCGCCCCCGTAGAGAACATCATCGCCATCAACAGCACTGAAACGGCCACGTTCGCCATTGTCATCAACGACGGTCTGCTCGGCCCCGTCTCCGACACCTCAACCACCGCGATCATCAGCCCCATCAACGATGCGCTGATCATCGGCGGAGCCTCCGCAGGCCAGACCACCAACGACGATACTAATATTACGCCCTTCGCGGCCATCACCTTCGCAGATGTCGATCTCCCCGGCCAGACGTTCACCGCCACCATATCCCTCGATACCGCGGCCAAGGGAGCCTTCACCGCCGCTAGCCTTACCAGCACCGGCTTTAGCAGTGCTGGTGCCGGCTCGTACACCCGCACCGGCACCCCCTCCCAGCTCCAAACCGCCATCCGCGCATTGGTCTACAACCCCACCGATAACCGCGTCGCTCTGGTAAGCACAGAGACCACTACTTTTACCATCACCCTGGGCGATGGGCTTCTGTCCGACGTCACCAATACCACGACAACCGTTATAAGCACCTCTGTTAACGTCGCGCCCTCCATCTCGGGAGTAACCGCAGGCCAAACAAGTGATGATAACGCCACCATCTCTCCCTTCTCGGCTGTAACCTTGGACGACGTAGATGGTGACACCCTTGATGTCTCGGTATCGCTCGATACCGCCGCAAAGGGCATTTTCACTTCGGGCAGCCTCACCACCAGCGGCTTCATCGACGCAGGCGCGGGCGTTTATACCTTTTCGGGCACCGCATCCGCCGCAACCACCGCCATCCGCGCCTTGGTCTTCGCCCCAACAGTAAACCGCTCCGCAGTGGGCGCAACCGAAACCACAACACTTACCATTGCCATCGATGATACTATTGCATCGGCCGTCACCAACACCACAACCACCGTCATCTCCGCAGCCTTCAACGATGCCTCCACCCTCGGCGGTGCCTCTTCCAGCCAAGCCGTCAACGACGACGCAACTCTCTCCCCATTCACCAGCTTCACAATCGCCGATGCCGATAGTCCCGATCAGACGCTCATCTTTACCGTAAGTCTCGATGTAGCGTCCAAGGGTACATTCACCGCTGGCAGCCTCACCACCGCAGGAATCACCGACAACAGCGACGGCACGTACTCACGAACCGGCACCGCATCCCAGCTCCAGACTGCTATTCGCGCCCTGGTATTCCAGCCCACCGCCAACCGGGTTGCCGTTGGTGCAATAGAAACCACCACCCTCTCGGTCTGGGTCTACGACGGCATTCTCGCGCCAGTCACCAACGCCATAACAACTATCGTCAGCACCTCCATCAACACCGCCCCCACGGTCTCAGGCTCCGCTTCGCTCTCGGGTAACGATACCGCCTCCCCGGTTGCCATCTTCAGCGCAGTCACCATCGGCGACCTTGATGTAAGCGAAAGCCTTAGCCTCTCGGTCACCCTCAGCCCATTAGGTCACGGCGACTTCACGAGTGCAAGCGTTGTCGCAGCAGGCTTCACCAATGGCGGCGGCGGCGTGTATACCAAGTCGGGAACGTCCGCCGCTCTCACCACCGCCATCCGCGCTCTTGAGTTCGCGCCAACAGCAAACACCGACAACGTCGGAAATAGTCTTGCGATTAACTTCTCCGTTGCCGTCACCGATGGTTCCAGCGTTACCACGACCGATACCGATTACTCCTATCTCGCAACCTCCGTCAACGATGCACCCACTATCTCCGGCACCCTTGCCAGCCAGACAGTGAACGACAACGCCACCATGTCCCCCTTCGCCGCTGTCACAATCGCTGATGTTGATTACGGAAGTCAGACGCAGTCCGTCACCGTAACCGTCGCGGATACTGCCAAGGGCACCTTCACCTCCGGCAGCGTTACCTCCGCGGGCTTCACCAATGGTGGCTCGGGTGTCTTTACCTTCTCCGGCAGCGCATCCGCTGCCACCACCGCCATCCGCGCTCTGGTCTTCCAGCCCACCGCCAATCGAGTCGCGGTTGGTTCCACCGAAACCAGCTACTTTACCATCGCAACCGACGACGGTGTTGCCTCCACCGTTTCCGATAGCTCCACCTCTGTCATCAGCACTTCAATAAACAACGCGCCAACCGTCTCGGGCGCATCCGCGGGCCAGGCAGTTAACGACAACGCCACCGTCTCCCCCTTCAGCGGAATTACCATCGCAGACGTTGACCCTAGCACAACCCTCAGCCTCACCGTCACTGTTGACACTGCGGCCAAAGGCATCTTCACCACCTCAAGCCTCACCACCGCGGGCTTCACCACCAGCGGCGGCGGCGAATACACCAAGTCCGGCACCGCCAGCGCCCTCACCACGGCCATCCGCGCCCTGGTCTTTGACCCAACCAACGA
Organism: uncultured Phycisphaeraceae bacterium; assembly: GCA_964450325.1. GTDB lineage: Bacteria > Planctomycetota > Phycisphaerae > Phycisphaerales > UBA1924 > UBA2402. The sequence continues at coordinate 1,431 of CAYVFW010000072.1, read as the reverse complement.
CCGTGTGGCTGTCGCGTCCACCGAAACTTCCACCTTCACCTTGGTGGTCACCGACAACTCAGCGGGCACCGTAAACAACGCTACCACGACCGTCATCAGCACCGCCGCCAACGATGCACCCACCATCTCGGGCACCGTCGCGGGCCAGGCCGTGAACGACAACGCCAACCTCAGCCCCTTCGCCGCCATCACCATCGGCGATGCCGACAGCACCCAGAGCCTCTCAATTACGATTACCCTCGATGCCGCGGCCAAGGGCATCTTCACTTCCGCAAGCCTTACATCCTCGGGCTTCATAAGTGCAGGCGGCGGCGTCTACACCTTCACCGGCACAGCCACCCAGGCCACCACCGCCATCCGCCAACTCGCGTTTAACCCCACCAACGACCGGGTAAACGTGGGCCTCACTGAGTCCACTACCTTCACGCTCGCCGTCGATGACAGCGTCGCCACCGTTACCAACGATACCGCCACCACCGTCGTGAGCACCAGCATCAATGATGCTCCCACCATCGCGGGTACCCAAGCCGCCCAGGCCGTCAACGACAACGCAACTCTGAGCCCCTTCGCAGCCGTCACAATCGCCGATGTTGATCCAGATAATCAGTCGCTGAGCATCAGCATTGCTCGCAGCGATGTGAATAACGGTGTCTTCACCAGCGGCAGCCTCACTACCGCAGGCTTCTCGCTCTCAGGCAATAACTATGTCCGCACCGGCACCGCCGCTGCCCTCACCGCCGCCATCCGCGACTTGGTGTTCCAGCCCGCAGCCAACCGCGTCGCAGTGGCCAGCACAGAGACCACAACCTTCACCATCAACGTAAGTGACGGCCTCCTCTCCGCCTCACCGGACGCTACCACCACGGTTGTCAGCACCAGCATTAACAACGCTACGACCATCACCGGCACCGTCGCGGGCCAAACCGTCAACGATAACGCCACCAGCTCCCCCTTCTCCAGCATAACAGTCGCCGACGTTGACCCCAACACCGTCACCACTATCGTAATCTACGGTGACTACGCCAAGGGTGGTTTCACCAACGCAAGCCTCTCTGCGTCAGGCTTTGCCATCGCCAACTTCGATAACTGGACCCTCTTTAACGTAACACCAGCCCAGGCCACCACCGCGCTCCGCGCCTTGGTCTATCAACCCACCGCCAACCGCGTCAACGTAGGCAGCACCGAAACCCACGCCTTCACCGTCCGGGCGGACAACGGAACCCCAGTCGACGATACCACCACCACGGTCATCCAAACCTCGGTAAATGATGCGCCCACTGTCACAGGGGCTACTACCGCTGGCCCAGTCAATGATAACGCAACCATTCTGCCCTTTACCGCGATGACCATCGCCGATGCCGACGCTGGCTCTCAAACCCAGACGATCTCCGTCACCATCAGCGATACCGCCCACGGTACCTTTACTTCCGG
>CAYVFW010000071.1:0-14726 GCA_964450325.1 uncultured Phycisphaeraceae bacterium | reverse complement strand
GCGGTAAGCCGGGCTTGCCAACGCAAACACCGATATAAACATAAGAAGTGCCCGAGTAGCCGTTGAGGAAAGGACCGCACGGGAGCTGCCAATCAACCCGAACGGTCGCGTGCACGCACCCGCCGCCTCGGCCGGTTGGGACGACGAGCACAGGTACCCGCACTCGCTGTCCGCCGCCAAGATCGCCGAGGCTGGAAACAAGCGGGATCAGCGTGTAGCCGCCCGCGCTTGATTCAGGAACTGTTACGTTCCGAGCGGTAATAAGCCCTTCATTGCGCACCGTGTACTCGATGAGCGCGGGCAGGGTTTGATCACGCAGGTCGACGTACCCCGGCTCGATAATAATTTGAGGAGCGGGTACGTTAGTCTCGAAAGTCGCCTGGATTGTAATTCTATATTCATCGCGGATCTGGGTGGGCACCACCGTCCAGCGGTAGCGGACCACTTGACGGCTGATGAAGCCGAGGAGCTCGTTGACCGTGCCGCCCTCGACCAGTTTCAGCTCGCGCGAGGGCGCGTGATTGGGCGACGACATTTCAACATCGTAATAACCCTCTCGTAACTGCTCAACAGAAACTTCTCCACGCTCGTCCGCCTGGCCCTGCGCCACCAACACGCCGGTTTCATGATCAAAGATCTTGACCGTCGAGTTGCTCACTCGCGGGAAATTATTCGCCTCATCGTAATAAGTAAACTCATCGGTCACCGTAACGGCCAAGTCGCCCCGGCGGTCAGAAACCGCTTTGAAGACGAACGAGACGCCCGCTCCCGTACCGGCGGCATTCACACTCAACCCGCCCGGGTAGTCGCCCAGCGCTAAGGTGCGGGCGGGAGTAAGTGCGAGCACAACCGCCGCCTCCTCACCACTCGCGAGAGATTCCATCACCCGCGGCGTAGAGAGGCCCAGCCAAGGCGCAGAAGGTAAGTTTACAGTGAGAGGCCCGGTCGGAGCTCCACCCACATTCTTTACAATGAACTGCACATACGTCTGGCCGCCCAGCAGCATCTCACTGCGGATGCTGGCGGGGGTTGCCACGAGCTCGGGGCGTGGCTCTCCGATCGTAATTGAAAGGACTACGGAGGGGTTGATAGCTGGTGTTGACGTGCCGATGAAGATCGGCACTTCATAGTTTCCTGGTAGAGCTTCGGCTGACGCGATCACCCGCAACTCTACTGCAAGTGTGTTCAGGCCCGGGATGGTCGTTCCACCCGGGAAGCGCGATTCAACCGTAACTCCTGTCGGCAAGTCACCCAGCAAGACTTGCAGACCGGCGATAGGACTGTCGCCTAGATTCTGCAACACCAAGTTCGTGACGCGTGTCTGCGCGGGGAAGAGCGTCGCATATGGCGGTTGAAAGACCCGCTGGCTCCACAGCCGGAAGAAATCCGAAGCGGGCGCGGATCGGTGCGAGGGACCAGCACTTACACCGTACTGACCGCCTTCGGTCGGTCCTGGGTTAAACACGATGGCGAACCGACCCGCACCATCGGCGGTGGCGTCAAATGTACGTTCAAATCCGCGAACATTCACCCGAACCAGCACCGGAACGCCCGGCGCCGGGTCGCTGGTACCGTCGATGGTCGTCACGCCACTCACCCTGACCGACGTGCCCGCCGCGGCATCATCGATATCGGCATCGGCGGTTGCAGTAAACGAAGTTACGCTAAATGTAAGTGTTGAGGCCAGCACGTTGTCCGTCTCGCCGCCATCAAGCGATTCACGCAAGACGTTGGTCGGATCAAGCGAAACGATCAGGTACCAGGGGCCATCCGCGATCGGGTACCGGACGTTGACCGACTGAGTATACGTTTCGTTGGCGCCGAGCGGGCGAACCGGCAGCACCGAGCCGAGCTGAACATCGTCGCTGCTCAGCAAGCGGTCGCGAGAAGCAAAGATGCGCTCAAACCAGGTCGCCGACGCGGGCGCCTCACCGATGTTTCCAACCACGTAGCTTATATTGAGGGCTGTGCCGCTCAGGCCCGCGCCCGGCGTTGCGATAGTGTTCACAACGATATTGGGGCGAGTGGGCTGAGTGATCTCGGTGGCGGCGGCCGCCGCCAGACGATTGTTTGTCTCTCCGGGTGCTGTTTCATAGACCCGATCTTCGGTATCAGTCGTTATCACGAAGAAATATGGACCTTGCAAATCATCGGGGATCCGGACTGTAACCGATTTGGTGTAGGTGCCACTTGGCTCTACTCGGGTTGTCTGTGCCTCGTTGGCAAGCAGGATGAGACTCGTCGCAGTGCGGCTTGCGCTGAGGTAGATAGAGTCAGACCAGAAGGGGATCGCCGCGGTGTTACCCTGGTTGCGAACAGTCCAAGAGATCGTAACACTCCGCTCGGCCTCCGCTGTGGCGGGAGCCACAACGTTGGTAACAACCAAGTCCGGACGCCGGTAGGGCGTGGGATTGGTCGCGAACGTGCAGTTGTCGGTCTCGCCACTTTCAATGACCGAGTTGCTAGTATCAGCGCACGCGCTAAAGTGCAACTGTGGTGTACGAAACTCGGCGATGGGAACTTCTACGGCACCAGAGATAGATTGACCCGCGGGGATCAGTTGCGAGATAGTTACGTTCGCCGCCGTCTCACGCCGACTGCCCGGAATATTGTCGGGAGATTCGAAGACCGAAAGGTTCCATGGGCTACCGGGAAGCGCATCCGCTGCACCCAAGTTGAAGACGGTATAGGTCAGCGTGGCAGTTGTGCCCGCGGCGACATCCGCCGGAGTACCACTGATAGAGGCCACGAGGTTAGGAAGGGGCGGCCGCGTGACGGAGATGGGGCCCCACGCGGAATCATTGTCAGATTCATTTGATTCCGCTACCGCGGCGTTAACATCGGTTCTCACAACAATGTAATACTGACCTTCAACGCTCGAACCGGTGAGCGGCACCTGATAAGTCGCGGTGCGGGTGTACGAAGGATTCTCAGGAAGGAACGGAGAAACATTATCAATCAGAATTGATCCAAGCGGCACATCGTCTTGGCTCAGTGTCGTGTCACGGGAGAGCACCAGCTGGTCGCGCCAGGCGCCGTTGGCCGAGCGAGTCCCGACGTTGTCAACCGACCATGTTAATGTTACGTTCTGACCGAAGATCGCGCTGGATGAACCCGCGGATGCAGTAGCGACTAGATTGGCCGCAGGGGTCGGATCGATTCGGAGCGCTGCGCTCGCCCGAACATTGTCGGTTCGATTGATCTCGTCGACCGTGTTGGCAAGATCCGCTCTTACGATGAGGTAGACATCGGTGGGCTCGCGGAAATCATCCGGAAGCGTGATCGAACGAGAACGCGAGTAAGACGCGCCGGGCGCGAGAGGTGCCGCGTTGGCTGGCGAGAGTCGAAGCTGCGTATCGCCGGTATCCAGCACGGTGTCGCGCGATAGATAGACCGCTTCCTGCCAGTCGGTCAAAGCCGCGAGTTCGCCGATGTTGCGGACAGTGTATTCAACGACTACGGAGCGGCCCGCCTGCGAAACATCGGGGGCCGACACCGAGATCACCGCGAGGTCGGGACGCGGCCGGGGCTGGACCGTCATCGTCGACGACGAAACTAGAATATTATTATCTTCACCCGTGCCCTCATCGAGCGATCCGCCGTCGTCGGCGCGGACGATCACGTAATAAACCCCTGGACGATCGGGTATATCTACACTCGCCGCGGCGTTGTAAGTATCCCCGGATGCCAGCGCGCTGGTGCGCAAAGCCGCAGGCTGAAGTGCGATATCGGAGGCGGCGCTGAATGTCTGGTCCGTTGAAAGATACACCCGGTCGGCCCAGGCGCCCCGCGCTTCGCCAGCACCAGAGTTATTAACCGCGAAGTTCACGACACTTGACCTGCCAATGATGGCCGTTGTCGGGGGAGTTACGGTCGTCACCCGCAGGTCGGGGTACGAGCGGTATGCGAAGCGGATAGGCGTAGACGCTAGCGTGTTATTATTCTCGTTCGATTCAAGCTGCTGATTCCGCGAGTCGGCCCGGACAACGATGTAAAAGGGTCCGGACACGAGGCCTGCATCCGCCGCGACCGTAACCGCAGCGGAACGTGAATAGACCGCCTGTGATGCTAGGCCTTCAGGTCCTGCCTGCTCAAACAACAGGCGGTCCGAGGCATCATACGTGCTGTTGGTCGAGAGGTAGACGCTGTCGGTCCAGCGGAGCGCCGCCGCGAACGCTGAGTTGTTGCGGGCGATAAACCCAACGTTGAAGGATTCACCGAAGAACGCATCGGTGGGCCCGGTGACGCCGGTGATGATCAGATCAGGAGCGACCAGACGCACAATCTCGTCGTCGATGGCGCAGTTGTCACTCTCGCCGCCGAGCTCTGTTACATTGCCATTTTCATCAAGCCGCACGGCCACCCGGAAGTCGCCGACGATCAGCGGCATGAGAGAAGTAACCTGCCGCGTGTAAGTAGCACCAGGAGCAAGCGAAGCTGGGCTCGCGAGCTGGCCGGAGAGGGCGGTGCCGCTGCAGGAACCGGGGTTCGCTGCGAAGAAGATGCGGTCAACCCACGCGCTAGACGCGGGCGCTGTCCCGGTGTTACGAACGGTGTAAGTCACCGTAACATTCTCGCCAGGGTTCACCTGCGTGGGCGAAACCGTGATGGAGTCAATAGTTATATTGGGGACGGCGGGACTGAATGCGGTCGCCGAAGACGAAATGGATCCGCTGGCATCACGAATGTTCAGATAGATCGTGGTGCCGCGGGTTACCGCCAGGTTAAGAAGCGTCGCATAAGGGACTGAAGGCGTAAGACCGGAGGCAAAGCCATCGCCGATATCCGCGGCGGTGGTCGCTGCACGCCAATCCCATTCTGCGGTAATGATTTCACCGACGTTAGATGCGAGATCAGCATCCGCGGCGGCGCCAGCAAACGTGGCTGACCCGCCGAAGTTAACCGAATAAGGACCATTGGCCGTCGCGGTAGGGCCAGCGTTAACGAAGGTGATCACCACTTCGTCCTGCGCGGATAGATTATCAAAGTCGGTCACGACGAGGCGCGCGGTGAGCGGGGTGTTGAAGCGCAAACCCTGCGCTGCGAGATCGGCGAGTGAGATTGATGGCGTCGGCGAAGTTAAGTTTATCGTACCGATAATCCACTGCACCGAACGGATAGAGCCGAACCCGGTGGTGGTGCTATCGGGGTCGAAGCTGGCGGTCGCATTAAGTGTGATCGAGCCCGCCGCGGTGGAGATGTTGTAAGGCCCGCCCGCAACTGCCACGGGAGGAGTCAGGTTGCCGCGGCGGAGCGACAATGCTGTGTTGGACAGAATCTGCGAGACGGGCACTGGGGTGCCGCGAAGGCCCGAGGGGCTTTCGACCCCAGCGGTAAACTCACCCGGAAAACGAGCGGCCGCGACCGCACCATAGCGAAACTCGACAGCCCCATCACCCTCGAAAAGTACGGCCTGGAAGGTGTTGGAGTCGGCTAAGCCGTAAGTCGGCACCCCTGTCCACTGCACGATGAGCCGACGGGTAGGAGCCGAGCCGCGAACGGCGTACCGCACCGAGTTGGTGGCCGGATTCAGGTTGCTCCAGCGCGGAGCAATCAATGCATCGGGGTCGATGGCGGAGCCCATGACCGAGGGCACCGGCTCACCGCTATCACCACCGAACGTAAGATAACCATTGGGCGAGATATTGATTTGCGTAAAGACATCTTCGTAGAAACCGAACGCGAATCCCACTGGAATAGTGACACCTGTGTCGTCCGAAACGGCCGCGACAGTGCCCGAGGAGGCGATATCCTCGAAGGGACTGCTGGTGGTCGAGACAAAGTAACCGACATCGGGGCAGGCGGTGCCGTTGCCCAGATACGTGCCGCTGCGGGCCACGCAGTCGGTCAGCGTTGTGACCACGCACCCGGCGCCGATGACGCACGAGCCAGCGGGCACGCTGCTCAGCGTAATATAATACTGACTATTGCAAGGCACGCCCGAGAGCGCGCTGGGCGCGGCGTAGATGTAATAACGGCCAGCGGGCAATGTCGCCGTGACCTCCGCGGTTTGGCAGCGGGGCGCGACCGATGAACCAAAGTCAAAGACTTCGGGGGTACGGCACGCCGCGTTTCCATTGATAAGACCCAAGCGGATCGGAAAGTTACCAGCGCCCACCACGGTGATTCGCGCGGGAGCTGCGAGATTAAAGACATACCAGTCGGTGTCGCGCTTGTCGATGCCGCCCGTGCGATAGGTGCCAGCACGGCCGCTGATTGATTGGCCTGGTGCAATCGCTGAATAGACCGGAGCCGCTCTATTGCAACCCCCGTTAAACGTATCAACGTAACCATCGCTGCACACGGGCTCGCCCTCGACAAGTGCGCCCGGCGGAATCGTAAGAGTGCAGGCCGAGCAAGCAATCGGCGTGCTGCAGGTCGCAGCGCTGCGAGAGACCTTCAAGTCAAAAGTGCCCGTTTCACCCGCGTACCCGCCCACCCAGAAGTAATACGTGCGGCCCAGTTCAGAACAGAACGAAACCGTTGATCCGCCACCCGGGCAAGAGTCATCATTCGCGGCAACGCAGGTAAAGTTACCGCATGAACCGCAGAGTGCGAGCAGCGTTGTATCAAAATCAGCGAACGAGCACGTACTCGCCGTAATCGTGTGGCCGGTGCCCAGCACCCGGTACCAAACGCCAGGACCCTGCGCGATGACCCCGGCACATGGCGGAAGCGCATCGGGAGTGGCGGCGGTCGTTTGGCCGCGGAGCGTCCGCCCGGCCCCATTGCCAACGTCGATCAGCGTCGCATCCGCGCAAAGATCGGCGATGGGGTCGGGCTGGCTTCCCAAGTTGCGTACCACGACATTATCAATGCCCCACGATTCATCGCATAAATCCTGAAGGCCGCTGCCGGTGAACGAAATTAACTCGGTGCCCGCAGACGCGGTAAAACGAAACGTGACCGGAAAAATCCGCGTGGGCCATCCGGAACACCAAGTGCCGCAGGCGCAGTCAACCCCCCCGGTTCCTCCCGGAAACGACGCTCCCGGGAACTCGCCCGGATAAGCTTGCAGACTCCCCACGTTTGAGAACGTAGTCAAAAACTGTTGCCCGCCAGAGGAACTGACCCGCCACGTATCAGGGCCATTGCCACCATTGCCATCCCAGGATTCAATCGCCAGCACATCCACGCTTAGCTCATAGATATTCCCCGCGGTGACACCGGCGAGCGTCAGCCTCGCTGTTTCGTTTCCATAACGACCCAGCAGCTTACGACCGCCGCTCGGGCTGGTCACGGGGCGCGCATTGCTAAAGCCCGGAGCGGTTCCATCATCGAAGTTAGCGGTGTAGATCACCTGCCCCGCGGCGGGCATCCCCGCGGCCAGAGCGGCTATCGCGCCCAATACCCGCAACCGTCGCTTAACGCCACCGACCAGATTTGTGAATGTAACCATAAGGAGAGACTCCCTTGCCCAGCCAAACTCCGCGGGTTCCCACCCGCAGCAATAAACTAAATGATGCTTACGCGATCGAATCGATGCTTACTTCACAGCCTTCAAAGCAACTCAGCGACGGCGGCGTGATGCGAACAAGCCGCCCACCGCTAACAGACCCAATGTGCCCGGCGAAGGCAAGTGCAGGAAGCCGCCGGAATAGCCAATGACCGAATCGTTTGGACCGAAGAGCGAGTTAAGGTGGACCCATCTGCCGTTCTCGCGAGCGTAAACGTTGAGGTTATCCAAGAACACCGTAGAACCGCCACGGATCACCAAGCCATCAGGTCCGCCCAGCCCGTACAAGTAGAGTGCCTCGTTAGAGCGCTGCCCGCGGTTACCGTTGTCGTAGACGTCGAGCAGTTGAAGGAAGATCTGCTGATTCGTATCACCAACGATCAGTTGCCCCAGCCCGAAGTTACCGTTATTGCCTGGGCTAACCGGGCCAAGATCCAGGCCCGCCACTTCAAAGAACTGCGTTCCAGTGCCATCCATGTGGATGATGCCGGTGGTCGCGACGACCGCCACTTCGCTGGTGCCGCTGTTGTAAAAGTGCTTACGAACTTCCACCGTGGCGTTAGGCGCAATCGAAAGGCCACCACCCTGCAAGAAGAGGGTGCGATTTATTATAACTGTCGATTCTGAATCAATAATCGAAAGCGAGGCCGACGCGGGCATGTACAGATCAGTAAACGTCATGATCCCGCCAGTGTCAACCCGGAAGCGAGTCTGCCCGCCCCCGCTGATAGTGCGGATAGAGCCAAAGTTCATCTCCCCGTCTTGGTTCGCAATGAAATCAATGCGGTCCTCGCCGCGGGCCGGTGCCACGATCGTCCGAAGCCGCGAAAGATTGACGCGGCCACTGTCGGTTGCAGTGACGGCACCGGCGTACACGGTTCCATCCTGATCGTTCCACGAGGCATCGATGATTGAGAGCGTCGATAGATCAAGCGTTGATCCATCACCGCCAGCATAGAAGTAAGTGAAGTTACCGTAGCGGTAACCGTTGGTGCTGTACGTGGTCGCCACGAAATCGCCCGTAGATGCGCCCCAGGCGCGCCCTGAGTTATTTGAGATCTGGCTGTTATCCGCGTTGACAAGGCGCATCCGCACCGTATTGGTGGGGAGCAGATTGATCCCCCCGAAGTTCATCGTAGTTAAACTGGGTGCATTGAAATCGCTGGAGGGACCAAGAACGAACTGGGCATTGCGAAGTGTCGAGAGAGCCGGGAGATTAAAGTCCGCCCCTTCGGTTGCAGTAAACCGGACGATACCCCCGCCCGATATGTTAGAAAGCGAAGTTAAGTTAATATTACCACCGGTGCCGATGGTCAGGTCCAGCCGATCTTCCCCGCGCGCCGGAGTTGTGAGCGTCTGAAGCCCGCTGAGGTTCACGATCCCGCTGTTCGATGCCGAGATAACGCTTGCGTACGCCGTTCCATCCTGGTCGTCATAACCAAAGTTGGCGGTCTGGATGCTGCTCAGATCAAGCACGGACCCAGAACCGCTCGCGGCGAAGACGGTGCCATTGCCGTACCGATATCCCGTGCGAGAGTATGAAACCGCATCGACATGACCGCTGGAAACGCCCCAGCTGGCGCCCGAGCTATTCTGAAAATCGCTGTTATCGATGTTGCCCACGCCCGCAAAGTTATAGTTACGACCGGGCAGGATGGACAGCGAGCTGAAGTTAAACGATTCAAGGACGGGAGCATCAAAGCTCGCCCCCACAGCCAAGTCAAAGCGGGCGTTGGTCAGCGTCGTCATCGCGTTCGCCGTGAAGCGTGAGCCGTTTGAAAGCTCAAATCGAACGTTGTTCAGCGAGAGCATCGCGGGCACCGCGAAGTCAGTGCCCTCGGTCGCTGCGAATCGCACCGAACCCCCCCCGCTGATAGTATCGAGTGAGTTGAGTAGAATGCTCCCACCGGTGGCGATTGAGAAATCAAACCGGTCTTCACCGCGCGCTGGCGTGATGACCGAACGCAAGCCGCTCAAGTTAAGCACCCCGCCGAGAGATGCGTTCACGTTACCTGCGTAAACGGTTCCGTCCTGATCGTTCCAACCCGCATTGATAGACTGGATAGTCGAGGCGTTCAGCACACTCCCCGCGCCAGACGCGGAGAAGTAAGCAAAGTTACCATGCCGGTACCCGGTGGTCGAGTACGCCGTAGCCAGTATCTGGCCGCCCCCCCAAGCCCCGCCCCCGCTCAGCAGAAACTGAGAGTTATCAATATTTGTAAGCCCACCGAAGGTAAGCACGCGGTCAGCGGTGATCGCGACAGTTGTAAACGTAAGCGATGCCAGCGAGCTCGCGGTGAAACTGCTCCCCGCACCCAGATCAAACTCCAGCCCGCGCGCCGCCGTAAGCGACGGCAAGTTGTAATCCAGACCATCGCGAGCAAAGAAACGGGTCCGTCCGCCCCCGTCGATGGTTGCCAGCGCGCCCAGGTTGATCAAGCCCCCGGTCGTCTGCACGAAGTCCAGCCGATCCTCAGCGCGAGCGGGTGAAGTGATCCGCATGACAGATGAGAGGTCAACTCTGCCGTTGTCAGTTGCGGAAACTGTGCTCGCATACGCCGTCCCGTCCTGATCATCCCAACCGAAGTTGAGCGATTGAAGTGAGGAAAGGTCAAGCACCGAACCCGCGTTCGCCGCCGTAAAGACCGCGAAGTTAACATAACGGTAACCGGTGGTCGAGTACGCCGTGGCCAGCACGTCGCCCGTAGATGTGCCCCACGCAACCCCCGAACGCACATTAAACTGTGAGTTATTAATATTCGTGAGCCCGCCGGTGTTAAACTCCCGCCCCTCCGCCAGTGTGAGCGACCAGAAGCCCACCGATCGCAGGGCCGAGGCGTTCACCACCGAGTTGTTGCCCAGATTGAAGAAAGTCGAGTTAAACGAGGTCAGCGATGGCAAATTCAGCGCCTGCCCCTCGCCGACGTTAAACGTAACAGATTGATTCCCGTTGCCGTTGGCTACATCGATCACCGCCAGGCTCTGGAGGTTGATCGTCCCGCCCGAACCAATGTCAAAGGCCAAATCATCATCCTGCCCCGCGTCCATCGAGATTCGCGTCAGCCCGGAGAGATCAATCAAGCCACCGTTGGAAGCCCCAACGCGGAAGGTGTGGTTCCCCCAGTTCCAGCCAAGGCGGAACTGCTGCACTCCGGAAAGATTTAGCGTCGTGCCCGCACCATCAGCGGTCCACAACGAAATATTGGCAGTTTCAAAGAACGGCTCAACATACGCATTGGTTGAGTAGACCAAATCGCTCGCCGCGGCGAACGTCGCCCCTCCGCTCAACCGGATGACCGTCGCGTCAAGATTCGTGATTCCCGGAGCATTCCAAGTCGAGGGTCCGGCGAGCGTCACCACCGATTCCGTAAGATTCGCAAGCACCGGCGCGTTAAACGAAGACCCGGCCAACGATGTAAACCGAACCCGCCGCGCATTCGCAAGCGCAGGCAGCGAGATCGCCGTATTCACGCCCGGTGCAAACCTTACGAACTCGTAGTTGTTTCCCGTAGTGGTCTGATTAATGTTCGCCAGGCTCGTCAGCAGAATCGAGCCGCCCGTCGAGGGCGCGAATGTGAGTGCGTCATCTTCTCCGGTGAATGAAGTGACCGACGTAAGCCCGGAGAGGTCGATCACGCCACCGTTGGTCGCGCTGATGGTGTGCGTGTCGCGTGAACGAGGCTGACCGTACGTGATGGTCGCGAGCGTTGGCAGTTCAATCCGTGAACCGACACCATCGGCCCCGAAAAGCGTAGTGTTCGCGCCCGAAAAGACCGCGTTCAAAGTAACATAATATCCGTAGGCCGTATCAGTGACGTTCCCGAATACGGCGCCGTTAGAGACGCTGATTGTCGTCGCGTCGATCTGCGCGAGCGCGCCGTGCGTGAACGTTTCGTTATTGTCCAGCACCAAGGTGCTTTCAGTAAGCGACAGCATGTTGGGAGCGTTGATCACCGATCCGGCGGGCAGGCTCCACTTTGTCCGCCGTGCGTTCAACAGCGAGGGCAGATTGATCGTCGAGTTCTCGCCCGGCGAAAACTGCACATAATCGTTCCCGTTCCCCGTGTTGAGCTGATTGACATTCCTAAGCCCGTTTAGGTTGATGCTCCCACCAGTCGCCACGGAGAAGTTAAGAATATCATCCTGACCGTCGTACGGGGTGATGGTCGTAAGCCCCGAGAGATTCACCGATCCCCCGTTAGTCGCCGAAACCGCGAACACCATCCGGCCGTGCGGCGAACCATTGCGGATCAGCACAACCCCGCTCGCATCGACAGTCGAGCCCGCACCATCGGCCGAGAAAATAGTCGCCCCAGACCGCAGGCTTATCGCAGACCCGAAATAGTTATAGTCGCTGTCGGCGATCCCGGCGATCGTCGATCCACCCGTGGCGCGGAAGATCGAACCATCCGCATTCGTAAAGCCCGAGAAGATCAAATTCTGGCTCGCCGCGGCCGTCACCACACTCTCCGTGAGAGAGGTGAGCAGCGGCGCGGACAACGATGCTCCCGCGCCCAGATTAATATAAGTCCGATGCGCCGATGTAAGCTGCGGCAGATTCTGAGTCTGCCCGGTTCCCACGTCAAACTGCACCCGCTCGTTTGTGTTACCGGCCAGACTGATCGTCCGCAGATTGTCCAGCTTAATCAAACCACCGCTCGCCGCAACACCGAAATACAGATCATCATCTTCGCCGTTGAAGATAGAGAGTGTGCGCAGGCCGGAGAGATCAACTTGGCCCCCGTTCGCCACGGAAACATAATAGTTGTTATCCCCGTTCCCACTCCCGAACGTAAACGTTTGGATCGTTGGAAGCCGCACCGCAGAGCCGGCACCGTCCGCGCCGAAGAGCGTCGCGCCCGACCACAGGCCTAAGTACGACGCATCTGACCGATACGAAGTCGCCGTCACTCCAGAAAACACAGCTCCCCCGGTCACGTTGATCGTGCTGTGATCCAAGTTCGCAATCTGCGTCCCGCCGTTAAAGAACTGGCCCGCACCCAGGTTAATAACTGATTGCGTTAAACTCGTAAGGTTGGGCGCGTTCACCCCCGCACCTACGCCGGTCAGACTCGTGCGCAACCTGACCGCCGTGCTCAGTTGCGGTAAACTAAAGACGTGGTTCGCCGCTGCCGAGAGCAGCAGATGATCATTCCCGTTGCCCGCGCTCGTAACGTTCGCCAGCCCGTTCAGCGAAATCACTCCACCGCCAGACATCGATAGAGCAAGTATGTCGTCCTGCGCCGCGTCCCCAATCGCGATGCTCTGCACCCCGTTGAGGTTGATTAACCCGCCGTTGCTCGCCGCGATTGTGTGCGTATGCCGCCCTCCGCCCACGCCGAACTTAAGCCCGCCAATCCCGCGCAGATCAAGATTCGATCCGGCTCCATCAGCCGAGTACACCGTGTAACCATACGCCCGCCACTGGAACGTAACCATGGGGTCGGTAAACCCCGCTAACGTCGCGCCGTTGGAAAGGGACAGCACCGTGTCGTCTATCTGACTTACATTTGACCCGACGTTAACAGTCCCTGTCGATGAACTAAGCGTAAGCCCCGAGCGAATCCAAGATGATAAGTTCGGTACGTTTACGCTCCCACCAACCGCAGGCGAAAGGTAAGTTTGCGAAGCCGACGTGAGCGATGGCAGATTCTGTGTAACCCCGGCACCTGGCTGGAAATCGACGTAATTGTTCGTGTTACCCGTGAGATTAATCGTTGCAAGGGAGGGAAGCAGAATACTCCCGCCGGTGCGGGCCCGAACTACCAAAACATCGTCTTCCCCGTCAAACGTTGTGATGCTGGTGAGTCCGTTGAACCGGACGGTGCCGCTATTGTCGGCGGTAATATACTGAAACCGGCGACCGTTTCCGTGCCCAAACCGCACATTTTGGAGCGAGTCGAGCCGCAGCAAGCTGCCTGATCCGTCCGCGGCAAACAGAGTCGCATCGCTCCAAAGAATTTCATACCAAGCATCCGATCGGTAAGTCGTTGCGGTCAGACTCGCGCCAAAGCTCGCGCCGCCAGCAACCGAGAAGACCGAGCCATCAATATTCGCAAGTGCGCCAGTAGTGAACGTTTGCGTTCCGCTAAGAATCACTTGGCTCTGAGTCAAACTCGTAAGCGACGGCGCACTAAACGAGGCATTCTGCGAAAACCCTGAAGCCCGCAGCCGCGATGCGTTCGCCAGAAGCGGAGCACTGATCGCGACATTACGCCCCGGCGAAAGCCGAACATAATCATTGCCGTTGCCATTGGCCTGAATCACTTCGAGCCGCGTCAACAACAGAGACGAGTTCTCATCGATAACAAAATCAAAGATATCGTCCTCGCCCGCGCTAATTCCGAGAATCCGCGTGTCGCCAAAATCGAGCACGCCACCGATCGACGCCCGCGCAATATGCGTGTGACGCCCACTAGGTGCGCCATAAATAAACTGTGTAGTACCATCCAACTCAATCCGGCCCCCATTCTCCGCTAAAAACAGCGTGTCAGAATAGTTGTTTCCACCAGTGTTGTGGCTGGACGCCCGTACCACCACACTGCTGTTGTCCCGAGCTCGCAGGCGCATTCGGTTGGTCGAAGCCACCGCCGTGCCCGAATCGAAGATCGTTCCCACGCCGCGTGCATCCACGATCCCGTTAATGGTCGCATCATCTCGAACCCGCACCTGACGGTTTGGACTCAGGATAAACGTAACCCCATCCGCCAAGGAGAAGTCCTGAAAATCAACAACAGATGGAGTTCCCGCATCGAGAAACACCGTTGATCGCCCCGAAACAAAGGGAATCACCACGTTGTACGTATTTCCCCCGCCGTTCACCGGCACGACATTAGGATTCCAGTTGAGCGGGTTGGAGTAGTTTCCATCCCCCGCCCCGCCAGTCCAAGTAACCGTCGTCTGCGCCGTAACCGCCCGACCCGCCGCGGCGACCAAAACCGCGGCCAGCAAACAACGACGTAACTGACCAGTGTACTTCTTCATGTCTCTCTCTCCCAAAGTTAAGACGCGGCGAGAACCCTCCGCCCGACGCGATCTAATGACTTCCTATCGCAAACACGCAGCTACTCACGAAGGCAATGCTCGCCATCGGACCTACCGCGTTCGACGCAGCCGCAAGTCCGTTGAAGCATAATCGGGGCCGCCCGATTTCCTTCTTTGTTTGCTACGTAATCTAGTTTCCCTATCAACCTTACCTCAAAAACCAACTTACCAACTTACCTCAAACCAATCGATCAATGCCAAGACGCCATTGATATCAACCCTTACC
>CAYVFW010000070.1:3695-15143 GCA_964450325.1 uncultured Phycisphaeraceae bacterium | reverse complement strand
CCTTCCACCACTGTAAGCGAGACATCCTCCAGCGCGGGCGCGGTTGCCGCGGGGTAGGAGAACGTGAGATGAGCGATGGCGACGGCGGGCTGGGACACGAGGTGGGGGAGCGTAGGCGGTGGTTATGTTGCCCGTGGTTGCGTGACGCGGGGATGCGGTGAGCGAGCCGCCCAACTTTAAGCTGTTGCAAGGCCGCGAATATCGCTGATTATTACGTGGTGGTCATATTAACTTCGGCTGCGGCGGAATATGGCTCAGCACAGGGTTGGCGGACGCTTCCGAGCGAAACAATAGATAGACTTATTCAAACGCAGCTGTAAACGCGGCGAGGTTCTTCTCCATCATCAGGAACCAATCCCCATCTCCCAGCGGATCAAGCGTGCCTATCTTGAGTTTAGTTACTTTCGCGATTCGCTTAGCCGCGCGATCGCTTAACTGCGGCTCGGTGAAGATCATTGTTACGCCCCGTTCGCGAGCAGCCGTCGCCGCGGCGGCCAAGGACTTGGGAGTAGGTTCTGAAGCGTGCAGCCCGGCCATGGGGATGGTCGTAAAACCGTAGCGGGTTGCGGGGATTGACCAAGCATCGTGGGCCACGATGCAGACTTTGCGGGCTGGCTTGAGCATCATCGCGCGGTATCGTAAGTCGATATCGATGATCCGCGCGGTCAGATGGGCCGCCGCGGTTGACGGGACGTAACCATCTACCCGGGTTGCGGGGCGGTTAATCATAATATCCACTTCGCGGACTAGAGCGATGGCGATTGTAGGATCCAACCAGAGGTGCGGGTCGGCACCGCCATGCACGTGATCATGATCATGGTCATGGTCATGGGCGTGATCAGCATCATGATTATGGTCATGCTTATGATCATGAGCCGGGGTGGGTTTAGGATTGCCTTGCTCGGCGGGGGAATCATCGCGCGCACGATCAGCGGGGGCCTTCTGATGAGGGAAAATTTCCTGAATAGTCGGCGTGTTGCCGCGTTTGTTATGTTGCTCATCCGCGGGTTGGGGCGCTGCAGGCTGCGGGCCCGGCGTAAAATGGGGGCCTTGGTGTAGGTCAGAAAGCTTGATGGTGCGACGGCGTGGGCTGGGGTGCTCCAGCATAAACTTTTCCACCTGCGGCTCAAGCCCGCGGCCCACGATCACAACAAGATCAGCTTGTGCCAACGCGGCGAGCTTGCTGGGCGGCGGCTCATAACCGTGCTCGCTTACACCGGGCGGAATCATAAGTTCGATGGTGGAACCCGGCGGCAAGAGCGGTTCGACGAGGCCCTTGAGGGGAGCAATTGAAACAACTACTTTAAGCGGAACTTGCTGCTGCGTTGCCAGCGCCGTCTTCGGAGGCGGTAACGCAGGGGTTGCGGCAGGGGGTTGTGCTCCGACAGCTCGCGATTGTGCTACGAACGCCGAGCTTAACGAAATTAAGCTAAGGCATACTGTCAAAAGCGAAAACCCGGCGCCCTGATGAAGGCGGCGGGGTCGCGTGAGGTGCATCAATAAGGGTTTCCCTTGGTTTTTCATAGCGGGCCTAGCTTGCTGAGAATGCGATCTCAATAAGTGTACGCTTCGGGGAGGTGGCGTGTGCGGAGCGAAGTGCGAAAGTCGCTTTGGACCATTACATAGGCTGACGCGGCGGGATTACCAGTGCCCGCCGAGCATTTTTTCGATGGCATGAGCGACGCCGTGCTCATCGTTGGTGCGGGTGACGCGGCTTGCCACCGCCTTAATTTGTGGGATCGCGTTACCCATTGCGATCCCCAGCCCCGCGCCCGAGATCATCGTGAGGTCGTTGATCTCATCTCCGATGGCGGCGACGCGGCGGGGGTCGATGTTGTCTCGAGCTGCAAGAAAGTTAATTGCGGCCCACTTATGTCCCCCCAAGCTGAAAAGCTCGAGGATATGAAACCGCTCGCCCGGCCCCAGGCGCACAGCGTGCTCTGGCTTGACTACCGCGGGGAAGTGATGGAACGCGGCTCTGTCTGTAAGGCCAGCCTGCAGCTGCGCGGCGATGAGCGCGATGGAGGTTGAAATCCCGAAAGCGCCGATGCGAACGGTGTGCAGCGGGTGGGGGTCTTCTTCGAGGTGATCTATGTACTTTACCTGCAGGTTCATGCGCTCAAACCACCAATCCATCACTGGGTCGAGCTTATACTTATGTTTACTTCTGACTACAAGGTAATCAAACCCGGCGGCGTGGGGGTCTTTGAGTACCATCGCCGCGTGCTCGTGGGCGTGCAAGGAATCGACGGCGTGGGCGACGATCGCGGGGTCGATGGAAAAGCGATGAAGGGTGTGGCCGTGGGTGGGATCAGCAATGATTGACCCGCCGGCGACGGCGACAGCATCGGTGTGGCTGATGACTTGAAGAAACTCTCGGCACTCTTTCAGCCCTCTGCCCGTACAAATTATGACGCGCATACCCGCGGCACGTGCCGCGTCGATCGCATCAATATTTTGTTGAGAGATTGTCTGTGATGAGTTTACCAGTGTACCGTCAAGGTCGATCGCGAGCAGGTCGTATTTGAGGGAGACGGGAGGCATTGGTTGAGGCTACTTGCGGGGGAGAGAAGATCAGCGGGGGGATTCCCGCAGAGAAGAGTCGGAGGCGGAGGGCTATTTTCGCAGAAGGTTGATTTTAGAGTTACCAGGGGACCAAGGCGGCGCTGCACCCAAGCGTTCGCGTGTTTTATGTTGGTTGGATGCGATTCTTGGCACGGGAGAGTTGAGCGCCCGCCGCCGGAGTAACGCACGCCGGGCTAGTGAGCGAGTGGAATTGGTAGATAGTTACATCTCCACCACGTCGCGCAGTATGCGAATCTGCTGGGGCGAGTAGCGCTGGCCCTTGTTCATTCCCGGGCAGAGCGCCGAGGCCCGAGCCCAAGCCCACGGAGCGGCGATATTACTCTCCCAGAAGGGCCAGGTTTTGCACTGGCTGGGGCGGTCTTCGTAAACGCCACAGACAGCGCGGCCCGGCATTGAGTTACGATCGAGGAAAATGCAATCCTGACCGAAGTCGGAAGTCTTCTCCTTCAGACTCCGGCCCGCGCTGGTATCGTGCGTGAAGGTGCGGATAAATGCTTCAACGGTTACTCCCAGCCGCAGGGAGAGCGCGCTGGCCTCGGCCGATGTAAACTTAACATAACCGCCATCGCCTGTGCAACAGTTGCCGCACATGGTGCACGCGAACCGCAGCCCCGCTTGGCCGGTATCGTGATCGGGACGGTCGAACCACTGCGGGTCTGGCAATAGGGGGTCGGGGCTTGGATCAGCCTCGGACGAAGGAACGTCTGCACCCGGGGATTGCCCAGACGCCTTGTGGGGCTTGCTCCCTGAGTTTTCGTCGATCGGAGCGGACATTCGCGGTAAGGGTATTCGGCTCGCAGCGAGACTGATTCGGCGCGACTGCTCGGTGAGGGTCCGTGCGAAGGCTTACGAAGGCTGGTAGCCTTCTTGCGAGGCCACAAAGTTGGATTCCGCTGGTTTAGCTGCCGGGGCGGACTGCTGAAGAGGAAATCGGTGCGGAAACTATAACTTAAACCCGCGCTACCATCTATGTGTGGATCCCGATGATGAAGTCTGCCTGTGCTTCCGCGTTTCGCTCCGTAAAATACGGACGTATCTTCATCGAGAGCAGCCGCCGGTTGCATCGCTTATCAGCGAGTGTCTTAGCGCGGGAACGGGCTGCATGTGGTGCGTCCCTTTCCTGAAGCATCTGCACTCGCAACATTCGCAGGGAGTGCTGCCCGACCTGGCGGTTTCGCCGGAGCAGTACATGCGCGACCGGTCGGCGTATCGCGTGGCTGGGAGGGAAGCAACGCGCAAGAAGCCGCCGCAAGAGGTCGAAGAGACGTAATATTATATTGGGGGCGGGACTGAGCGCGGCATCGATGGCGGTGTGCGGCGGTTAGGTGCAGTAGGACCGACCCGTTGCAACTTTTTTCAGGCCAGCGAAACACGCACCGCGTCTTATCGCGATCCTGAAGTATCAACCGGCGGGGGTCTGCCAGTTCTTGATCGCATCGATGGGGTAGAGCAGCATCACGATGTTAAGCAGCAGATTGTCCCGGATAAAGATCAATAACAGAAGTTCCATCACAGCAAGCAGAACTAACGCCACCCGCCACCCCAGGCGAAACACGATCGCGAAGCCCAGGGCGCACGCCCCGATATCCGCGAGCGCGTTTACGATTGAATCCCCGAAGTAATCCAGGGCGATTGTGACGCTGCGGTATCTGTTAATGATGAGCGGCGAGTTCTCCAGCACTTCCCAACCACACTCGACAAGCACCGCGATGAAGAATCGCTGGGCGCGGCTGAGGTTTTTGGCGAACACAGCGAGCAGGCAGTAGAAAAGCAGGCCGTGCGAAATATGAGTGAAAGTGTACGGGTCGAGCAAGTGCTGCGAACAGTGCTTGCTCCAGATATCGCCCGCCCAAAGGTTACGTTGGCCGCACCCGCACCACCACACACGGCCCATGAGCTTCAGCACGATCGCAGCAACAATTGTAACTCCCAAAGCCGCGACTATGTACGGTGCTGTTGGATGACGGGAAAACAAAGACCGCCGCGATGGGGCCTCTGGCACTGCCTGGGCTTCATCGCGGCGGTCGGGGGTCATCGTTCGCCTCTTCGATGGGGCTTAACTATTGCCCTGGCTTAACTACTGGCCTGGCTTAACTTCCAGCGTTCGCAGGCCCAGCCCAAACTCGACCAGCTTATCTTTCACTTCCTTCAGCGAAGTGGCCCCGAAGTTTTTAATTCCCATCAACTCGGCTTCAGTGTGGCTTGCCAAATCACCAAGGGTCTGGCAGTTCATCAACTGGACAGCCTTGCGGGCGCGGACCGAAAGATTTAGTTCTGAGATAGGCTTGGCGAAGGTTGCTTCCTTACCCATTCCCTTGTACTGCTCCATCAAAGCCCGACGGGCTTGGCGGTGCGCATCTTCTAGCCCTTGGCCGAGACGCATGTTCTTGGCCGAGAGCATCTTCTTAATTTCGGTGAGCGAGCTGTCGCCAAAGTTCTTGTATGACAGCAGTTCGGCCTCGGTGATCTTAAGCAAATCACCCAGCGAGCGGATGTTCATCTTCTTCAGGCAGGTGCGGGCTCGAACGGAGAGTTCAAAGTCGGTCACTGGGGTATCCAGCATCGCCTTGCGCTTGAAAATGTCTCGATCCTGCTCTTCCACGACGACCATGTCGCGGCTCGCTTGAATATCTTTCATGTAAAGACGGGCGCGGAAGTGGTTGGGGCGGGTATCCAGGACCTGCTTCAAGCAGCGTTCCGCGGCGGAATAATCGCCGCGATCTTCATACAAGACTGCCAAGTTAAGCAGTGCGTTCACGTTGGCCGGAGGGGTGTCGCAGCACTGCTCGTAGAGTGCAAGTGCTTCTTCATCCTCGCCCATCATATCGAGCATGTAAGCGAGTTTGAACAGCGCTTCAACGTTCGCCGGATCGGCGTTCACAGCCTTCCGGTATTCGTTGACGGCATTATCGCGGTCCCCAGCCTGATCGGCGGTTTTCGCGGAGGCCACATGCTTGGCGGAAAGGGCGGTGTCGCGGCGGGTAGCGTCGGAAAAACCGATCACCGTGTCGAGTGGGTCGTGAACCATTGAGCAGAGATCTCCGAAAGGCGCGGGGCTGTATTCAAGCCGCGTGGCTGGTGGTGAGGGCCGTTCGAGCTTTCTGAACTGACCAGCACGTAGAAGCAGGCGTTAAGTATAGCACGCCTAAGAGATATCTGGATTCACACCGCCTCCGGCACGGGTACCCGCCGTGCCCTCGCCGCCACGATCCACCAAATCGCTAGACCGACGATCGTCAGAACGAGGATCGCGGCGAAGATCGGAACCACAATCGAAAGGATCGACAGCACAACGCTGATACCGCTCTGGACGGCGGAAACGATCGGGTTGAAGATGCCACCGGTAGTGACTGTAGCGACGCCGCGTGTCGCTACGTTAAGGGTTTGTGAGAGGCCAGCGGCTCCGCCGCCTCCCACTGCTGCCGCGGTCCAAATGAGGGCTGGATTGAAATCTCCAAACTGGGACGCTGCGAGGACGGTGCCGGCGGCCAAGGCGCATGGTGCCGCGATCGCGTCGAGCGCATGGTCGATAGAAGGAAGCCAATAGGCGGCAAGCTCGATAGCGGTCGCTGCGGCGAAAGCACAGAGCGCGGGCGTGCTGGCTATCCAGAGCATGGACTCGGACAGGTGAATAACGCCCATCTTCGCGCTGAGACAAGCGATGAGGAGGGGGGCGAAGACTCTGAAACCGCACGAAGCGGCCAAGCCTAACCCCATGCAAACTGCGAGGAGAGCGTCCATGGCTTGTTAATAGGAGAAACGGCTGGTTGCTTTCGCTTCGGACACTGTTAGGCCGGCCAGAGGAAAAAGAGGCCAATCGACGCAGCGAGGGTGATCGCGATCGTAACCTTAAGCAGCCGTACCGTGCGATCGATGGGTAGGGAGGCAAGGGGGTGCCCGACAATTCTGGCAATGTTCTCGCAGCGAGTGGCGATAGAGCCGTGCCGCCACGACGGGGCGGTGCGGGGCGTTCCACTCAGGGCGCAGACACGGTCAAGCGCACCGCAGATCGACGCGGCGGCGAGCGGAATAATCGACTGACTGCCGCATCGGCGGCTTATGTCGGCTGCGGCGAACGTGTCGGCCTGCTGCTCGAATCGGCGGCTGATATAAGTGAAGGTGACGAAGGCAACAAGTGGATAGAAACACGCAACCGCGATGGAGGGCGTGCCCGACTGAATGTCGATTGCCATGAGGTATGCCGCGATCGACGTGGCCCAGCCTGCGGCGAGTACGCTGGCCACCACCGCGAGCAAAATCCAAAGGAGATGCTTGTGCTTTACATGGGCAACTTCGTGGCCGAGCACCGCCCTGAGGTGGGTTTCTTCAAGTTCTTCTAATAGCCGGTCGGTGAGCAGAATATAACGTAGCGGGAAGATGATCCCCAGCACCACAGCGTTAATCATACTTCCGCCGGTGTGCCACACATATGGGCCGGAGATCTTAACTTTATGGGTGCGGAAGAGTTCCGCCGCGTAGGCCGCGCAAGGACCGGTAGTAAGGAGCGATGTGTGCCACGAGACGCGGATCAGAGCGGGCGATAGTAACATAACCGGAATGATGCCGAGCCAGCCTGCGGTGTCAATGTAAGTGGAGTACGAGGGACTACGAAACTTTAGCCACCCGAGCGAATCGTTCCAGATCGACATCAGTAAGATGGGCAGCGCGATCAGCAATACCTGGTGACGAAAGTGGTCTAGAACATATCGAAACCGGGAGGGAATATGAAACACCGCCTCGCCTTCGTGGAGAGAGCGGAAAAGGGCGGCTTCGCTCAGGCGGGCCTCAACGGGGTACGCCAATGCCCAGAGGGCGAGAATGTAAATAATCAGCGGCGCGAAGAGAAGGATATCGGCAAGCCCGGGAAGAAACACCGGGGGTTGCGGCAACGCCGCGCGGATCAGCATCGGTGCGGCGCAGAGCGTGGTGACCGCGATGAACGCCCCCGCGCCGACGAGACGGAGGGCGCCGTGAGAGTTTCGCACCGTGTGATAGGCCCGCACATCTCCACGGCGGTCGAGCCTGCGACCGGCCACAGTGGTTATAACAGCGAAGATGAAGGCCAGCAGCGCGAGCGAGACCGAAATGGCGAGAAGCGCCTCAAATGCTGTAAGTTTGACGAGAGGGGTTGGCATGAACCCGCCGCCCTGATCGGCGATCCGGATAGCAATAAACGCGGCGATAAGGATCAGTTGAACCATTGAATGCTGCGGAAGTTACTTTACGATGGCGGTCCAAAGCTCCTGAAGCCGCTTGGCCGAGACAGGGACCGCGGTCCGCAACTCCTGGGCGAAGAGGGAGACGCGAAACTCTTCGCACATCCACCGATATTCCGCGACCTTGCCCGCGTGCAGACCCAACTCATCCTGGCGTTTAAGCAGCTCGAGCGCACCCCGCCACATCGGGGCGAGATCGGCAGCATGCTTACGGTCGCGCAGAAGTCCTTCGCCGGGCAGCTTTCGTAAACGGGCCTCGATAGCGGCGAGGTAGCGCGGATAATGTAACAACTGTTCGAAGGGCACGGCGACAAAGACGTTCTGGGGAAAGAGATAAGCGATCTGGTCGCGGATGTCGTTGAGCGCTGACTCCCAGCCGGTGGGTGATTTGGTCGCTAACTGTAACTGAACCCGGTGGTAGGACGTTAATATCTGGGCGACGACATCGCAGGATTGGGCGACGGCTGCGCCGAGGCGATCAAGGCCTCTTCCGCGCTGGTCAAAGTAAGCTCGATGGGTGCGGATGGGCGGCTGGCCAGCCATGAAGGCTCGGTCGGCGATGAGTTCCTGGAGTGAGGCCTTTAGAATAGCCGCGCTGCCCAAGGGCGCGAAGTAAGCGGCCATGCGTTCGGTGCCGTGGACCCGCGTGCTGTAACGCCGAAGGTCTTCCGCGCAGTCCAACATATAGAGTCGGCGCACTCCAGCCCGGTGCGCGGCCTCTGCGGCACTCTGTGCATCAAATAACCGCAGGGCGACACTTGACTTATGATCCTGGAGAGCGGGGAATGCGGAGACTTTGATGCCCAGTCGCTCAATTTCGATGCGCTCGGGGAGATCGCCTACATCCCAGACCTTTATCCCATCTCTCTGGTAGCGCTCGTCGGCGCTTTGCATTGCCGACTGGCGCAGCTTGGGTGTAAGCTTAGCACGAAGTTGACTGATGTCGCGCCCCGCGAAGACCAGCTCGCCCCCGCGGTCAAAGACTTCGATTCGCATCTTCAGATGATCGGGAAGCGGGGCCTGGCGCAGGGCATCCAAGAGTCCGGCGCGAAATACAGGCTCAAGGTGGATAGCCTTTCGTACCGTCGCTGCGAGTTTCTCATGGAAGTCACCCTCACCGAACTTATGTTCGGACAAGAACTTCTCGGCCACGGCGCTGGGGGCGGGGAGCAGACGGCGGAAATCCTTGGGCAGATTTCTTAGGATGGTCTCGGACTTCTCTCGAAGGTAGCCCTCGAGCAGCCAATCAACGCGCGCTACGTCTAGCTGGCCCAAAGCCTCGATGGGCAGACGGATTGTCACCCCGTCTCGCTCGTCGCCGACCTTATGAACGTAATCCAAGGGGACGCGTAGTTGTCCAACGGCTAGCTCGTCGGGAAACTGCTCGGGGCCGGGGAGCTGATCAAGCCCGCCGGTAAGGTCATCGAGCGACATAAACAGCAACTTTGGTTCGCCACGGCAGGCGACCTGCCGCCACCGCTCGAAGGGCGCAACGGAATAAACATCCTGAGGGATACGTTTATCAAAGTAATCAAACCTCGCGGCGGTTTCGGCCACCAGGTCCTGGCGGCGTGCCCGACGCTCCAGCTCGCGGAGCGACGTGAGCAACTTATGATTATGTGAGAGGAACAGCGCATCAGAGTTCATATCGCCCTCGAGCAGAGCGTGGTGGATGAACAGTCTGCGGGAGGCCACCGGGTCGAACGGGCCGTAGTGAGTGCGGCGTTTATTGGCCAGCTCCAGGCCAAAGAGCGTAATCCGTTCGTAACACATTACCCGCCCTGAGTGGCGATCCCAATGCGGGTCGTACTGAGTCTTTTTTAGGAGATGCTGGCCGACTCGCTCGATAAACTCTGGCGACACGCTCGCGAGAGTTCGGGCGTAGAGGCGGGTAGTGCGGGTAAGCTCGGCGGCCATGACCCACTTAGGTTTATTCTTAAAGAGCACGGACCCCGGGAACATATGAAAACGAAGAGACCGCGCGCCGACGTACTCGCCGGGAATCTCCGACTTGGTGCCGATGTTCGCGAGCAGGCCAGCGAGCAGTGCGCGGTGAATGGACTCCACGCTCGCGTGCTTTTGATTCGTCCGAAGACCGATCTCCTGGGTTAAGTCCGAGAGCTGGCGGTGCATCTCCTCCCATTCGCGCAGACGAACGAAAGAAAGAAACTTCTCCTTGCACCATTTGCGCATGCGCCCGCCGCTTACGCTGCGCTTCTGATTTCGGACGGCGTTCCACAGGAGCAGCCAGGAGAGGAAGTCGGAGTGCTCATCGCGGAAGGGGGCGTGGGCCTCATCCGCCTCATCCTGTTTATCCATGGGCCGGTCGCGAGGATCTTGCGTTGAAAGCGCTGAGGCAATGATAAGGACCTCGGCTAAACTATTTTCAACGTCCGCCGCGAGAATCATGCGCCCGATCCGTGGATCGATGGGCAACTTGGCTAACTGCACTCCGAGCGGAGTTAACTTAGGCTCCTGCGCATCATCGGTCACCGCGCCCAGTTCTACGAGCGTGTCGTAACCATCGCGGATGAGCCGCGGATCAGGGGGATCAAGAAACGGAAAATCCTCGACGTTGCCAAGACGCAGCGAGGCCATCTGCAAGATCACCGCGGCGAGATTCGTGCGGATAATTTCTGGGTCTGTGAAGGGGGCACGGGCCGCGAAATCGGCGGCGGAATATAAGCGAATGCATACGCCGGGCCCGACGCGGCCGCAGCGGCCCTTACGCTGATCAGCGGATGCCTGGGAGATCGCCTCGATCTCCAGTCGCTGCACCTTGGTCCGAGGGGAGTAACGGTTTAGGCGGGCGCGACCCGTATCGATTACAAAGCGGATATTGGGAACTGTAAGCGAAGTCTCGGCGACGTTGGTTGCCAGAACGATTTTGCGGGTCTCGTAGGGGTCGGACTCGTCGAAGACTCGCAGTTGTTCCTCGGCGGAAAGCTTAGCATAAAGCGGTAGCACCAAAGTCTTGGGCGTGCCCGGAATGTGGCGCTGGGCGAGCAACTCGGCGGCCTCGCGAATCTCGCGCTCGCCACTGAAAAAGAGCA
Source organism: uncultured Phycisphaeraceae bacterium (assembly GCA_964450325.1). GTDB lineage: Bacteria > Planctomycetota > Phycisphaerae > Phycisphaerales > UBA1924 > UBA2402. Next base: position 4,288 of record CAYVFW010000070.1, on the reverse strand, counting down.
GCATATCGCCGGGCCCATAACTCGCGGCTTCGTGAACGGCTTGCAGCAACCCCCGCTCGTGATCGTCGTCTCTTTCATCCTCGTCGGCACCTACAGGCGGGCGGTAGATGGTTTCTACCGGAAAAGTACGGCCCGACACCGTAAGAATGGGGCAGTTGTCAAAGTGCCGGCTGAAGCGCTGCGGGTCGATGGTCGCGCTTGTAATTATAACTTTGAGATCCGGCCGCTTGGGCAGAATAGTCTTGATATACCCCAGCAGAAAATCGATGTTAAGGCTGCGCTCATGTGCCTCATCAATTATAAGCGTATCATATTTTTGTAATAGTCGATCGGTCTGCGTTTCGGCCAGCAGGATCCCGTCGGTCATGAGCTTGATGATGGTGTTGGGTCCGGTGGCGTCGCCAAACCTAACTTTGTACCCTACCAGCTCGCCCAGGCGTGTGTTGAGTTCGGTGGCGATGCGCTGCGAAACGCTGCGGGCGGCGATGCGCCGGGGCTGAGTATGGCCGATGAGCCCCATCACGCCTCGCCCGAGTTCAAGGCAAATTTTGGGGAGCTGGGTGGTCTTGCCCGATCCCGTCTCGCCGCACACC
>CAYVFW010000070.1:0-3685 GCA_964450325.1 uncultured Phycisphaeraceae bacterium | reverse complement strand
CCGCACACCACCACCACCTGCGATTCACGGATCGCCTTCGCAATCTCGTCGCGGCGATTGCTGACCGGAAGGTCGGGCGGATAAGTCGGCCGCGGAATTCGAGCCTTGCGCTGACGGACTCGCTCTTCCGCCGAGTGCAGGAGCGAAAGAAAGCGCTCTCGCTGTCCATCGCTCAAGGCCGAATCTGTCGAAATTACGTTTGGCGTGGCCGCTGTCGGTTGATTGCGAGCGGGCACTTGGCCCACACTACTTCGGTTTGGTGCCCCCCCGCCTCCGGTCTGGCGGGACGCGGCTCGGCGCGCGAGTTCTTGAAAGGCACGCGCAAGCCTTGCTCGATCGTGAGGCAAGCAGGCTTCGATACGGCTCGGAATCTGCGCAAGGGCTTGGGACGAGTCGGTGGACAAGGACAGCTAATTGTAGTGCAATCTAGATGGCGAGGCGCAAGGCAGAAGCAACGCAAACCTTTCATGCCGGGCAGGCCAAGCACCTCACTGAACAGCGGCGATCAGGTTGCCGAAGAGGGCATTCAGTCGGGGATCGGTTCGAAACTGATCGGCGACTTTCTGGCGCATCTCGCGCGTCGCGGCCGAACCGAAAGCTCGCGTGGTTTCAAACGCGATCAGATCTTCAAGAATTGCATCGCGAGAGAGCTTTCGAGCCAGACCCTCTTGGATGCGATTCTTAAACAACGCGAACTGGGTAACCTGTTCCGTTGACGCGATTCGGGCAGCGCCCGCGACCGCGAACGCCGCGGCGGTGGCATCAACCGCGCCCGAGCCGGTCACCGGGCCAACGTTTCCCACAGACTGCGTAGGTGCCATTGGCTTTACACCAGCAGCGGACTTGATCGGGTCGATCGACATTGGTCAATATTAGCGGCCACCGGGCGCGGAAACGTCGGTGAAAATTAGACTAGATGGGGCCGCTACGCGCCCGTGAGTTGTGTAAACATGAGCCATGTTTCGCGAAGAAACGCGTGGGTTCATAAAAAACGGCGACCCGGCGCGGGGCCACGTCGCCGTGAAACTAGAAGAGGTGATCTCGATCTCTACCAGCGTTTTTGACATCGCGACCGCTCCGCCCGTTTTTGGGCGAGGGAGAAAAAGGCGGTGTTCGTCCATCCCAAAGCTCCGAGACGCAAGGTCTCCATGACGTAGACACCAAATCGTGGCGGCACATTTCTGCGCGGCGACGAATACTAAAGGAATTGTCGCTTAACCCTAGCCAAGCCTTGGCAAGCGGGTGGTAGCGCCTCACCGATCGGTCTGGTTGCAGTACTTCAGTGCAACATCTGTGAACTTAGTATGAAGAGCCTTCTTCAACTTCGTTCCGGAACGATCGTCCCCTCTCGGACGGTCGACTCTCTATCTCTCAACGAGTAGTTGTCGAAACCCCGGAGCTTCCGTTGCGAGGTTGCGAGAAAAATCCCCACGGCTCGCGACCTTCGTTTCCGCGCCAATCCCAAGTTAGAAATGCCATTCCCGCGGTGCTGCAAAGAAATCGGAAACTGTCCGTGCGGCCAGAGCGGCTGGGGCGGACGGGTAGTGGCCGACTTCTACGCCTGAGGACTCAGCGTCTGCGACGACGCAGAAAGACGGGTGCGGTCGCGAGAAGAGCAAAGGCGGTGCCGGGAGCGGGAACAACGTTGGCCATGCGGAACTGAGCTCCGAGTTGTGAGTTTACGGGCGGGTCGTTGACGTTCCACATGAGTGTCTGAAAGCCGGTGAGGGTGAAGGCCGGAAATGCAGTCTCGCCGTTTGAGATACGAAGATATTCGGTCTGACCGTCCTGTTGCGCGAGCATACCGCCGATAATTGCACCGCCCACAAATCGCATGGACGACAACGAAACTGAACTAGATTTTCCGGCTCGAAGACGAATGAAGATATCGGAGAACGTTCCCCCCATCTGCGAGGTCGCGATTGTCAAACTGCCAATGTTGTAAGTCAGCGATGTTGCGCCGTCGTAGGTGATTGTGAATGGAGCGGCTTGGCCGTTACCCCAGGCGAGTTGAGCCAAGTTCAGGAAGGGTCCTACCTCGACGCGCCGCCACAGGGCAAGCTCCCACGCACCTAAATTAATCCGATTTCCGATTCGGCCTTCTGCCGTTCCCTGCTCAAGTTGTCCGCCATTAGTGAGCGCGCTGTAGCCAGCATCTCCGGCTGGAAACGATGTCACGATCGGATCAGCCGACGCTGCTCCAACTACACACGCAACCGCGAGCGCAGTGCAACCAATGTTTATACGCCTATCCATGATGTCCCTCTCTCTTTCATTAAGACCACCCAAGGCCTTTAGACGAGTGCGGAGTCCTCCCAGACGACACTCGTTCATAGTATATTAATGCAGGGACGGGCCATCGCCAACCTTTTCGAGATATTTCGCGCGCTGTAAGTGATTTCATTCCGAGAGAATCTTGATTATCGTGCGCAACGGTGGGGTGATAAATACTTCATGGGTCCGCATTGTGTCGGCGGCCTGCACTCTTAAACCCGCGCTTCGCGATCAAGTCTGCTCGGTTTACTCCATTCTCAGAAGGAGAGGCAAAAGTGTTCGCCGCCTGCGCGTTAACCTGCTGTGTTTAGAAACCAACTTGCTGAGCAAGGCGGAGTGGAACCGTGCCCCGAGGACAGAAAAAGCCGATGCAGCACGCATCGGCTTGGTAGGAAAATCTTACTATGCTGGCGAGAGTGGCCAGTGGAATTACTAGTTCGAGCGAAGGAGCCTCACCAAACGGCTTATTACGCCGCGGCGGCGTTAGCCTTTTGCTGGCGGGTGTAACCGTACTTACGCTTCAGCGGCTTGATCACCAGACCACTGCGAATTGCCTTGGTCGAGACAGTTACCCGCTGAGGGCGACCGTCGATGATTGCGGTCAGCTGCTGAAGGTTCGGCTTGAATGTTCGCTTCGTGATGCCGGTTGGCTTGAGACCGAAGCCACCTTTCGAGATCGCTTGACCACGCCACGCGCGCTTCTTTCCGCGAGCTGTCTTCTTACCGGTAAAATAACATTCGCTGGGCATAAGGTCATCCTTCTTGGTGCAGGCCTAGATTCTAGCAAACCCTCGGGACAGAATCAACCCCCTCACCAAGTCGCCGCCTCGCAGGCAGGTTGACTGCCCCTGCGCAGAGCCCAACGCGATTTCACGCCCGGACCTTTCGAGAATTGTTGGACTCCCGAGCCTCAGCCCGTTACCCTCTCCCCTTCCACTTTAGCTGGAGCTTTCACCAATATGGGGAGCCAGCAGGTCCGAGCGTGATCAAAGAATAGCCAATGTCAACCAGTCACCTAACGAAAAACGACCGTGAGGTTGTGCCCATTTTGGATTTTGGATCACAAACCGCCCAGCTCATCGCGCGGCGAGTCCGTGATGCTGGCGTTTTCTCTCTTTTAGTATCACCGAAAATCACGCCGCGTGAGCTTGCCGCGATGAATCCGAAGGGGATCATCCTTTCTGGCGGGCCAGCGAGTGTCTACGCAGCGGGTGCGCCGACCATTGACCCGGCAATCTTTGATTTGGGCGTGCCCATGCTGGGAGTTTGCTACGGAATGCAGTTGGCGGCACACTTGTTGGGGGGACGGGTGGCGGGGGCGGACCACCGAGAGTTTGGCAGGGCGAACCTTTCTCTCAAGTCAAAGAACCAGCTCTTCGCTGGTATCCCTGATAAGACCGCTGTGTGGATG
>CAYVFW010000069.1:0-15313 GCA_964450325.1 uncultured Phycisphaeraceae bacterium | reverse complement strand
GCTGCAAGTCTTCTGATCGCGTTCACGGCCGCTACGCCCGCCGCGAGCGAGAGCAGGCCCCCTCCATCACCTTTCTCGCTGAGGAACTCCGGCGCGGGTATGCCCAGTGTCATCGCCATACCCCCGCCACCCGCCTCGCTCCAGGCCCGCCCTTCGCGGCCCCGACCGGCGATCTGGCGGCGGGCGACAACGATGAAGGGGCTGGAATAATTTAAGTTCACAAGCTTGCGCGCCTCGTCTTGAGTTGAGCCGATCTGCGAGCTCACCCGGACCCTGGAGATCGCGGTGCTGCGAACCGCGCACCTTATGATCTTTTCCCAGCGGCCCAGGGGCACAGATTGACACCGTCGCGGGGACCTCATGACCGACGCCCGACCTCGGTGATATCCAGGCCCACATCCAGCGAGATCGCGGCGTGGGTAAGCCCACCAATGCTAATTCTATCCACGCCCGTGGCAGCAACTTCACCGACCGCCTCAAGCGTCACCCCGCCCGAGGCTTCGAGTTCGAGCTTCGCCGATGATCCATGTTGTCCGAGCCACTCATCCCGCACCGCTACCGCCTCGCGCAGCAACGAAGGCCCCATGTTATCCAGCAGCACGATGTCCATGACTCCCGGCGACAACGTAAGCAGAGCCCGCAGCTGTTCAAGCGTATCCACCTCGACCTGTACGAACTGAACGCTGCCCTTGGCCCGCGCCCTCTTGGCAGCGGCAAGAACGAACTCAGCCAACCCAGAGTTGCTTACGTTGGCCAGATGATTATCTTTCATCAGAACGGCGTCATACAGCCCCAAGCGGTGGCACATGCCCCCCCCGCACCGCACGGCGTACTTCTCCAGCACCCTGAGCCCCGGCGTTGTCTTACGGGTATCATAAATCTTGGCGCGCGTGTCCGTCGGCAACGCCGCAACAAACCGCGCCGTCCGCGTTGCAATCCCTGACAATCGCCCCAGCACGTTAAGTAATGTACGCTCAAGCCCAAGTACCTCGTCCATCGGCCCCCGCACCCTGGCCACCACCGTATCGTCTTTCACTCGCTCGCCATCGAAGTGTAAATTTATAATCTCACAGGCGGGCGAGAATAATCGTAATAACTCCGGAGCTGCCTCCAGGCCGCCAACGATTCCGCCGCGGCGGAGCACCACCGCCGCGTCCGCCGCGAGCGAGGGATCAATACACACGTCAGTCGTCACGTCTCCGCTACCCCGCAACGACCGAACGCCCCACCGTTCACTCGCCTGAGCAGAGCTCCCCAAATCCTCATCTCTCGCCAGTTCGAAGAGGCGGGTGGGCAACCCGGTCTGCATGAACCTAGCCCACAGATCGGGCAGCGAAAGCGAGTTGATGTCGACTGGTGCTATCGGGCCGCTCATGCTTTGTTCTGCCATTTACGTCTTAACCGACCTCAGTTACGCTCCAGCCAAGAGTAGTACGCGGTGCCCGATGACGGGCATAAACCCCCAGCCCTCGTGGAGAACGGCGATTCACGGTGAGGATGATCCATGATTACGTACGGTGGCACGCTAGAGCTTAACTTTTGCCACTACCACCACGGCACAAAAAAAGAGCACGCCCCCCGGCGTGCTCTTTGTAACCAACGCGTTAGCTTCGCCGCAGCTCAGTCGATGGTCTGCACCTTGTCGGAACGAAGACGATCCACGCAGTTAATACTCTTGGGAAATCGCTGAGTATCGCGGGAAAAGAAGATATTCTGGATAATCTCTGAGCGTTCAAAGGGCTCACTGGGAGAGCTGCGCAGGAACTCCGCGTGGCCGTCTGTGAAGACGAACGAGCCGCCATTTTTGCCCTGATTATCTACCGGAGCGTACGCCCCTGGCCCGGTCGCTCCGGCAGGGCGACCGTACGCCTCGAACGCGGCGGGCGAGCCCCCGCCGTACCACGCGAGCGTGCTCACATCCGGCCCGTTGGTCTCATCACCCCAGACGGGCGCGGGGGTCACGATATTGGGCTCGTCCGTCTTCATTCCGGCGATGTAGAGGTAGGAGATATTGTAAGATATTACATCTCGCTCACTGCCCGGGGGCTTGGGAATCTTGAACGGTGCCGCGGTATAGGAGCTGTTGACCGGGGTGGTGTTGTACGGAAACCCGTAGTAACGATCTTCTTTATCGCGCGGGCTCACCAACACCGAAAGGCCTTCGAGATAGCCGCGCATCACCGGGACATTGCGCTTAGGCTGGCCGGGATCGGTGTAGTAAAAAGTGTCGTCGGGATTGGTCGCCAAGCCGCGGTAACCGTAATGTCCGGTTGAGTCACCATCGCCCACCTGGTAAAGGCTAAACAACCCGGCCACGCCGCCATACACAAACTGGCCGTCGAGAAACGTGCGGCTGCGATAGTTGGGCGGAATCGGCATTACGGGAAACCAACTCTTAAAGTCGTTGGCGTATGACGTCATGGCCAATCCCATTGACCGTAAGTTTGCTAGATTCTTCACGTCTTGGGCGGCGCGCCTTGCCTGGCCCAGCGCGGGTAAGAGCACGCTGATAAGCAGCGCGATAATCGCGATGACTACCAGCAACTCGATAAGTGTAAACGCTTTCCTCGCAGGACGATTCGCCCTTGAGTCCACCTGCCCAAAACATAAGCATCCGCTCCGGTTCCAAACTAATTCTACAACACGTTTCATGCGACGAACTCCTTTGTAGTGCGCCCCGCACACTGATACCCGGGCAAAAGTGCTGCCCGGCAAACAAGCATCCTCGCCACCAGCACCGGCTCCTCCACGTTATAGATCGTGGCACTCGCCGATGCTCTTATCTCCATCACGCCCGCTTCCCAACTAAATTAAGTACCGCTTTCCGCCGATCTCGCGACCGCCACAAAACGCCCGAAGGCTTTGGCCGCCAAGAAACTACCGCATTCAAACATAATCAGCCCGCTACAAGAACCCTGCTACGAAAACCCCTTAATGCTTACATTCGGCGATAAAATGTAGGCAGATTGGAGAGCTCCATCGATCGCTGGCACTCCCACAAGACCATACGCTAACACCACTGGGGTGGTTGTGTCAAGCAAAACGTTCTCGGAACGTTCGCAAGTTTAGATTTTCGTCTATCGACCTCCCGTCTCCAAGTGGCCGCAATTCTGGTTGGCATTTCGCCCTGACTGGGCGGTTGAACCAAGAGAATAGGCCGCATGGCACCACACCCGCTGAGCCCGAATAACCATCTGACCCTGGTACCGCGATCGATGTAACCGTTACAAAACGTTTCATCCTCTCTTTCCATTGATTTTCTTTGTTTCTGTGCCCGAATCTATGCAAAATTTCCACCGCTTTCCGAGTGCTGTACGTTAAAGTATGGCGCATAGGAAATGCCGAGCGCATTTCCTGATCTCGCATTCGCGTAGCCATCACTGTGAACGCCTTGGCCGCGTAAGCGTTTGTTTCTTCGGCGAACCGTTCTGTACTCTCAGACCTTACTCTATTTTCAGACCTTGAGTGATTGGTCCGCACAAACCGCTTTAAGCAAACGCCGCGACGCTGGCGGTGGCGGTCTCGTTTCGATTGCTGAAGGTACTATCAACCGACGCACCGGGCCGATCCGAGCAGGTTGGGAACCGGTATCCGCCCGGACGGCAATCGTGGTGCTTGCCGGACCGGAAAGTCAGTCCGGATTCGATTCTGTGCCTGAACTCGCTTGTTTCACACTGGTGCCACGACGCCTATTGGCTAACCGAATCCTTCGATCGTTGCGAACCGCTGCTGCCTTGAAAACGTTTCTGAATCATTGCAGTGACATGGTGGAGCGGCTTGGCGAGTTCAGCCCGTCGCTCCACATTTCGCGCAGGTGGCCTCTATTGTATAAAAAGGGAGAGGTAATCCCAACGTTATCGGGTCAGGGAAAAATGGTTTAAAGTGAGTTTCACGTTTTAAGCAGCCAAAGAATGAAAGTTGATCGAAATGCGTTTCGATCGTTGCGAATCAGACGGTTTGGAAACGACGGCGTCGAGCGGCTAACGCGGCACGATGAGCATTCAGTGTAACCAACGCCGAAGTACAGGGGCCTCCCTATTCCAGGGATTTCCCTGGTCGCAGAGCTCCGGGTCTGGTTGTCTGTCTGTGTGATTTCGAGAAGTAGTGTCACCTTTAGCTGGAGTAGTAAAATGAGTATGAAGAGAGCTATCGTCACCGCCGCCGTTCTGTCCTGCTGTGCGGGTGCCGCGTTCGGTCAAGTCGATGGAAGGTTTTCTAGCAGCGCTGAGTTATCGCTCTATGGCGCTGCGAAGTGGGTCAATGCGACCACCACCGGGTTCGGCGATGCCGGCCCCAGCAACCCCTGCGATGACAACGGCGTGGGTGGTGATCCCGCTGCGGTCACAACCGGCGCTGAGTACAAGATTCCCCTCTCCGTGCTCGGCGGCGTGGCCGGTAATGTCCGCGTTCTGGCCTTCATCAACAACGGTGGGCACAACTACGCCAGCAACCAGTTCTTGCCCAGCCTTCCCGCTGGCACCACGAACCTTGGCGGCGACGGCGCTGGCAACTTCATCGGAAACCTGAGCGGAGTGAATCTTGCCAACTTTAGCGGCAACCAGTTCTTTTCAACGGCGATTGCCTCACTCGCGACATTGACCCCCACCGTCGATGGCACCCGCGATGCTGGCTACGGAACCGCCAAAGCGCTTCAGTTGAATCGCACCCGATTCGGCAACTCGACCTCGGGCACACAAGCGGCCAATGGCAGCGAACTCAACGGCCTTTACATGGCCAAAGATGCAGAAAATCTGTACATCTTCATCTCGGGTAACGCCGAAGCTAGCTTCAACAAGCTCGAGCTCTTCATCGACACCGATGAAGCTACCAACGGCCAGAATCCCATCGCAACCAGCAGCCCCGATGTTGACTTCGGCGCGCTGGGAAACCTCACCGGCCTTGCATTCGATGCGGGCTTCGCTCCCGATTTCTACCTGACGTTTGGGGCGGGTAACAACCCGGTCGAATACTTGCCTAACTTCGCTGAAATCAACACCAGTAACGGTGGCTACATGGGTAACAACCAAGCCGGTAACGGCGAAGGAACTCTCGAAGGTGGCAACAATCGCGGCATTGAAATCGCGTTGAACAACGTTAACGTCGCTGGCGTTGACGCTCCCTGCCCGCCCCCTTCGGGCAACAGCGACGTCTCAAACGGTAGCGAAATCAACGCCGTTTATTCTTACATCGCCGACGGATTCCTGAACGTGCTCGTCACCGGTAACCTTGAGAACGGCGGGGGAACAGCTTGCGATTCAGGCGGCAATAAGTTGAATCTCTTCTTTGATGCCGACGGCGAGACCGCTGGCCAGAATCAGCTCGTGGCAAGCCCAAACAACGTTGACATCTCCTACGGCAACCTGAACAACATGGGCGGCCTCACCTTCGACACCGGCTTCGCGGCCGACTATTGGATGAGCATCAAGACCGGTGGCAGCCCCGTCTATCAAGTCATGGACGCGGCGGTCCTTCGCACTGACGGCAAGCGCGTCAACGGTCTCGGCAGCGCGCTCGATTACGGTGCTTACGACGGCGGTCTGAAGTCTGCTTACAACCCTGTTACGTTCAAGTCACAAGACTTTGTCTGCAACAGCAACCTTTTTGACCCGATGCCCCAGGATGGCTTCACCAGCAATCTCTACACCAACTTCGCGCCTCGCGCGGCTGCCGAAAGCCTCGCGCTGGATAACAACAATCCCTCCGGCACCCCGGGCCTTCTAAACTTCAGCATCGATAACAGCAACTTCGGCGGTGTTCAGGGAACCAACGGCACCGTGACCGATGCCGCGAACGTGAGAACTGGCTTTGAGATTAAGGTCGATTTGGTCGAACTCGGCTGGGATGGAGTCTCCTGCATTAAGATCGCTGGGTTCGTGACCGGCGGCGATGCCAACTTTGCCAGCAATCAGGTCATCGGTGGCCTTCCTGATCAAAACTCTCCGAACCTTGGTAACCAAGGCAACACGAGCACGATCGACTTCAACACAATTGACGGTCAGCAGTGGGTCACCGTCGCTGGCGATTGCGGGGGCGGATGCCCGGTTTGCGCGGCCGATTACGATCTCAGCGGTGGGGTTGACGGCAGCGACGTCGAAGCGTTCTTCAGCGACTGGTCCGTCAGCGCTCCTTGCGCTGACGTTGACCAGAGCGGTGGCGTAGACGGCTCCGACGTTGAAGCATTCTTTGTCGTCTGGGGCGCGGGTGGCTGCTAAGCCCGGCTTAGTCGCACATCGCGAACGTAATAAATAAACGCTCGTGACCGGCAGCAACAAGCTTTGGAAATCGAGATCGCGGCCCATGTGAGACTACTTCTCGTGGGCCGCGTTTTTCATTTGCGATTTAGTAGGCCGCCGATCACTGAAATGACCCCAACCCAGGCTTGGTTGACGCGAGGAGGGAGGCAAGCTGGAACTACTAGAAAGCTCGTTCCCGCAAACAGGCTACTCCGTGCCCCCCGGCGTTGTTACTAGAGTGTAGTTGTAGTAACGTGGTCGAGATTAACACATACCAACGCCCCCGACATCATAATGGCAGTTCATACAGATTTTAAGTGGCAGTCCGGCCCGCACCCTTTGATCCAGGTGTTGCCCACCACATCGTACGTAAGTGGATCGCTCGCCGACGCGGGCATCGTGCCGCTGCGATGCGATCGAGAGGTGCCAAGCCCGACCCCATCGCTTACTTATATTATGCGGAGGGCCCGATTGCCTTTGAACTGGCCGATGTGAGCACTAAACTTACGTTCTCCCTCGATGCACACAGCGACAGGAGTGTTGGCCGAGGTCTCGGTGACGATCACATCACCCACGGACATGAAGACCAGGTCTCGCATTGTAATTGTTGTTTCAGCGAGAATGCCCGTAAGCTCCAGCGGAGCCCGTTCGAGAGCGCGCGTGAGTTGTTTCTCGGTCTCTTTGCTCTTCACGTGCTTGCTAGGAGTAAACCAGTTCTGGCTGGAGAGCTGCTCCATCAGCGGTTCGATTACGTTATAGGGAATGCACAGGTTCATCGTCCCCGCGCGGTTTCCCAGTTTTAACTCAAAGGCGATCACTACCACTACTTCGTTAGGCGGCACAATCTGGACCAACTGTGGGTTGCTTTCAGAAGCCGAGATTTTGAACTCGAGCGACTTGATACTCGCCCATGCTTCCGACAGCGCAGTCAGTCCTCGTCTTGTGACATTGCCAATCAGCCGGATCTCAATAGCCGTCATCGGCCGCTGGGGAATAAACAGATCTTGACCATTGCCGCCCAGCAGACGGTCAATGATTGGGTAGATAATGAGGGGGCTGATTTCGAGGCAGATTTGCCCCTCTAGTCCATCGGCGACCACCAGATTGAACGAGGTGGGGTTAGAAAGTCCCGACGTGAACTCTGAGTACGTCATCTGCTCGCACGCCGCGACCTTCACTTCAACAATCGTGCGCAAGAAGCCCGAGAGGGCGGCCCCAAAGTTGCGGGCGAAAGCCTCATGCAAAGTCTGCAGCGATCGCATCTGATCTTTGCTTACCCGCTCGGGCCGCTTGAAATCGTAACTCTTGATCTCCGTAACTTCAGGGTCGCGGCGAACCCGCCCAAAGATCGTTCCTTGGGCGGCCTGATCGTCGACCTCGCCGGAATCTACCGCCGCGAGGAGGGCATCAATAGAACTTTGATCTAGCACATCAGACATAATCAGAACACCAGGAACGCCCGCACCCAGCCGCAAGCTGCCACCCATTGAGGGGTGGAGGAGAGCAGTGCCACTCTTATCACCGACCCAGGCGGCAAGCCCCTTGTGCCATCGGCGTTCCGGCGAGTGCGGGCTGAGTCTGAAAGAGTCCGTGCCACTGAACATTGGGGACCCCCTACCGTACACTCACCTATGACGGTGACCTCTTCTACGTGGCCGGTAAATGTTCGTGCTGCGTGGCCTAGCGTGATGCGTCTCCTCGCGGTCTTTTGCATTTATGCAATCGCGCCGCTTGCCCTTGCGCAGCGGCCGGTCGTCGATGTTACCGTTGCTGCGGACCGCGCGACAGTTGCACCCGGCGGCACGGTGCTCATCGCGGTGACCTTCGAGCACTCGGAGGGCTTTCACATCCATACCAATTCTCCGGTGGTGCCCCCCGAACTGGCCGACTTTGTGCCCATCCCGACCAAAATCAAGGTAACGTTGCCCGCGACGGTCGGCGTCGTCGGAAGCATCGCCTGGCCCAAGCCAGTATCTATAACAGTGAGCCTGGGCGAAAAACCGGCTCCTTATTTGGTGTTCGATTCAATCGCGGTAGCATTTGTTCCTGTAACTTTGGCCGCGAACGCGAGCGGCACTATTGATATCCCGCTCAAAATAAGCTATCAGGCCTGCAACGAGGTTACCTGCCTAGCTCCTGAGAGCACGTCAAAAACCGTCACCATCACCGTAAGCAGCGAGGGGGGAGTCGCTCCTCTCCTCACAAATCCGCCGTTTGATTCGTATAAGCCCGCGGCCAGCGACAACTCAGGCGACCGAGCAACGTCTCTTCCACCAAGTGGAGCGAGTACTTCGACATCCGGCAGTTCGGCTGCTCAAAGACTCCCTGGGCAGACTGCGACGCCAGCGGTTGAATCTGGCAAGCTGGAGTTTCCGTTCTTTGGAACGCAGTTTTCCATCGATCCTCGGGGCGTCTCCGGCCTTTCGCTTCTCGTGCTTCTAGCCATCGCTGGCGGATTCCTACTCAACGTCATGCCCTGCGTGCTGCCGGTGCTGCCTCTGAAGATCGTCGCGCTCGCAAATGCGGCGGGAACAAAGCGGCGAACACTTATATTGGGCCTGGCGATGTGCGCAGGCGTGATTCTCTTCTGGCTTGCCTTAGGTGCGGTGATTGCGCTCTCCACGGGGTTTAAGTCCACGAGTCAGATCATAAGTATGTGGTGGTTTGCGGTCGGCATCGGCGTGCTCATGATTGTCATGGGCATCTCTCTGCTAGGAACGTTTAATGTTCAAGTGCCCAAGTGGGCATATGCGATTAACCCGCGGCACGATACCATCTACGGGAGTGCCATGTTTGGCGTGCTTACAGCCGTCCTCGCCACGCCGTGCGTCGCACCTCTGGCCGCAACCGCGATGGGCTGGGCGGCGTTTCAACCGCCTTTTATTACGATGCTCATCTTCAGCGCCATCGGCGTGGGCATGGCGATCCCTTACTTTGTGCTGGCCGCCAACCCGCACTGGGTGGCAAAGGTGCCGCGTGCCGGGGCCGGCAGCGAACTGATGAAGCAGACGATGGCGCTGTTTATGTTCGCGGTCGCGGCGTTCTTCATTGGGGTGGGCTTGCAGACCTTACTGGTGCGCTCGCCGTATCTTGGAGGAGTGCTGCACTGGTGGTTTGTGACAGTGCTGGTGCTCATCGCCTGCGCCTGGATGGTGGTGCGTCTCTGGCAGATCCGGGCAGGGACCGCCTCCAGAGTTGTATTTACACTTGTCGGGATCGGGCTGGGCTACGCGGGTGTTGCTTTTTCGCTGTACCAGACGCGGCTCGCGCGTGCTGTGCCCACAGCGACCACCGGCCAGTCTCACGGCATTTGGCAGACCTACACGCCCGAGTTGTTGGAGCGATCGTTGGCCGAAGGTAAGGTTGTTGTCGTCGATTTTACCGCCGAGTGGTGCTTGAACTGTGTCGCGTTCGAGATAATTCTAAATCAGAGCGAAGTGCAGGAGGCCCTCAAGAAGCCCGATGTCGTTCCGATCATCGCGGACTTAACGAGCGAAGTCTACGAAGATGGAACGCCAAACCCCGCCTGGGCTTATATGCGGAGCCTGCGCGAAGTGGGCCCACCGATTTTGGTTATTTACGGGCCGGGGCGCACTGAGCCCTTCAAAGCGAACTCTTACACCAAGCAGGTCGTGCTCGACCAGATTGCGGCCAGCCGGACCCGCTGATTTATGCCGCCGCAAATCGCTCAATGCCCCCCCGGGTAAGACAAGTGGTCGCACCATGGCCTCAGTTTAAGGACAAAGGGTGTATTGTCAGGGAAGAAGCCCGATCTGCTAGCAAAGCACGGGCGGGTCCTCTCCGGTTTCCTCTACGCCGACACTCCCTGTGCTTGTTCCGCGGCACGCGCGAGCTCGCGGCTCCAACCACAACGCGCGATGGGGGCTACACATCCATCTCATCGCGCAGCGATGTAAGTTCAACCAACGCTTTACCATCACCCGTGCGCTGAGCGACCCGGATACCCTCATCGGCGGCGGCAGCCGCTTGGGCCACTTTCGAGCTGGCAAGCAACGCGCGCGCTTTGTGATAGTAAGCATAACAATACGTAGGATCGGTCGCGAGACACCGATCATAATACTCGACCGCGGCGGGCGTGTCGCCAGACTTGGAGTGCTCCTGCGCGACGGCGTACAGCAGAAATGCATCGCCCGGTTCCAAGGCTAAGAGGCGTTCAAGTTGTGCAAGCGAGGGCATTTGTGATTACCAGTGGCGGGGTTTTGAATCTGCGAACAGTTACTTTCGTGCGGCCAGGCGGAGCATGTCTCGCTCGCCACGGTATTGAAGTCTCCGGGTGGCGCCACCTAAGGTAAGCCAAACGAGTTGGTCAACCTCACTGTTCGGCGAAAACTCCTCAGCGCTATCAACGCGCATCCGCCAATAGAAGACCCACTTGGGCTTTCCCTTGATGGTGTAGCATAATGTTCCCAGAAATCGCTCGGGTGCGGCGATGCAGCCGGTCTCCTCCCACACTTCTCGTACCGCCGCGACAAGAGCATCCTCGCCCTTCTCCAGCTTGCCTTTGGGCAGGCACCAGTCATCGTACTGCGGGCGGTGAATGACGGCGACCCGCCCCTCATCGTTGAACACTACTCCGCCAGCGGCGAAAACCGCGCCGGTGACAGGGATTGGCTTCTTCTTCATGCAGAGTCTTACACTTACAGTGAGAGCGGGCATCTCCGCAGGACGACGCTTGTTACATCGGCCGGAAAAAGCAACCCGCGCGAAACGGAACCCGCGCCAGAGCTGCGCGGAGCGCGGCCCGAGCAACAAGTAAACACCAGCAACGTCCTTGGAGGGAGTCGAACCTTCAACCTTTGGCTTCGGAGGCCAACGCTCTATCCAATTGAGCTACAAGGACAAACGAGCACAGCCCCGACCTTGATGGCGGCGAAGCAGATGCATGGGCCATCCCAACATTCCAATACTACGATGGGTGGCGAAAAAGAGCAAGGAAGAATCTGTCTGCTTCCACCCGAATCGTTCGGGGGCTGAACCGGATCCGTGTTTGCCTCCCCCGATTGCGTTCTTTGCTCGCAGCACATGGCACCTTTAGATCACATCGCTCCCGCTGACTCCATCCGCCCGATGCCGAGGCGAACAGTCATGATTTTCACGTTTTTGAACAGCCTGGGCACTGGCTTGGTGATGAACGGCATCTTTTTCGTGGCGAAGTCAATGTACTCGTTCGCAGATACGAGCAACTACCTGCTGGGCATGGTGATGGGCGTGGCCTACATCGTTGGCGCGGCGGGGGCCGGGGGCATGATCGCAAGGCTACGCACGCGCTTCGCCGGGCTGAACGGGCGGGGGATTCTGATTGCAGTTATGTTACTTTTGGGGGCGACATGCCTCTTTCCGTTGGCCGGGGTTTGGCTGGCAAGCCTCGGGATCGTGGGGGGGCCATGGGCGGTTTGGACATTGGTTATTTGTTACAGTTTGGTCACCGGGGTCTTGTGGCCCATGACCGAGGCCTACCTAAGCGGCGGCAAGAGTGGCGCGGGACTGCGGCATGATGTAGGTCTATTCAACGTTGTCTGGTCCTCGGCGGTCGTCCTTTCGTTCTGGTCACTGTCGCCTCTTATCGAGCGTTTTGCCATCGAGGCGCTGACCGGGATGGCGGCCATTCACTTGCTTCTGGCTTTCTATGTGTTCAAGGCGTTCCAAGCTGATCCCGCGCCGCACATCCATGCTCATGACGAGCCGCACCCGCCAGTCTACGGCCAGCTTCTGGTAGTGCTGCGGAGGCTGCTCCCCCTTGCTTATGTTATATCAAGTGTGCTCGCGCCTTATCTGCCCGGCGCCATGGAACAACTATCGGTGACTACAACCTACCAACCTCTGGTCGCTAGCGCGTGGCTTGCGCCTCGGGTAGTCGCGTTCTTCTTATTACAACACTGGCACGGCTGGCAGGGGAAGTGGGCGTTGCCGGTAGCGGGAACGACCATGCTGGTACTCGGTTTTGCGGTCGCCGTTCTATCGCCGCTCGGGCTCTCGGTGGGAATGAGTAAAGGCGCCTGCATCGGCGCGATGATGGCCGGACTAGCTTGTTTTGGCCTTGGTAAAGCCACCATTTACGCCGGAGCATTATATTATGCTATGGAGGTAGGCGCGGCGGAGGTGGACGCGGGAGGCACGCACGAAGCACTCATCGGAGTCGGTTACCTTGTCGGACCACTCTGCGGGCTGGCTCCCCTCCTGGCAGTCCAGGCCGGGTATCTCCCGCAACGCTGGTTTCAGCTCGCGGTGATTCTGTCTGTCACAACTATCCTAATTGGGGTGCTTGCTTCCCTCATGCCCGCGCTGTTCAGGCGCGGAGCGGTGAGGCCGATGGCATGAGCGACTTCGTACCGCCATCACCCCCGGTCCTGCTCGTAGAGAATCTAACGATTATGTTTGGTTCGGGGCCCAGCGCCACTCTTGCAGTTGATGGGGCAACGCTTACGTTATACAAGGGTCAGACGCTGGGGCTTGTAGGCGAATCGGGCAGCGGTAAGTCGTCGTTATCTCGCGCTGTGCTGGGGCTGATCACGCCGCAATCTGGCCGCGTGCTCATCAACGCCCATGACATCCATCAGGCGCGAGGGAGCGCCCTTCTTGCGATCCGTCGACAAGTGCAGATGATCTTTCAGGATCCCGCGGGCTCGCTTGATCCGCGTATGACCGTTGGAGAGGCAATCGCCCAGCCGCTAATCGTTCACCGGCTACCGTGGCGTGAGGAGGTCCCACTCTTAATTGAACAGTGCGGGCTTCCTAGGGAAGTGTTGACCCGCTACCCCCACCAGTTTTCCGGCGGCCAACGCCAACGGATCGCTATCGCACGGGCGCTTGCGCTCAAGCCCAAGCTTGTCATCTGCGATGAACCCACCAGCGCCCTCGATGTTTCGATGCAAGCACAAATACTTAACTTGCTCCGCGACCTTCAAGCCATGCACGGCTTGGCCTACTTGCTCATCACGCACGACATGGGCGTGGTCGCTCACATGGCGGACACGATCGCGGTGATGCAGCGCGGCAGAATCGTCGAAAAAGGCGACGCCGTTGGCGTTCTCACACACCCAGAGCATGAACTGACCCAGCGACTCGCCGCGGCGGTCCGGGGCCGCCCTCAGAAAGTGGAGTCAGTCGCAACGCAGTAATGGCCGAATCGGACAGGTGCCAGCAGACGCGGGTCTCCCAGCGCGTATATAATTGCCCCGTGTCAAGCTCAGAGTCCTTTCCGCTACCCCCACCCTCCTCAGCCCGCGGTACGCCTGAACGTAATACACGCCAGCGAGACGCCATCCGCGACGTTCTCGCTGACGTCGGCACGCCCCTCTCCCCTAAAGAAATTCTTGAGCACGCCAAATCAAAGATAAGTCGGCTCGGGCTGGCCACAGTCTATCGCACACTCAAGCTCCTGCTTGACACCGGGGTGGTGGTCACCGTGGAAGTCCCCGGAGAGGCACCTCGGTTTGAGTTGACAGGCAAGGGGCACCACCACCACTTTTACTGCCGGGGTTGCAGCCGCGTCTTTGAGGTCGAAGGATGCCCTGAGGGTCTGGCCGATCTAGCTCCCGTCGGCTTCACTCTCGATGGGCACGAACTTATGCTGTTTGGTAAATGTAACACTTGCTCAGGAAACGGCGGGGTGTACGCGGCATGCGCTCGTGCTGGGTGCGGCGGCGGAGAGAAGTGCAGCCATCATCAGACGATGCCGACAACCGTGCAACGCGGCAAGTAGTGATGTACCTTACTCCGGCACGAAGCGCCGAAGTTGTGTTCGGCAACAAATGTGGGCAGAGATAATTGACGATGGCGAAGGTAAATGATGAAAATAGCTTCGCAGAGGAAGCGAAGTCGGCCGCCGACGGACCCGTGCCGGCTATGCCCAACGGCTTTCGCCTGCCGCGAACTCTGCGGCTAGCCCACGATCTTGAGTTCGCGGCGGTCTACGGGGCCCGGCTTAAGAAGACCGGCGTCTTCATAGACGTCCGGGCGGTGCCCAACCGACTCACGCATTGGCGGCTTGGTCTGGCCGTCTCCAAGCGGGTGGGAAACGCGGCGGTACGGGTGCGATGGAAACGGTTGCTACGTGAGGCCTTCCGGCACGTGCGCCCGAAACTTCCGATGTTTATTAACATAAACAATCTGGAGCGGCCCGGCCTGAGCGGGATGGATTTGGTTGTCGCTGTACGAGCCGCGGGCAAGGGCGAACTTCATGTAATACAGGCCGAGCTGACTTCGCTCTGTGTACAGTTACATCGTGAGCAGCAACGCCGCGACCGTCGCGGGGCCGAGGAAGTCCGCGCATTTCCGCCAGCGCAGGGCGGGGCGGACCAGAGGTGAAGTGGATCTTAATATTTCTAATTCGTATCTACCAGGTGGTGCTCTCGCCGTTTCTCGGCGGTCATTGCCGGTATTACCCCTCGTGCTCGTGTTACGGTGTTGAATCTCTGAAGACTCACGGCGCGGTGCGCGGAACATGGCTTACGTTCAAGCGGGTGCTTCGATGTAACCCGTTTGCAAAGGGCGGCTACGACCCGGTATTCCCACTCTCGCCGGCTGCTTCGACCAAGGCCGCTAGGAAGTAAGTGCGATGGTCAGGCCCCTGAGCCTGCCGTTTAGCCGGGAGTCAGGTTGCGCAAAGCGGTGAACCCGAGTTTGTCTACCCCGGAGGAAGGCCGCTAGGCTAACATAATTTCTTACGGACCCTGCGGCGGTGGTGAGTGCGCGAAGCGCACCGCTCCGGCATACCCTGCCGCTGCATGGCGACAGTCTTTCTTAACGGTAGTTTCCTTGACCCTGCCGATGCGCGCGTCAGTGCCTTTGACGCGGGCTTTCAGCACGGGGTGGGGCTGTTTGAAACCATGCTCGCGGTGCGAGATCCCGCAGGTCTGGTGCATGTTGTGCACCTTCAGGAGCATCTCTCTCGGCTCGCCGCGTCGGCGAAGGTGCTTAATCTCTCACGGTCGCTGCGAACAGCGGCGCTGGGCCAGGCGGTGGAGCGGTGCGCGGCCCGGGCGGGGGCTGATTCTCCGAATGTAAGTCGCTTCCGCATCCGCTTAACATTAACCGGTGGGGACATGAGCATGCTGGGG
>CAYVFW010000068.1:1678-15433 GCA_964450325.1 uncultured Phycisphaeraceae bacterium | reverse complement strand
CTGTAATATTAGATCAGACTCATCCGCGATCGGTCACGGTACACTGCCCGGTTTCCAAGTCCACCTCGGTGCGGAGAAATAACGCTTCGGGCATCGGCAGCGGGCAGAAATCACCCGTAATCTGAAACTCAAACCGCTGGTCACTCGCCTCGCCCCACGCTTCCTTGGCCGCTACCGCCTTCACTCGCGCCGTCTCCTTCACGATCCGCGGCTCGAAATCGTGGATGGCCTTGAGCACCATCCGCTCCATCTGCGCGGGTGTAATTCCGGAAGTCGTCAGCCCTGTCAAGTCGGGGATTCCGTAATTAATTACGCTCTTGGCCACCAGCGGATAATCGGAAAGGTTCTCAAACTGCGGCTTGGACGGCGAGTTAAGCAAAAAGGCCAGGTCGCGGAGCACCGCGACGCGCAGTTGCCGCATCGACATCACGCGCCGATCGCGGGATTCCTGCTTTACCTGCGGAAAATCATCGGTAAGCCGATCCAGAAGCGAGGGCTGCAATCGCTCGGTGGTAGTAAGTTCGCCCATACCCCAGTATATCAGCCTGCGCACCCTCGCACCGATAATCGCCACGCCACGCGTGATCGCCCAGTTCCGATGGTTATCGGAGAGTTCTGCCGTCGCATGTTGCGCCAAGCAAATGACTCAGGCCCACTCCCCGTGATCGGGCGATCACCCCACTCTCATCCCCCGCCGCGCCTGCGAACTCCCGACCGCGTACCGGGCTTTGAGCCGTAATAGCGCTGATGCGGCTGATAATGGCATGCTTTGTGCGTAGCGGTTCGGGTATTTAGAAGATTGTGAGTCCTTAACAGTTAACTCTGAAGGTGCGCGGGCCGATGGATTGGCGTGGAGCGTGCGTAATCCGCTCCAGAGGGTTTCTGGAAACCCCACCGAGGATGATGGCCCGCGTACAGAGGTGAATACATGGCATTTGACAAAGAAGTCTTAACCACCGGCGAGGTTGCAAAGGTATGTAACGTTGCGCCCCGCACGGTATCGAAGTGGTTCGATTCCGGCTCGCTCAAAGGTTACCGCATTCCCGGCTCCCGCGACCGTCGCATCCCTACTTCTGAACTGATGAAGTTCATGCGGGCGCACGGTATTCCCCTCGAAGGAATGTCCAGCGGTCGCACCAGAGTGCTTATCGTCGATGGTGAAAAAGAAGTAACCGATACGCTGGGACGAATCTTAACTGAGCAAACGACCTACGAGATTCGCACCGCCACCACGGCCTTCGCCGCGGGCATGGAATGCGAAAAGTTCAAGCCGCATGTGCTGCTGCTAGACATCCACCTTACCGATACCGACGCCCGTCTCTTCGCGGAGAACATCCGTAAGAATGAGCAGTTAGCGATGACCCGGATTGTCGCTGTGAGCGGCAAAGTAACTGATGGTCAGGCGAGCAGCCTGCGCCTCAGCGGCTTTGATGAGTTCCTTCGCAAGCCATTCCAAGTCCGGGACGTTGTCGAGAAGATCGAAGCAGTCAGCCGAATCGCAGCATAAGTCTACTACCCATCGATGCTCCTCGGAGTATCAACAGTACTGTAATGAAAAGGGCGTACGCATGGATGCGTACGCCCTTTTGTTTTGTTATGATTTCTGCTGCGGCACGCAGTGTTGCAGGCGAGCCGATTCGACTAAACAAACCGCGATTCTTACTTGGGCAGCATCGCGGTAACCTTCGCCAGGCCATCGCGGATCTGGGTAATGAGCGCGGACACCTTATCGCTCATAGGCTTCCAAGTCGTTGCATCAGCACTCTTGAGGCTGGTGAAAAGTGCTTGACCTTCTGTAATTTTGGTGGTTACATCCACGAGGGTCTTCTTCGCTGCGTCCTTGGTTTCCCCCGTCAGCGCATCGGTGCGCTTGCTCAGGTCCGAAACCTGCGCGGTGAAACCTTCAAACACCTTCGTGGATTCGGTCGTGAAGGTGTTCCGCGTGGTCTCCCAAGAGTTCGCCGCCGAATCCTTCGTCTTGTCGATCGTGTCGGCGCCCTTAGCCGCGGCGTCTTTCACAGCATCTGTGCCTTTGGCTGCTGCATCTTTTACAGAATCCGTGCCTTTTTCCGCGGCGTCTTTCACCGCGTCGACACCTTTGTTCGCCGCGTCTTTAGTTGCAGCTGCCGCCCGATCGGCCGCATCCTTGGTCTTATTTACAACATTGGGGGCGGCATCTTCCTTTTTCTCGCAAGACGCCATGGAAAAAGCAACGGCGCCGGCAAGTACAAGTGCTAACTTCGTGTTCATAATAAAACTCCTAATTCATCTGCCTGTTAAGCGGACCGACCTTCCCGGAGGATAGGTGGAATCCCTAGGCTGTTCTTCAATAAGTCGCGGGCCAACGCGGTCGCCGCGGAATCGCTTCACCCTTCCTGCTCTAGCCAACCTGCTGATGACCTCGTCTCGTAAGACGCGGCGGCGGCTGCTCGGTGCGACCTCGGTCAAGTGTAGGCGGTTATCACCCCTGTTTGTGGCACTCTACGCCTCTAACCACCGCCGAACAGGCAAGATTATCATTTGTGTTTGATGTTTACTCGGATAATATTTGGTACGCTTGGCACAGGCGGTTTCCGCACGGCTTAACTCATCTCGAGTGCTCACGCCTGAAACTTATTGGGAAAACGGCGCGTTTAGGTGCGAAGCCACAGCGATTTTGTCTACACTTTCACAAGTTATTGCCACAGGGCAGGGATTATTGCTCAACAGCTGAAAGGTTTTTAGTTATGACTATGATGCAAACTCGCGTGTTGGCGGCTGGGATTCTGGTCGCCGCGGCGGCAATCCTCGCGAACGCGCAAGGCCCGGCCACACAACCCGCACGTCCGCTTCCGTCGGAAGCGGCCCCCGGTTCAACTTCATCGGAAGCTGCGACGTTGAAAATCGGCGACCCCGCGCCCGCGTTGAAGGCTCACACGTGGGTAAAAGGTAAGGAAGTCAAGTCATTTGAGCTGGGCAAAGTTTACGTTGTGGAGTTCTGGGCCACCTGGTGCGGACCCTGCCGCGAAAGTATTCCGCACCTTTCGCAGTTATCGAAGTCCAACAAGAACGTAACCTTCATCGGCGTAGCGGCCAGCGAGCGCAAGGAAGAGAGCGGTAGCGATCAGAGGCTCACAAAGCTTAAGCGGTTCGTGCGCGAACAAGGTGACAAAATCGCTTACACCATTGCTTATGATTCGGACCGCAGCATGGGTACGCCGTGGATGAAGGCGAGCGGGTACAAATCAATCCCTACCGCGTTCATCGTTGATGGAGAGGGAAAGATCGCCTGGATCGGTCACCCGATGGAAGTAAATGCACCTCTCGCCGAGGCTTTAGCTAAAGCACCGCCCGTCAAGCCCGCCAAGAAATCGAAAGATAAGTCTTCATCCGCGAAGGATAAAGGTAAAGTACCATCGGCCCCGCCGGCGGTAAAACCTCCCGCCAAGTAGCGGTGTTTCCCTTCGCCTGCCTTTCGCAGGTCATTAAGCACTCTAACGCGGGGTTCGCGTGCGCACATTTACTTGGGGTCTTCGCTGCAGTACGGAGTAGGACGGGCGAGTGGCGCGACGGTTGAAGTTGACTTATATTTACGATCACCCGCCGCGGCTTGAGCACGTCGCAAAAAAAGTTCACGGCCCCCAAACGCACACGTTAAGTTAATTTGCGGCCAGCGCATTTGTTACGTGCAATCAAATCGCCTTTGCTGGCCGATTCCTGGCCTAAGGCCCAGTTTCTCAGTGTGCGGCAATCGGGGTAAGGAAGTGTGAGAGCGGTAGCCCGTAAGCCCTCGCTCACGCCCTCCTGCGACACTTGCACGGTTCGCCGCCCGCCGCGATCTTGTAGGCATCGTCCGAGGACAGACTTCCCTCGGCCACGTACGCGGCGAGCTCTCGCTTGGTCTGCTCCACTTGTCGGCCGCGGATCACATCGCGGACGCTGGTGATCAGCAGGCTCAATAAAATAGAGCCCCCGACGCTTCCTCCGATGATAAGCAGGAGCATCGCCGCCGTGTTGGATGAGTTAAGCATAACCTGGTAGTGTAAGTGATTGCGATTCTTGATCCAAACCCAAGCCATCAGGGCGCAAAGTTTCATTCGGCGCGGGTCTTGCTGGGTAAATGCTATCCGGCCCCACCCCCAAGGATCTTTGATGCGATCTATCTACCCGCTAGAGCCATCCTCTTCAACAGCCTGCGGCGGATTCAAGCCTGCTCGCGCTTGTCGCCAGCCCGCATCAACCGCTCGCCCTGCTCGGGCGTCATCGACCCCTCCGCGATAAACGCGGCGATCTCGCGCCGTGTCCGTTCGCGTGAAGAGCCCTTGAGCACCGCCCCAAGCGTGCGCACAATTACCACTGTAACAACCGAGCCTGCAATTAGTATCGGGATCAGCACGTGATCCTGACCTAACTGGCGGACGAGCTCGTAACTCGCCGATCGAGAGGCCTGTTCGGTCTGAGCAAGAATCGCTACTTCAAAGGAAGCTGGCAAGCTGCACAGAAATGGTATGATATTAAGCATAATTCAGTCCTCCGCCCGCGATACTCAGCGCCTACCCCGCCCGCCGACAGTTCCCGGGTCAGCCCACCTTGGCGTGTTCAAGTTCTCTTCAAAGGCTGCTCCAGCCAGCATACTTACGCTTCGACTCCAGCATTTGCTCCAGCATCTGTTCGGGCCGCAAGAAGTTCACTCGTAACCAGCTCACCATCGGAATCCGCCTAGGTCCTCAGCTTTCTCTCAACTCCGCCCTTCGCGGCTCGGCCGCACCGACTAGGCCGCTTCAACTATACTATTGGGAAGTGTAGGATTGGTGTTTCAGAGGTTTAAACCGGCGAGAAGTCCAGCAGTTCCCTCATACGCACGACCATTTGCACGTCAAGTCTGTTCGACTTGCCAGCACATGGACGACCGCCGCCCTGCGACCGGCACGCTGTATGGACACTTCGACAAGCGGTTCTGGCCAGCAGCACCTCGATATTCTCGGGGCGTATTCCTCCACCAGGCATGATCTCGATACGGCCCATTGCCGCGGTGCGATAGGCCGCTAGAACTTCGCAGCGCTGGTCAAAGAGCGGTCCGTGTTGTGGGGTGGCCCAGCCGGAGGTTCCTGCGGTAAGAATCCGGGTGCAGCCTTCGCTAATTAGGGTCTCCATCGCCTCAAGAGAACGCGGCGTGAAGTCAAAGGCGCGATGAAATATAATTTCGGGCTGGCTCCCACTTAATCGGGTCTTTAGAGGCTCGCTCGCCGCTTGCGTTCTGCTTGACCACGCGGCGTGGGCCGCCTGAATGCAGGCGCGAAGTGCCTCTCGCTGCACCTCATTCTCGGCGGTGAGCACGCCGACCACGATGCCGCTTGCCCCGGCCGCGATGCAGTCGTGCGACTGCTGGACCGTTAAGTCAATTTCTGAAGTTGTATAGACGAAATTACCCGCGCGCGGCCTGACCATCGCGACCAGCGGAATCGGCACGCGTCTAAAGAGCTCTGTCAGCAGTCCCAAATCAGGCGTTAACCCCTGCGATGCCAAATCGGCAACAACCTCGAGTCGGTTGGCACCGGCTTTATAAGCGTCGATACCGTCCTCGAGATTATCCACCGCAAGCTCAAGAAGGATACCCATGTGGCAATGGTAACTAAGAGGCTGTCGCCCGCGTCAGGGGTGCGGTCGGTCATTTGCCTAATAATTCTGATCAGCGCGAGCGATCAAGGCTCAATGTTAGCAATCCGCGTGTGGGCTGCATTGGGTGACTAAGAGATGTCTCGCTGCGGCAATCTTAACATAATCTCCGTGTGAGCATGAGTTGCGGTAAGTCTCCTTTTCGTTCATTCAGGAATGTTACCGTATTCGCTCATTTTGGGAAGCCAAAGTAATACAAAACCCCTGTTCCGGCTTACCGGAACAGGGGCGAAGATCGAGATCAAACTAAACTGCGGCCTATGCCGCGGAACCCGAAGGCTACATCCTTAACCGGAATAACCCGGCCTTGAGATTTAGCGGCGACGGCGACCGACAATCAGGCCACCGAGGCCGAGGAGGGCCAAGCTGCCGGGGGCGGGAATGATGCGGATTTCAGCGCCATCAACTTGAACGATACCCTTGATTCCACCAGAGGCGTCAGCAAGGTCTCTCATCCAAGCGGCTTGACGATTGCCCGTTGCGGAATCTCGGCTCATGCCAAGCAAGGGGGCATCGAGGCCGATGACGTGAGAGAGACCGCTCCCGACGCCACGGACATCAATGCCGAGGACGAGGATCACGGGAGCGACATCGTACGAGATCGCCGGGTCAGCGGCGACGCGGCCAGCGAGTTTCTGAACGGTGGCGACGCCGCCTGAGCCGTTGAAGTTGTTCACGGCAGTGACGGTGGTGGTGGGGCCCAATCCAACCCAGCGGGTGATATCATTACGGGCAATGCGGAAGAAGTTGCCAGCGGGAGCGCCACCCGAACCAGCGGTGTGCGTGTGGACCACGTAGCTCTGGCTGGTCGAGGGACCGGTACCAGCGAAGGGGATGACGCGGCCGAAGGGGCCATCGGTGTCAGCCTGGGGGATAATTGCACCACCGTTGGTGTTGTTGCCCTGGTTCGAAAACGCCGCGATTTGATCTTGGCCGGTGCGGATATTGCTGAACACAGGCTGCCAAGTGAGCGAAGCGAAACCGATGGGGGCGGCTTCGCCAGCGTCCGGGATGTATGAAATCACGGCGCGGGTGAGGACGCGGGCGGTCTGTGCCGCTGTGGCACTGACGGTGACGCTGTCAGACCAGGTCTGGCCATCAAGGCTGACCTGGAGGTCAAGGCGGCTAATACCGGCGCTAGCGACGGTAGCCAAACCAGCAACAGCTACTACTGAACGAATAACATTCTTCATCTCGATCTCCTCTAAAAGTATTGGTTTGAAGTACAAACCGGGAACGTCTTGCGTTGGGGAAGCCTCGAAAACTTCCCTCTCATGAGCTTAGAGTATACATCGAGTCTCAAACAAATGCAAGTCTTTTTGTTCAAAAACTAGATCGACAGGCACCGAAAAAGCCGACACAGCCGGATATTTGGATTGTGTTTGTATGTCAGGCCGTCGTCACCATCAGATTTTTACACAAGCGGCGCACCTCTTTTAACAGGCCAATCCACCGATTTTTTTTTGCTGGGGTCGTTGCTGGAGACACCAAACGTTGACCGCAAATAACCAAAAAACCCCTCACAAGCTTGAACTTGTGAGGGGCGAGTTTCGCGGTGGCCGGAGCGCATTTCGCTCTGTCAGACGAGTTTGGATGAGGGGGATCCGATAACCCAAGCGTGATCGCTTAGCGGCGACGGCGGAGAGCAACCAAGCCACCCGCACCGACCAAGCAGAGGGCGCCCGGCGCGGGGATGACTTGGACCTGAGCGTCTACGACCTCGACCACACCCTTAATCGCACCGAACGAGGCCTGTGCACTCTCGAACCAAGAGGCTTCGCGAAGTCCCGTCGCGGTGGTCCGGCTCATACCGAGGGTCGGTGCTGAGATGGTTAGGGTGCGTACGGTGCTGTCTGCACTGAGGGTGAAACCAAACTTAGCGAGCAGGATGTTGGTAATTCCGGGGGCGAAGGCTGGCTCACCAACTGCGATCTGGTTGATGTTCTTCTGGACGAGGGGGAGACCACCCGAACCATTGAAGTTGTTCGCAGCGCCCGTTGTGGTGGTGGGACCGTTTCCGACCCAGTTGGTGATCGTGTTACGAGCAATACGTAGGTAGGTAGTTCCGGAGTCGGTTTGGACGTGGCCACGGTAGGGATCAGTCGTTTGTGTGCCGGTGGCGGCGAATGGGCTGATGCGACCGAAGGCGCCCGATGCATCTGTAACCGAGCCAGCAGGAGTGCTGATGTTATTTCCCGAGACGGCGAACGGAGCGAGCGTATCAGCGTTCGTCCAGTTGCTGAACGTGGGCTGGAATGACAGAGAGTGGAAACCAGTGGGGACGGCGGTGGTGCCGTTGGCGATGAACGAAACCCGGTAGCGAACTTGGACGGCAGTGCCGGGGTTTACCAGGCGGGTGCCGGAGGTCCAAGTGGTGCCGTTTTCAGATGTTTCTACATCCATTCGTGTGATTTGACCGGCAGCGACGGAAGCAAGACCAGCGGTGACGACGATAGAGGCAATCAGATTCTTCACGTTAAAACTCCTCGAAACTCATTGTTAAGCCAATGCGGTTGGCACAGGCTCAGACCCACTAAACATTTTAGAACGAACATTCGTTCCAGACCCACCCACAACATGCAACACGCTTTGAAGAATGCCAACTGTTTAGAACGGATTTTCCAACTTTTTTTACTGTGACGGATGCGCGGCGCGAAATCTGAGTAATCTGGACGAAAATCTGGCCCGCCCCTTGCATTTGTTAATCGGCGCGCGGGGTAATCGGGGTAACTTCGCCGCGAAGGCCTGCGGGGCGTCCCCTATGCTTACGTCATGCTTCTGCCTGTGCTGCCTAATGAAAGTAACCTGAGAGCGCGAAGCGATGCGTCCAAGCCCCCGGAAATATCGGGTCGGCCGCCAGCCGACTTCTCGCGTGGCCCAAGACTGATCGATTCCCATGGCCGCGCCATCGCTGATTTACGCCTCTCGATCACCGATCGATGTAACTTTCGCTGTGTCTACTGCCTGGAGCCGGACGTAAAGTTTGCCGCCCCCGCGCACCTGCTCACGCACGCTGAGCTTGTCCGCGTTGCTGCTGCGGCGTGCAGTTTAGGGGTTACATCCATACGTCTTACCGGAGGCGAGCCCACCGTACACCCGCGGTTACTCAGCATTATTTCGGGCGCGGCGGCATTGCCGATACGCGACCTCTCCATGACTACCAACGGCTCGCTGGTCACCCCGGCTTCCGCCGCGTCTTGGAAGAAAGCGGGGTTGCGACGGCTTACATTCAGCCTTGATAGCACCGATGAAGCGGCCTTTTCGGCGATCACGCGCTCTACGTCCAGTGCTGCATCGATTATAAATGCGATTGCGGTCGCGGCGGACGCGGGGCTTACTCCGATTAAGGTCAACGCGGTGGTGGTGCGAGGGCGTAACGAAACTCAGCTTCCCGCGCTCGCCCGCCTTGCCCGCTCTCACAACGTGCAGGTCCGCTTCATTGAATACATGCCGCTTGATAGTGCTCGCGCTTGGGACGCCAGTAAACTTGTTCCCGCCTCGGAGATCATCGCCAGCATTCATGCGGTCTTCCCGCTCGAGGAAGTCGGCCGCGAATGTGCGAGCAGTACATCGCTGCACTTTCGCTTCGCCGACGGCGCGGCTGGCTCGATCGGGGTGATTGCCCCAGTCACCCGCCCGTTCTGCGGAGCTTGCTCGCGGCTGCGGATCACGGCGGACGGCAAGGTGCGTCCCTGCCTTTTCAGCCGCGATGAGTGGGATCTGCGCTCGCTTTTGCGAGAGGGGGCGAGCGATGCAGCGCTCGCCGAGCTAATGCTCGATGCGGTGTGGAGCAAACAAAAGGGCCACGGAATTACATCCTCCGGGTTTGTGCAGCCGCAACGGACGATGTCGGCCATTGGAGGCTGAGCTACATTAAGATTATCTTTGCCGTGCGGCGTTGCGCCGGCTTACTTGTACTCGATCTGCTTCCAGATAGGCACGCTCATCTTCATCGCTTCAATAAACGCGGAGGTTGCATCGAGTGCCTCCTTGCGATGGGCCGCCGCGGCGACCAGTCGGAATGAGAGCTCCCCCACTTTGACCCTCCCGGTGCTGTGGAGCACTTCTAATCGAAATAACTTATATTCAGCCGCGATCGCGACGGCGAGCGCCTTCAGTTGCTGGGCAGCCATCGGCTGATAGGCCTCATACACCAGAGCGGTGAGCCCCCTGCCCTGTTCTGTACCACGAACAACGCCGTGAAATGTTACAATGGCGCCCACCTCACTCTGATACTCCGCACTTGCGATGGCGTTGAGCGAAATCGGACCCTCAACAAACTCGACCGATATCTCAGCGTTGCGTTCGCCTGCTTCCATGCTGAAAAAGTAGTTGCGGCACCGCTGCCCCGGTTTAGCCGCCGCCGACTATGCCGATGAGGGCAACCTCATCACCGGTTTGGAGCTCATGGTCGTCGGTGACAAACGTGTTATTCACCGCAAGCCGCCCTGAGGCGAGAAATGGAACAAGCTCGGGAATCGCCTCGCCCAAGGCATGACGGAGTGTTGAACAGCGACAGTCACCATCGAGCGCGACCATGACACGCGGGGTTCCCGCCGCCTCTCGCTCTGGTCCGAAAAGCAAAACTGTTACTTGCATAGTCAAAGGATATGTCGGCTCTGAGCTGGGCGTGCCCACCAGCGCAAGCGTCTTGGGAATAGCCTCCTAGGACCAGCCCCCAAGGGCAAGCTTTTGCGGACAGCCCTACCACCTACATTTTCGCGTGTTCACGCCCGGCCGCTGTGTGTGACGATACAGGTAATCACGCCAGAGATCTGCGATAACAGTTCGGCTCGGCCGATTTTCCCGCACACATGCGTTCAAAGCCGCCACTCATCACCGATCCACCGGTTACTTCCTCGCCGGACCCTTTACAAGAGCCGTGGACCGGACTTCACCGGCTGTTTATCGCTTATATCCGCGTTGAGTGCGGCCTGAGCGAAAATACCGTTGACAATTATGGACGCGACTTAACTTATCTCTTCCAGTCGCTGCATTACTTCGGAGTGAAGGAACTTGAATCGACCACTCCGAGGCTGGTGGTTGATCACATGCAAGCGTTAACCTCGGTGCGCAAGCTGGCCGCGGAATCGACGGTGCGGCACCTCACCACAGTTCGGATGTTTTTTCGGTGGGCGAGGACGACCGGAAGGATTTCGCAGGATCCAACCACGATCCTCGAACGACCGCACCGGTGGCGGCGGCTTCCCGACACGCTTTCGCCGGGCCAGTTGGAGCGACTACTGAACGTCTCTCGCGACCAAGACCTTTACGACGGTAATCTTGCGCTGCGACTGCGTGACGTGGCGATGCTCGAGCTTATGTACTCAAGCGGCCTTCGCGCCAGCGAAGTGTGCAACTGCCAGCTTCAAGATTACTTTGTAACCCTTGGGGCCATCCGGCTTTTAGGTAAAGGGAATAAGCAACGGATGGTGCCGGTGGGCAAGCCAGCACAAGCGGCACTGGATGAATACCTCACGCAAGCTCGCCACCTGCTGGCTGAGTGGCAGACGCAAGGACGCCTCTTCATTTCCGTACGCGGCAAGCCGCTCACGCGGGCAGCGGTGTGGCAGATTGTGAAGCGCAATGCCGCCGCGGCGGGATTGGCGGGCGTGTACCCCCATCAACTTCGCCATTCGTTCGCGACTCACCTGGTGATCGGCGGCGCGGATCTGCGGGTGGTGCAAGAGTTTTTAGGCCATAGCGATATCGCTACGACCGCGATTTACACCCATGTTGACCGGGCTCGCCTGAAGAGCGTGCATGCTAAGTTTCATCCGAGGGAGAGGCGAGCTTGACTTGGACGGGAGGCGAGCTATTGGCACCAATAGCAGAATATCGAGCAAGTTAATATAATCATGGATAAGTGCCTCTGCGAGGATTGCCCGAGGCTGGGCAACTCGCGTTCAACGGTGCGGGCGATTTACTGGCTATCTCGCCAACGCCTGCGTCATCCAACTTTTAACCGGTGAAGCTAATCCTGCTGGTTACGGCAAGCATTCTATACTTATATTCTTCCACCGCACCCGCCGGGGAATCGGATCAGCACCCACGCTATGGACTTGAAATCCGATCAGGCCCACCGGCTCGGTCGCGTCGGTGTAATCGGCGCACGCAACATCGTTGACCCAGGTGCGTATCTGATTATTCTCGCAGCGGATAATATAACTATTCCAGGCTCCGGGAATGAACGCAGCGCGGGCTTCTTCCGGGGGCTTTTCTAACCATCCCCGCTTCCCCTCTTCGTAAATTCCGCCGGACCAGGCTCTCGCTGTGGGATCAATCTCGACCTGATATCCGACGACCGCCTCGCGGTCGGTACCAGGATCGACCAGTTGCGAGCGGATCTGAACGCCTGAGTTGAGTGTTGCGTCTGTATTCACTTCGAAGCGCAGGATATAATTATTGCATTGGGGAGTGAAGCACAAAAACGAGTTGCGCTGGTTGGGCCTGGTTTCGCCGGTGATCGTGCCGGCGGCGGTTATGAACGTCGCTTGCCCGCCACGTCGGGTGAGGGCCAGTTGAGTTACGTCGGTCAGATGTCTCGTATCTCGCGGCGGCTGCACAACGGCGGGCCGCGAGCAGCTAACCGGCAGGATCGCCACAATGGCTCCTATAACGAGGCGGAGCCGCAACGCATAACTCGGACGGTCTGTCGGGCCGGAATGGGCAGCGGGCGATACCCGATAGCTGTGCGTCATTGTAACTTTTATT
The DNA here is from genome assembly GCA_964450325.1 of uncultured Phycisphaeraceae bacterium. GTDB lineage: Bacteria > Planctomycetota > Phycisphaerae > Phycisphaerales > UBA1924 > UBA2402. The sequence continues at coordinate 3,064 of CAYVFW010000068.1, read as the reverse complement.
CCTTCGCACCCGAGTTTAATTACTTAAGTTCCTCGCGCCGCCAAGGCCCTCGTCGATTGATGGTGGCACTTCGGACACGCGTGACGTCGTCAATCGTAACAGGCTCGGCAGCGTTACCAAACGACCTGCGGCAATAGGTTAACACAGCCGCGACTTCCGCGTCCGACTCAAGGGCCGCGGCGGGCATCTGGCCCACGAACTCCTGGTCGCCGTAGGAATATTTGCCTTGAAGCCCATGCAGCAGCACCTTCACCGCGCGATCGGGCCTCCCACCCAGAATCGTGCTTGCGACCAACGTCGGTGCCTGACCGGGGGCACCCTGACCATCCTCCATATGGCACCCTACGCACTTGGAGTACAAAATCTTTCCTAGTTCAAACTGATCGCGCTCTGCGAGTGTGAGCAGCCGCCCGGCCTTCGCACGCTTCACCACCGGGCGTCCGGGCCATTCAAAGTAATTAACTGCCCGCTCCATCTCGGCGGCGAGGGCACCTGGTTCCGAACTGTTCACTTTCAGCTCGCCCCCCCGGTTCTTACTTTCACCCGCCAACCGCAACCATAGAGTCGGTACTCCACTTAACTTAATAGGTTGGGGCTCGTCGGCCATCAGCCGCATCGAATCTATAATTCTGCGCACCATCAAACTACCCGCCCCACTTCGCTCAGCCGCTCTTCCGGAGGCTTCGCCGGTAGATTGGTTCCGCTCACGTTCATAGCACGCCGCGGCGAGCTCGACTAACTCCAGCCGAGCGGCTGGCGTAGTTCTTAATAGCGTGGCGACCAGAACATCGAGGGTCTTCACATCGTCGGGGCGGTGGGGCCAGGCTCCACGCTTCGTAAGCTGCAACAGCACCGCCCCCATTGCAGATTCTCCCTCTGCCTCACTGGGAGTAGCGACTTCCGCGGATCGGCCCGAGGGCAACCCCGCTATCAGTGCGCTGCGTGCCACCGCCGAATCTAAATTTTGGAGTATGAAAGCCGCGTGCTCGGCGCTTAAACTGCTGCCCGCCGCGGCGGCGAATGTCGCCTGCAGGGAGACGTCGGGGCTGCCGGTGGCGCGATCTCGCACCGCCAGCAGCCGCTGAACCGCCTGGGTTGGTCCCGAGTCAACCACCCTTCCGAGCTGGTAACTTAAGTCTATCGCGCGGGTCACCACCGCCGGATGAGGGTCGGACATCGCATCGATGAGATCGCCACCCAATGCGCTGTTGACAGATCTACTTACATCACCGGCCGCGCCGTCGGTCCAATTGCCGCTTACTCCGTGGCCCGCAAGGCCTGCGAGGCAGCCGAGCGCGGCCAGACGGGTCTGCCAGCGGGGCGCATCTCGGAGCAAGACTCGCAGCGAATCGACGACATCGCCATGTACCGGCCCACCCGCCGGCC
>CAYVFW010000068.1:0-1578 GCA_964450325.1 uncultured Phycisphaeraceae bacterium | reverse complement strand
CGCCGGCCCATCGACCGCGGCCAGAGCCCGCCGCTCCACGATTAATCGTTGAGCGGTGTCGCGGTACCAACCATCCTCATGCGATAGTAACTCTACGAGCATCGGTGTGGGCAATATACTTATTTTAGGGAAGGGGCCACGTGTCTTCCCATCTTGAAGCCTTACCCGGTAAATCCGCCCCATGTTAAGCGGTGTCTCCAAGTTACGTTCTCGGATCTGTTTTTTCAGATACTCCGTGAGGTACGTTTTATGTTGGATGACCCCGCGATACATGTCGGCGATATATAAATACCCATCTGGTCCGAAGGCTGTGTTCACCGGTCGGAATCGTTCATCGCGGCTGGCGATCCACTCGCGCTTGTCATAAGCATTTCGGCCTTTGGGCACTCCATCGACCTCTTCACGAAGCGCGATACGCTTCACGATGCCCCCCGCGGGTTCGCAGATAAAAGCATCGCCCCGGGCGTCTTCGCCAAGCCCGCCAGCTCTATTGATCGACGGCCCGCACGCGGCGGTCAAGCTCGCCAACGTAGCATCGGCGCGGAGTATGCCGTCCTGATAGCCCCGATTCACCCCGGGGGTGGGATGGATGGGCCAAGTGGTTGCCGCGGGCTGCGCAATATTGTCACCCAGCCCCGCGGGTGCCGCCATCGCACGATTCAGCGAGCCTAAGTGATTAGGATAGATATCAATGAGCAGGGGAGTTGAGTTAGGCGTGTAATAAAACCTTCCCCGGTCATCCATCCCCAACCCCCATTGACCGTGCGCTCGCGCGGCGCGCGTCTGCACGTTCGTGCCGTCAAAGGCGACCTGTAAGGTGTGTTGCGAAAAGTGATACCAGTTGTCCAATCCTCGTAGCAGCCCGTTCCCGGCGTGTTCTGGGTTATCGATCCCGCCGAAGCCATCCAGCAGCTTTCGCTTAATATCAGCCCGGCCATCGCCGTCAGTATCTTTACAAAAGTAAAGCGATGGGGGTTCGAGCACCAGCGCGCCGCCGTAACAGGGTGCGACTGCGCGAGGTAATACGAGATCATCGAGGAACGCGGTCGAACGATCAAATACTCCATCGTTGTCGGTATCTTCTAGCACGCTGATGCGGTTGGTCGGCAGCCGCTCGTTGGTGCCTTCAAGGTCGGGCATGTACGACCGCATTTCAACCACCCAGAGCCGGCCATCTTCGTCAAACTGCATCGCAACCGGCGCTTGCACGAGAGGCTCGCTTGCCACGCATTCAATTACAAAGCCCGCGGCGACTTCGAATGCTGCCAACGCCGCGTCCACCGGCAGCGGAGCAGGAATCGGTAACTGATGCGGAGTCGCCGCAGCCTGCTTACGTTCGTCCTCTGTCAATGGCGATTTCTTGGGTTCAGACGCCGCGACAACCAGCGGACGCTCATGCTGTGACTGCGTCGACCCAACCGCGGCCAGCGCGGCCACGACTGCGAGCGTTAAGAGCAAAATCGTTGGCGAGCGTTGCGATTGTTTGAGGCTTGAGTCCTGCCGCATAAAAAATCGTACGAGCCACCGCCGGGCGGGAGGCCCGACACTCAGTTGTCGCGCGTCAAACCATTACTACCA
>CAYVFW010000067.1:11640-15448 GCA_964450325.1 uncultured Phycisphaeraceae bacterium | reverse complement strand
CTCCGCATCACCGCAGACCCTGTCGACCCCTCCACTCGCTCCGCCGCGGCGGAGCAACTCGCCCGCCGCATCGGATGCATTGTTGTCCTAAAGGGTGATCGGACGGTTGTAACTGACGGGCTCGACACCTGGGTCTGCCAACGAGGTCACCCCTGCATGGCGACCGCAGGAAGTGGCGATGTTCTCGCCGGAGTGATCGCCGGTATCATCGCTCAGCATCCTCCCAAAGCTCATAACCCGTTGATCGCGCTCGCCGCGGCTAAGTCGGGCCGACCCTTGCCAGCGCAGGGTCCACACCAGTTAAGCCTAATCGAACTGACGTGCATAGCGGTAGAGGCCCACGCTATCGCGGGTGAACTGTGGGCGGCGCAGAACGAGGCAAACGGAGGCATGCTTGCGACTGAACTTGCGAGCTTGATTCCACGGGCTGTTGAGGGCTTACGCTCAACTTCAAAATTAATTTAAATTCGGCTCAGCGAGAAAAGCGAGGAACCGCGCCGATGCAATCGGATGGACCGGCCGACTGTGATGACATTACTTTTGTACCGCGTGGAGAGCAATCGCTAACGCTGTGGCCACATTCAACGAATCAGCACCCGGCTGCATCGGTATCTTTACCGCGAGGTCCGCAGCACCGATCGCCCCTTCGCTTAAGCCCGGCCCTTCAGCTCCCACCAAGAGCGCGACGCGAACGCCCGGATGATGTGAATCGATCATCGCCGCCGCAGCGGCGATATCCGCCGCGTCGCGCCGTGGGGTGAGCGCTAGCAACCGGAAGCCCGCCCGGCGCAACATCTGCAACGAGTCAGGCCACCCCACGAGGTGCGCGTATGGCACGCGCAGGGCGTGGCCCATAGATACTCTTAACGACTTACGATAAAGAGGATGACAACTTTCGGGGCTGAGCAATACCGCCGCGTTTTCACCCGCTAGGCACGCAACGTTACGAAATACCGCCCCCATATTCTCGATATTCGATAAACGCTCGCAGACTACCAGCAGCGAAGCATTGGCGATCAGAGTCTCCGCCGCGTGCGGCCTCCCCACCGCGCCGCTCGCGATCACCCCGCGGTGAAACGGAAAGCCAGTGATGGCTTCGACGAGTTGAGGTAACGCAACAAACACAGTTACGTCATCACCGAGAGTCGGGACGATGTCCGCCATCTTCTCAGCGACGTGATGCGGGGTGACGAGCAGGCTGCGAGTCTGAAACCGCGATGCGATCAGATGCCTCACTACTCCCTCGCCCTCGGCGATAAAGTGCAGCTGCTCACCCTTCAGGTCGCGTCCTCGCAACTGAGCATCCGTAAGATTGGCGTAGTCCGCCAAGAGCGGGTGTGTGCTTAGGTCAAACTCGGTGATCGGCACAACCCGCGGCATGAAGACAAGCGTATTGCGCCCAATTGCGGTACACTGGCTGCCTCTAACTTTGCGTCCCCCTCGCCGACTTAACTCTTCCACCCCCCCACCTTGCGAATACTTTTCTGGAACATCCTGCACGGTGGCGGACCACGCCGCACACCCGAAATCCTGCTCGCCATCCTCGAGCAAAGAGCCGACATCGTCGCCCTCTGCGAGTTTCGCGTTGAACGCGGCAGCATCCTTCGTGCCGCACTTCAGGACCATGGACTGGTCTTTCAGGCTATCTCGCACGCCTCGTCACGCCGGAACGGAATGTTTCTGGCCTCGCGGCTGCCATTCAAACACGTTGCATTAACTGCCCACGCAGGGCGTGAGATCGATATCGAACACGCCGGAGGGTATTTAACCGCGGTGCATATTCCCGACGACGCAGCGCAAACCAGAAAGGCCGAGCACTGGAATCGCTTAACTTCGCTTGCACGCGAGCGGCGAGACAGCCAGCACCTGCTCATCGGTGATCTTAATACCACTAGAGGCCTTGACGCGCCCCGCTCACCCCGGTTTGCTTCTACCTCGCACTGCGCACAACGACTAGGGCAACTTTGCTCCTTGGGCTACAAAGACCTCTGGCCGATCTCGGAATCAGCGTCTGAGCCAGCAAGCTCGCCTCCTTGGGAGTCCTCTGACGCACGCGCTGACCCCTCCGTTGGCGTGCATATGCCAGCCGAAAGCTACGAGCACAACGAACGCCTTTCTCTACGTCCGCGCAGCCCGCGCGATCAGCGTGATGCTGCAACTTGGGTTGACCACGGGGGCACGGGCCGAAGAATCGATGCCGCGTACGCCAGTGCGGCGCTCGCACCACGGGTGGAGCGGATGAGCCATCTGTCACACCTGCGTGAAACCGGGGTTTCTGATCACAGCCCTCTTTTGGTTGCAGTCCGCGGCGAAACATAAGTGGCGGGCGACCGGTCGAGTCGATTCCAATTGTGGAAAACCTCCCCGAAAAGCGACGTTTTTCCGGCTTTGGCGAAGAAAATTGGACAATTTTGGGGAAAAACAGTTGTTTTTACTTGCGAAATGCCGCGAGTAGTGTTAAAACAATAGCGGCTCTAGCGGAAAACGCGCGTTTTCCCGATGAGGCCGCGAAGTAAAGTCGTCGTGAAGGAGTCCAACAGATGGCGAAGAAAGCTGGCACGGCTGCCAAATCCACAACCCCCAAAGCCCCGAAGTTAGTTGCGAGCATCAAGCCACGCAAGAAGAGCGAGCTCTATTCCACCCTCGCCGATCACGTCGGTGATGTAACCAAGAAGCAGGTCGCTGCGGTGTTTGAAGCACTTCAGAAGGTCATCGGCGCCGACCTCGCCAAGCCCTCGCCCGACAAGCCCAAGATCTTTGTCGTGCCCGGAATGATGAAGATCAGTGCTATTTATAAGTCCGCGACCAAGGCGATGCAGCGCAAGGACCCCTTCAACAAAGACAAGATGATGACCGTGAAGGCCAAGCCAGCCCGCACGATTGTGAAAGTCCGGCCTCTCAAGGGCCTCAAGGAAATGGTCTGAGCAGTACTCGATAAGACTAGTTACGTTTCTGTCGTCGGGCCATCACTTTTCTCTGACCGGCCCCGCCGCACCTTGGTCTGCGTCAATTGAGCCAATTCCGCGAGCTCCGCGCGGCGATAAAACATATCGGCATCAACCCCCCGCGCTTGGGGGGTTTTTTTCGCGCTTCGTGCCGCGCGGTCGCGTGGAACCCAGCCGACGATGGCGTAGCAAAGCGCACTATACTTAGCCTGATGTCGCAGATACCCGCTCAAGAAAGCTCAAATGCACCACCCCGTGCCGGTCCATCATTAAAGCTCGCGACGACGCCCTCTGCACCCGCGCCGATTATCACCGTGCGGCGGCTCGCACCTACAGACTCGCTCTCGGAGTTGACCGGCCTTCTTCATCGAGCTTATGCGAAGCAGATGGCGATGGGCCTGCGGCCACTCGCCGGGCGGCAGGACGACGCGATGACCAAGAAGCGGGTTTTCAGCGGCGAATGTTATGTTGCGATTCACCACCTCGCCCGCGAGAATAGCCGGACCAGACAGATGATGGTCGGCACGATCCTCTTTCACGAGATCGAAGAATCGCAGGGTCCCGCTTACTTTAGTAAGCCCGACGTTGCGAGCTTCTCGCAGTTCGCCGTTGATCCCACTTACCAGGGCCAAGGCCTTGGATTGATGCTTCTGACAGAGGTTGAGAATCGCACTAAGGAGACCGGAGCTCAAGAGATTGCCTGCTCGATGGCGGAGCCCGACACAGAACTTATTAGTTTCTACTTCCGCCGCGGGTACCGCATGGTCGGCCACCATCAATGGCCGTATACCAACTACCGCTCAGCTATCTTGAGCAAGACAATCGCGTAGGCTTGAGCAAGACAATCGCGTAGGCTTGAGCAG